>WQYD01000018.1 GCA_009781445.1 Bacillota bacterium | reverse complement strand
GATAATCTTCACGCCCATTTCCATAAGTAATTCTTTTAAAATCGGCAACTGCGAAGCTAAATCGTCAGGCATACCCTTTCTTGTTGCCTTGTAAGCGGGATACATTTGGTGGCGGAAAGTGGGGGGGCGAACATCAAAAACCGCGCCGATATGCGTGGGCTTCAAGGTGGTTAAAAGCCTTGCAAGCATATTCATATACCCGTAAACTGCGTTTGTGAAAACCCCCTCTCTCGTAACCATGGGTGGGATTGCGTAAAACGCGCGGTTGATTATGCTGTTGCTATCTAACAATAAAAGTTTATCCATTTACGATTTTTGTGTGGCAGAAGTCCGCTATGTGTTTATCTTCTGATCGCCGAATTTTATCCAACCGATTTTTCTTAGAAGTTCCGAAACCCCGAAAGACACAACCGCAGGGATAATAAAGAACAAGAATATAACCCCAAGCACAAGCATATGAACGGGGATATCCCAAGAGGCGTCTATAGTTCCGAACACGCCCACCAAGCCCGAAGTTCCCATGCCACCGCCCGTTATGTTACACCTGATTTTAAAAACGGAAGTGGCAAGCGGGCCAACCACCATGCTTGACGCGATTTGCGGAAGCAAGATTTTAGGGTTTTTCATGAGGTTAGGAATTTGAAGCATACTTGTGCCAAGCCCTTGCGCCACAAGTCCGCCCCACTTGTTTTCACGAAATGATGCCACCGCAAAGCCGATCATGTGAGAGGCGCAACCCACAACCGCCGCACCGCCTGCAAGCAAAATTGCGTCAGTGCCTGCCACAGACGGGGCAGAAGCTATAGTAATCCACAGTGCCGCGCTTGAGGGCGGAAGGGTTAAAATCAAGCCCATAACCACCGCAATCACTATGCCCATAATTACCGCGTTCCAATTAACTGCGGACACCATGCCTTTTGCAATTTGATCTATAAACCAATTAACAGGGTAGCAAAGCGTGAGAATCACCACAGCGGAAACCACTATCGCGCCTATAGGTATAAGGATAATATCAACCTTAGTTTTGCCTGCGTAAAGGCACACAATTTCACAAGCAATAAGTGAAGCAAGGTATGCGCCGATAGGGCTACCCGGTCTGCCGAACATAGGCGGAATCATGCTGATAGAACCAAAGGGTTGCCCCCAAATCCATTGTCCGTACGCACCCAGCGTGCCTGCCACTAAGCAACTAAAAATCACAAGAGGTTTATTGGGGCAAAGTTTAAAGGCAACGCCTGCGCCGATACCTGCGCCCATTAAAGTTTTTGCAAGAGTGCCAAGCTGAATTAAGAACGCGCCGAAAGCGTTGCCGTCCCCGAATAGCTTGCCGATTTGTTCCACAATCGTGCCTGCGATAAGCGTGGCAAAAAGCCCCAAAGCCATGCCCGAAAACGCGTCAATAAACCACCGTTTTGAAAGGGCTTTAATTTTTTTAATATGCTTATTTTCGCTTTTCACGGTAGGTTCATTTGCCCCGCCCGCGCTTTCGCTTACTATAGCAATTTCTTGTTCGTTATTGATTTCTTGATTGATTTGTTTTTCTTCCATAGTTGTAAAATAATTTAGGTTCTAAGTTTTCCACATATGTTTTCGTATGTTTTTGGTTGGTGTTTCAAGTACAAAACATATGAATTTTAATGCGGTGGGTGTTGGTTTAGATAGCTAATAGTATCTTCATACCCTAAGGCAATATTATTTTTAATTGTTTCTTTTGTGAACGCAAGCGTCTTGCCAAGCGGTTTACTGGGGCAAAAATAAGTTACGGAAACTGATTTATCCACCACCCTGCGGTGTGGCATTTTACTACCCGTGCGCAAAGCAATTATATCAATGTAACCTCTTCTCACAAGCGGATTGATCGGCAAGTTATCATAAACACCGCCGTCTATAAACGATTTACCGTCTATCTCTGTTCTTTTAAAAGCGGGGAATGAGGCTGAAGCCGAAATGTAATCACATAGCTTTCCCAATGGAATTTCGTCCTTAAAAATTTCCACAGGCGCCCACTTACCGCTTGTGGAAACGGTAACCACCCCGAAGTCAATGGGGGAATTTCTTAGCTTATCTTCATTAACAAATTCTCTTAAAACCGCGCTTGCTTTTTCAAAAGAAAGCCCCCTGTTTTTAATCGCAGAACTTATGAATTTGGTAAAATACCATAAGGTACTTTTGTCCATATGGTGGGAAACAAGCCTTTCAACCTTACTGTCGTCTATATCCAAAAACAGGGAAGGCGTGGCATTTTCCCATAAGTGAAAAAGCAAATCAAAATCCCCCTGCGCCACAAGCGCGCCGTTAATTGCGCCCACGGAAGTACCCATAACCGCGCCGAACTTAATTCCAAATTCAAGCAACGCTTTAAGCGCGCCCACATGGTAAGCACCCTTTGCGCCACCGCCCTCAAGAACTAAGCCGTAAGATTTTGTGTTATCCATATTGTTGAATTTTTCTAATTCAGAATTCAGAATTCAGAACTCGGGAAGATTTATTTTACTTTAAGCCTGAACTTTAGTGTGTGTTCGGTGTTCGCCTTAATCCTATAATGCTTTTTAGAACTGAACGCAACCCCAGGGATATCGCCACCCACACCGCGTTGCTTTCCGTCTATATTCACTGTTAAATATCCTTGCTTTGAAAGTTCGTGCAGGTGCTTAGCTTCGTCAAGCATTTCCATGGAATAGGGAAGCACACTCATTTCAAATGGCTTTTCAACCGCCGTAATTTCCACACCTTTTTTTGCACCCACATTCAAATAACGGCATTCGGTATGGTTGCCGTTTTCTTGAGGATAAAGATATTCATGGTTAAAGTCCTCAGCGTTTCCTTTGAACTTTTTTAAGAGTGCGCCCGAACTTCTGTCGCAATAGTTTTCGCAAGCCCCTTTTCCATAAAATTCCATGCCCTCAATTCCTTCTCTTAGCGAAAAGGTGAAGCCGTATCTTTCAAGGTTCAAGCGCGATACCACACTCATTTCCACATCTATAACATCGTAGCTTATAAAATTATACACAGTTTTAAGTGTTTTTATAAACGGCATCTTCCATAGAATTGTTACCTTTGCACAGCCGTCTGTTTTTTCCACGCTAATTTTTTTGGGCTTAATTTTCTTGCTTGCTCTCTTAATGCGATCCACACCTATAACCCACTTTGCAAGTTTGAAATTTATAATCGCGGCTCTGTCGTTACAAATTGTCGCTCTGCTAAAATTAGGGCGGAAGGGCGTTTTCAGCCTTTCGTCCTCAAGATTGCTAATGCTGATAATATGCCCCGAAGCCTTATCAATAATCGCGCGGTAGGATTTTTTAGAAGTGATTACGATTTGAGATTGCTCTTCAATTACCGAAACAGTCGCCAAGTCGTCATCGTCAAAACTCTCAGGATTGTTTTGGGCAGGCAAGGACAAATCAGGCACAGTAAAATCCGACACCTTTAATATAAACTGTTCGTAAGCAACCGTGTGTCCTTTCTTTGCGTAAGAGGAATCCTTATTTAAAAGAAGAGAAACGATTACGCTTATTTCACCTTTCTTTTCTAAATCTTCTGCACTGAACGGAAGGTTTATCTTTGCATTTTTGCCCTCTAAATCAGCTTTGGTTAAACTGCGCGTTTCGCTTTTTACTACTTCGCCGTTTATTAAAAGTTCTGACTGGAAATCAAAATCCGAAAGGGCAGTAAACATATAATTTGATTTTATTATTACCGTGCGGTTTTCTTCAAGCGAAAAATCCGCCATTTGATATTGCTTGTTAACCTCGTAAAGCGCAGGGTTTGGCGAACGATCCGCCCGCACGATTCCGTTAAACGCAAAGTTATTGCTATTTGGCTTATCGCCGAAATCACCGCCGTAACGCCATTCGGTAACCCCGTTGTTAACCACTTTTATGGATTGATCGGCGAAGTCCCAAATATATCCGCCCGCAAGGCGATCATGCGCTTTATAGCTATCCCAATAATCCTTAAAGTTGCCAAGGCTGTTACCCATGCAGTGCGCATATTCGCATTGGATAAAAGGCAAATCCTTATAATCCTTGTATTTAAGCAATGTGCCTTTGGGATTCCAAAGCGCGTTGCAATGCACAAAATTTTTCTTATCGGTGAGTTTATCCATGGTTTCCCACCTAACATACATTCCCGAAAGAACATCGGAAACCTTTCCCGCAGTCGTGTCGGGGTGGTAATGGATAAAGCGCGTGGTATCAATTTCAAGGGCGGAATTTCTCATATCAAAAAATGATTTTCCGAAGCCTGCTTCGTTACCAAGAGACCAACTGATTATGGAAGGGTGGTTCTTGTAAGAATTAACCATGTTTTGCATGCGGTAAACGCAATGCGCCGACCAATTCTTATTTCCGCGCGGAATGGTGAGTGCAAGCCCGTGCGTTTCAAGGTTATTTTCACACATTACCAAAATGCCGTGCTTATCGCAAAGATCATAAAAATGGCGCGAACTTGGGTAATGCGAAGTGCGGATAGAAGTTATATTATTTTGCTTGCAAAGAATAATATCCTTTTCAATTAAATCCCTCGGAACTGCGTGTCCGTGATCGGGGTGAAATTCGTGGCGGTTAACACCGCGGATTTTTAGAGGTACGCCGTTTAAAAGAATAAAAGGGCCTTTCTCAACGCCGTTTTCGGTTTTTAAAGGCACAATTTCAATCTTTCTGAATCCGAAATTGATCTTTCTAAAGTCAGCTTCCTTTCCGCCTATAATTAACTTCGCGCTGATTGTGTAAAGGTTGGGAAATTCGTGAGACCAAAGAAGAATATCTTTTGTATCGGCAACCGTGCTTAAATTCTTCGTTTCGCCTGACGAAATATTAAAAGAATCGGTTTTTCCGCTAAAAACAGCTTTTCCGCTTGCATTAAGCAATTCGTATTCAAAAACGCAGTTTTCCGCGCTTAAATCACTTGCGGAAATCTCAATTTGCCCGCTTAACTTAGCGGATTTAAAATCATGGCTTAAATCCGAATAGAAAAACATATCCGATATTTGGGTTTTTGGCTTAAAGATTAGCGTAACATCTCTAAAGATTCCGCTTATGCGCCACATATCTTGATCTTCAAGATAGCTTCCTGTGCAGTAGCGGTACACCAAAACCGTTAGCTTGTTTTCACCTTTTTTCACAAATTTGGTTATATCATATTCTTGTTCGTCAAAGCTATCTTCGCTATAACCCACAAATTCGCCGTTCACATATACTTCCGCCGAACTGTTAACACCGCCGAAGTTAATAAACACATTTTCATTTAGGTTTTCAAGTGTAAACGATTTAATATATAGCCCCACGGAATTTTTATCGGGCTTTATGAATGGAATTTTAAAGGGATTCTTTGTTTCTACAGCGTAAGGGTAGGTAACATTGGTATAAATAGGTGTGTCGTACCCCTCTATTTGCCAATTAGACGGCACTTTTATTGAATCAACCTGCTTTTCTGTGAGTTCAAGGAAATTGCTTGGAACAGCGGAAACCTTTTCGCAGAATTTAAAGCCCCATTTGCCGTTAAGCGATATTGTTTTTTCTTTTCCGCTTTCATTTAGAGGAAAGCCTGCGCCGTATCTCTTTAGCGAATTAACATTAAAAATATCTTTGTTTTGCCAATAATTTTTCATCTTCAAGTCCCCAAATTTTGTTTTGTTATGTAAATTTTGTGCGGTATTCCGCGTTAATTTGTAGCCGTGGCTACAAATTGATTAGCTAAGCAGGCTTTTAAGCCTTTTCATTGCCTCAATAGTATTTTCCTTTGTGTTAAATGCGGTTAGCCTAAAGTAACCCTCACCGCATTTGCCGAAGCCTGCCCCCGGTGTGCCTACCACATTGATTTTGTTAAGCAAGAGATCAAAAAATTCCCATGAATCCATTCCGCATTTAAGCCAAAGGTAGGGGGAATTTTCACCGCCTGTAAACCATATTCCGCATTTTGTTAGCGTTTCTGCCATAATTAAAGCGTTTTCACGGTAATAATTTAGAGTATTTTTAACCGCGATTTGCCCTTCCTTGCTAAAAACGGCTTCCGCACCGCGTTGAATTATGTAAGCAGTGCCGTTAAATTTTGTCGCTTGCCGTCTTAGCCACATTGCGTTTAAACTTTCGCCTGAAATTTTTAAATCGTTAGGCACAACCGTGTAACCGCAACGCGTTCCTGTGAATCCTGCCGTTTTTGAAAAGGAACAGAATTCCACCGCGCAGGTTTTCGCGCCCTCAATTTCGTAAATTGAACGGGGCAATTCGGGATTTTGCACAAAGGCTTCGTAAGCCGAATCAAAAAGGATAACCGCGCCGTTTTTATTAGCGAAATCCACCCAGAGTTTTAGCTGTGCTTTAGTGTAAACCGCGCCCGTGGGGTTGTTAGGCGAACACAAATAAATAATTCCGCCTTTAAGCCCGCTATAGGGCAGGGGAAGAAAGCCGTTCTTTTCATTGCCGTCTATAAGCGTAATATTCCGCCCGCTCATTAAATTGCTGTCAAGATAAACAGGGTAAACGGGATCGGGAATTATCGCCGTGTTGTCCTCGGAAAAAAGTTCTGCAAAATTTGCCACATCGCTTTTTGCGCCGTCTGAAACAAAGGTTTCGTTAAGGCTTAAATCCACGCCGAACTCAGTGTAATAATCCTTTATCGCTTGTTGCAAAAAGGGGTAGCCTTGATATTCGCCGTAACCCTTAAAGGTTTCTTTTGCGCCCATTTCCTGCGAAGCATTTTTAAGCGCGCTAACCACAGGCAGGGCAAGAGGCATAGTAACATCGCCTATGCCCATGCGGATAATGCCAAGGCTTGGATTTTTTGCTTGAAAATCCTTAACCCTCTTTGCAATATCTGCAAAAAGGTAATTAACTTTTAAC
Organism: Bacillota bacterium; assembly: GCA_009781445.1. Classification (GTDB taxonomy): domain Bacteria; phylum Bacillota; class Clostridia; order Christensenellales; family DTU072; genus WQYD01. Next base: position 25,039 of record WQYD01000018.1, on the reverse strand, counting down.
TTTTTGTAATTTTCGTTTAATTTTACCATAATCGTTTATTGATAAAGAACCGAAGTAATTATAGGCGGTTAAACCTTCCATAATCACGCTGTCGTTTTCGTTAATCTTTATGCTTAAGTTTCCCCCTTTTAATGTAACTATAACTTCACTGCTTGTAAGCCCCTTTTTGTAAGACGCGAACGCAACGGCACACGCGCCCGTACCGCAGGCAAGCGTTTCGCCCGCGCCCCTTTCCCACACGCGCATTTCTATATGTGCGCGCGTAAGGATTTTAACCGCTTCCGCATTTATTCCGCCAAGGTAATTTTGCGATATGCTTTTAAGTTCATTTTCCACGCCCGCAAGGTTTTCCCTAAAAACCACCGCGTGCGGATTTCCTGCGTCAATATAGGTGATTTCTGTATCCGTGGCAACAATTTTAAGCGTTCCCATGTCCACAGATACCAAATTTCCGCACACCGTAAGGTGTTTTATGCCCGAAAGCGTTTGAACACTAAGGTTATTTCCGCTTACTGCCCCCATGTCCTTTAAGAGGCGTCCTAAGCAACGAACCGCGTTTCCGCACATTTCCGCCTCGCTTCCGTCTGGATTAAAAATCCTCATAATAAAGCAATCTTTAGCGGATTTTTTAAAAAGCACAAGCCCGTCCGCGCCTATGCTTAAGTGCCTGTTGCACAGCTTTTTTGCAAGCCCTGAGGGGCTTTCAATGGTTTGTTTTGAAGTGTTTATAAAAATATAATCGTTGCCGATGCCGTTCATTTTAACAAAGTTCATTTTAAATCCTTTTTAAATAAATATTTAAAAAGGAAAAGAAAAATACCCTTTAACGGCTAATTTGCTATCTACTTCACAAACAAAATTCGGTAACATGACGGGCATTCCGCCATATCACCCGCGGTATTCAGCTTACCGCCAAGCTCAATTTTTACTTCTATTCCGCAAATACAGCTTCCGTTTTCGTAAGGTGCGAAAGGGGGAAACTTCTTTTGCTCTCTAAGTTTTTTGTATTTTTCAAAAAGTTCGGGCTTAATTTCTGCCTTAAGTGCGTTAAGTTTTTCTATATCTTGCTTAAACTTTAAAGTTAATTCACCTTGCTTCTTTTTAAATTCTTCGTCAAACTTTTGGTGTTCTTTAAAATTCTGCGCACGGCGGGAAATCAGCTGAGGAAAACCCTTCTCAATTTCGTCAAGTGATTTCAAAATCCGCTTGCATTCCTTATCCGCGGTTTGCACTTCTTCGGAATAAGCCTGAAGTTCCTTTTGCGTGGCGTTCACTTGGCTGTCTTGGCTAAATTTTGAAACGGATAAAGATTCCCTTTTTTTGGAAACTTTTTCTAAATCGTTTATCAGCTTAACTGCGTCCTTAAATAAAGCCTCTGCGTCCTTATCCGAAGCGGTAAGCTGTTTGTGCGCATCGCGTGATTGCTTTAAATAGTATTCCCTTTTTTGGTTTTCGGTACTTTTTTCAAGCAAAACTTCTTCGCTGTATAAACGCCTGTCTATGGTTTGATATTCAAGTATCTTTTTTAAGTCCATATTCTTCCTTTAACCCAAAAATTTTGCGATAGGTGAGTGGTTTTTGGATTTTACCGCCATTTCACCCAAGCCGTTTTTAACTAAAACCTCATGAATCAAATCAATAAATGCGATTTCGCTGTGGTAATGACCAAAGTTAATTATAGCACAGTTAATCCCCTTTGCCAATAGCAAGAGGTGATATTTAAAGTCTGCGGAAAGAAAAACATCTGCGCCGGCGTTTTTTGAGGCAAGAACCGCGCTTTCAGACGCACCACCGCCGTTTATTGCGGTAAACGATTTAATAATTTTGTTATCGTCACCGAGGTAAGTTAGCGTTTCGTCTTTCAAAACCGCTTTGCAGTGCAAAGCAAAGTTTTTTAAACTCATAGGGGCTTTAAGCGTTGCCTTAAGCCCGTTAAAGCTGTCCCCGTCCACAGGCGCAATATTTTCACCGCCAAGCGTTTTCATTAAGCGGTAATTTAGCCCCTTTTCCGCAAAATCCACATTCAGGTGCGCGGAATAAATTGCAATATCATGCTTAATCGCATTGCAAAACGCGTTGTGAGTGGGTAAAGAAATGTTGAAAGCGTTTATGGGGGTAAAAATAGGGGGGTGGTGAACCACGATAAGATTGCAGTTATTTTTAATGGCTTCACTAACCGTTTCGGGCATCAAATCAAGGGTGATAAGCACCCCTTTAACTTCCCAATCCTTGCCACCAAACAAAAGCCCCGAATTGTCGCAACCGTAATCCGTGCGCAAGGGCGCGAAGTCCTCTATTATATTGATTATGCTTTTTACTGTATGGCGCACGGCTAACCTCTTAGTGTTTTTAAATTATAAATAGTTTTCAAAGAATAGTCAAGCATAAAAATGTTGACGGTTGGCAATTAACGAAATTGGCTTAAAGGTTTACACAAAAGCTGAAAAAACGGTAAACTCAACTTTGAGTAGAGTGTAACCACGCGCGGTTTGGGTTTGCGGGGTTGATTTTTATCACCTTTTCGGCTACAATTACGGATAGAAAATATCAGAGGTGCAAGAAATGGATTTAATAAAAATCGGCGAATTTATCGCAACCAAAAGGAAAGAAAACGGCTTAACGCAAATGGCTGTGGCAGAAAAGCTACATATCACGGATAGGGCAGTATCAAAATGGGAATGTGGCAAAGGTTTGCCCGATATTTCCATTGTGCAACCGCTTTGCAATGTGCTTGGCATTACAATAAATGAATTGCTTTCAGGGGAAGAGATTCCGAAAGAGGAACAAGCGGTGCGGGCAGAAAAACAAATAATGGATTTGCTGTACAGCGGTAAAGGCATGGGCATAAACCGCACGGTAATTTTGGGCATAAGCATGATATTTGTTGCCACTTTATTATTCGTAACGCTTTATTTATTTAGCTTAAGCTATAAAATATATGTGCCATTGTTTTTAGTGTTCGTTGCGCTTGGTTCAATCACCTTATCTTACGCAGATATGACGCACAAGCACACCGAAGCAAAAAAGTTTATGCCAATTATATTTCTTGGCATGGCACTTGTTATCCTTTCGCCGATACCGTTCGTTACGCTTTACGGTGTAATAAATATAGGGATAGTGATAGGCATATTCTTTGCAGTGTTGGCAATTGCATTTCCGATACTGATTTACGGCGGTGTAAAGTGGGATAAGGCTCTAATGCTGAGGGCGGGGAAGTGATATTGGCTTCATGCTTTTGCCTGTTCGGATACGCGTCAGCTTACAACCATTGCTTGAATATCCGCCACTTAACATCGTAATCAATTCTGTGCTGAATTTCCCGTCCCAAATTCAATTGAGTTAGACTTTCCAAATATTTTTGCGTTAGCAACAGGCTTTTTCAATGAGGATATGATGGTATGATGGCGCTACGCTTATGATGAGATATTTTCGCTAACGCAAAAACATCATTCAGGAAAATGGCACGATTCGCATCGTGCCATTTTCCTGTGGCGGAGTGAGAGAGATTTGAACTCTCGCTGCCTTTTACAGCACTACTCCCTTAGCAGGGGAGCCCCTTCGGCCTCTTGGGTATCACTCCGAATGTTGCCCGTTCGTGCGAACATTTATTTAATAGTTTCTTACCGTGCGAATATTTGTTTAATGGTTTATTATCGCACGAATATTTATTTAATAGTTTTTTATCGCATGAGTATTTTCAGCGGTTTCTTAATAGTAGCATAACGGGCAAATACTTGTCAACAGCTTACTCTGCGTAATTTTTGAAGTAATTTTGGATAAGCACGATAGGCGTGCCTTTATCGCCACTACCGCTTGTGAGATCCGAAAGGCTACCAAGCAAATCCACAATACGGCGGGGGGTTGTGCCTTGAGAAGCAAAAGAGGTATCAGAATTTTGCTTTTTTGAGGCGATAATCTTTTTTAGTTCCTCTTGGGCTACCGCTTCGCTTAAACCTTTAAGGTTATTATCTGCGATATACTTTAGCTTAAGTTCGTTGGGGCTTCCTAAAAGCCCTTTCGTGTAGCCGGGGCTTACCACAGGATCTGCAAGTTCCCAAATTCCCTCAACGGGATCTTTAAACGCGCCGTCCCCATAAACCATACATTCCAATATTTTGCCGGTAGCTTCGTAAAGGCTTTTTTGCAAATCTGCGGTGAATTGTGCGGAATCCCTTGGGAAAAGTTTCACGGAATTTGCGGTGGCAAGGTTGCTACCCAAAAGCCCGTATTTGGGGTGGAAGCCACTGCCGTCTACGCTTTTAGACAAGATTTCACAAAGCGTTACCACCTTGTACGCGCCTGCTCTTTTAAGTAGTTTACGCGTGCGCTCGCGCGAGTGGATATCCGCGGATATAACGAATTTGGTAAATTGAAGAATATAAGCAGGATCATTTGAAAGCACGATTTCAATATTAAGCCCTGCGTTTTTATAATATTGGATATAATCAACGCCTGTGAGTTTGTGCTTGGTTTCGGGGCAAAGCATGCGGAAATCTTCTTCCTTAAAGCTGATTGTGGCAGGGTTTATGCCAAGTTCGTCAAGCACATCAAGCCCCACAATTTGGTTGCCCACTTCGTCAGCAGGGTAGCTTAATTGAACAATAAGTTTTTTAACGCCCTTTGCAATGCCCTTAAGCGGTAAGAAAAAGCGGTTGCGTGAAAGAATGGGGAACACAAGCCCCACGGTTTCGTTGCCAAACTTTTCGTGAACATCTTTTGCAATCTGTTCCACCGTGGCATAATTGCCTTGTGCGCGGGCAAGAACAGCTTCCGTTACGGAAACGACATCTTTATCGTTAAGCGTTAATTTATTCTCTTTAACCGCTTCTAAAACACTATTCGTAACTATTTTAACAAGGTCATCACCCTCTCTGATAATAGGGGCGCGGATACCCATTGCAACTGTGCCGATTTTGCTCATAAACTTAGCCTCCTTAAAGGAAATATAACTTAAAGTTAATTACCAACGATAATTTTAACATGATTAAACTTTTACCGCAAATAATTTAGATTGGTTTTTTGTGTCAAGTAGCTTTAATCGTCTGATTCAAAAATGTCGTCCCCTGTGAAGAGGGTGGTAGTACCGCCTGTTTGAATAAACTTCTTGCCAAGGAAACCGCGGATTGCCTCTGAGGACGCACCGCCAGACGGCACACTTTGCCCCACAGGGGGAAACACGATTGAACTATAATACCAAAGCCTTACAGCACCGTGTCCGTCATCGGCGAATTTGTAATTATTATTTTCGGTTTTCAAATCAGGATAAAGGGTAACGAATGCCGAAACCTCATGAATTCTATCTATTGTGTTTCCTGCCCATTTGGCGGTAATCCCGTTATAAAGGTAATAAAACTCTACGGCAACACCGCTATTGTTAAGCGCGTTTAAGCAGGCAAGAAGCGTTTCGCTACTGCTTCTTTTTACATGGGGCTTGCCAGTCCAGCTTAGTGTGGTACGCTGTGCGGGCAGGCTTACATTAAGCATAACAATGCCTAAAAAACCGTCCAGCAGGGCAATGCGGTTTGGGATTAGGGATTTATGTAAAGCCTTGGTTCTCACAAGTTCGGTTAGAATAAACGCGGTGGCGGTAACAAGGGGCGTCCCCATGGAATGCCCCGCAATTCGGATTTCATTTGCGCCGAAGCCCTCAATCAGCTTAATTGCCCTAAGGTATTCCCCCACAAAAAACTCTGCCACGCTAAAATCAAAGTCCTCACCTTTGTTAAATTTTTCATTCGGAAGCTTGTAGCTTACACCCCCAGCACCGTCCTTACTCCAAATCTTTTTTTCTGTGGCATTGGGTTCGTCTGCGGCGAATCTGTGCCAATAAAAGTTTGCCACATTATGTCCGTGGTTAAGCACAAGCACACTCATATCAAGGTTGCCTTCTTCCACCCCGAAAGAGGCGTAATCACACACAATGCTTGAACTTACTTTAAAGCGTTCGGGGCTTCTATGCCCGCCGTTGAACTGCAACCCGTGAACGGTGATAACGGTGGGAAGATCAGGGTTAACAAGGCTTGCGCCCTCAGCAGTGGAAGCGCGCCTTTCAATCACTTCGCCGTCTTCGTCAATACCTAACCAAAAAAGCCCCATATCCTGCGCCTCAGGGTGCTTGACGGGATCAATTACGGCAACTTCCGCATAATTAGGGTAGGGCGAAGCAGGATCTCTATAAATGTTAAGAGAAATGTCAATCTCGTTACCGTTTATATCTCGGTAAATTCCGTTTTCGCCATTATTGTTTTCGCCTGCGCAACCCACCGCAACAAACAAGGACAGCGCAAGAACAAGGAACAGGGCAATAAATTTTTTCATACTTAAAGGCGTTTCCTTAAATTGTTCCGTCCCAAGTTGATACCTTGGTGTTTAGCTTTTCTTCTTCGGTGAACCAATGTGTAGTTACGCACTTCGTTTCGGTGTAAAACATTACTGCGTCTTTCCCAAGTGTGTGCAAATCGCCGAAGAATGATTTTTTATGCCCAGAGAAGGGGAACAAGCCCACAGGAACAGGGATTCCCACATTTATGCCCACCATTCCGCCGTCAGTTTTCTTAGCAAATTCTCTTGCGAAGTAACCGTTTTGCGTGTAAATAACCGAACCGTTAGCAAACTCGCTGTTATTCATAAGTGCCAAACCTTCATTAAAGCTGTTCACGCGCTTTATGCAAAGAACGGGCCCGAAGATTTCGTCTTTGCCGATTGCCATATCTTCGGTTACATTGTCAAAAATCGTGGGGGCAAGATAAAAGCCTTTTTCGTAACCTTTAACGGTTGCATTCCTGCCGTCAAGCACAAGTTTTGCGCCTTCCTTAATTCCCTTTTCAATCCATTTTAGCACGCTTTCTTTGTGAGAAGCGGAATAAACGGGCCCAAGCTGTGAAGTTTTATCGTAAGCAGGCCCGATTTTAAGGGCTTTTGCCTGCGCAATAAGTTCTGCCACAAGCGCGTCTGCAATTCCGCTTTCAGCAACCACTACGGGCAGTGCCATGCACCTTTCGCCCGCGCAACCGAATGACGCATTGATAATTCCTGCGGCAACCCTTTTAATAGGTGCGTCATTAAGCACAAGCGCATGGTTTTTGGCTTCGCAAAGTGCTTGCACGCGCTTGCCGTGGATTGACGCATTTTTGTAAACCGAAAGCCCCACAGAGGTTGAACCCACAAAAGAGATTCCCTTAACTTCGGGGTGCGCGATAAGTGCTTCCGCTTCCTCTCTGCCACAGGTAATCACATTCAGAACACCGCTTGGAAGCCCAGCTTCTTTATAAATTTCTGCAAATTTAAGCGAAGTCATGGGGGTTGCGCTTGAAGCCTTTAAAACCATGGTGTTACCGCACGCAATGCACAGGGGAACCATCCAACCCATGGGAATCATGGCAGGGAAGTTAAAGGGGGCAATGCCCAAATAAACGCCCACTGATTCGCGGTATAAAACCGTGTCGTACCCGCTTGAGGTATCCATTAAGGATTCGCCCATCATTAGTTCGGGCATTGCGATTGCGTGTTCGGTGGCTTCCTTTGCTTTCAGCACATCGCCTTGTGCTTCAGCCCAAGTTTTGCCGTGTTCGGTGGCAACGCACAAAGTTAAATCGTCAAGCCTCTCTTCAATAAGCGCCCTTACCTTGTGCAGAACCTGCACCCTTTTGATAACAGGGGTATACCGCCATGTTTTAAATGCGCTTGACGCGGAAGCAACCGCAGATTCCGCCTCGCTTAGCAAGCACTTAGGGCTTTTAGCCAATACCGCGCCAGTGCTTGGGTTAAACACTTCGTAAAAATCTTTTGCTTTTGATTCCACAAATTCGTTGTTAATAAATAGTTTTAGTTTTTGCATAAAAATTATTTCCTTTGGGTGATTAGTTTTTTGAGGGCATAGGGCATAGGCCATAGGGCATAGGGGCGGATTTTTGATTTCAATATTTATTAACCCATTGCTTCGTACTTATCTATAATGATATTTAGATTCCTTGCCCTATGCCCTATGGCCTATGCCCTATGGCCTCAACAATGCCATTATACCACACATTTTGCTTTTTTTTAATCAAAAATCAAATTCTTTGCGTGCTTAAGCGCGTAAAAAAGTGCGGAATTTTTTGCCTTTGTGCGAATGTCCTTTCTTTCGCCACGGAAGGTATGTTCGTAAATATCCGTTCTGTCCTTGCTGGCAACGGCAATGTACACAAGCCCCACAGGTTTTTGCAAAGTACCGCCTTGGGGTCCCGCAATGCCAGTTACGGATACCGCAATATCGGCATTACTAAGCAGTCCGTTTGCCATTTCAATGGCGGTTTCCTTGCTTACCGCGCCGTGATCATAAAGCGTTTCACGCATTACGCCAAGCCTTTCTTCCTTTGATTCGTTAGCGTAAGTGATTAAGCCTTCATAAAAAATTTGCGAAGCACCCTCAACATCTACAATGGCAGAAGAAAGCATTCCGCCCGTACAGCTTTCGGCTACGGAAAGCCTTAAGGATTTTTGAGTAAGGAATTCCACAAGCGTTTCGGCAAGCGAAAGTTCGCCGTCACCGTAGCAAACATCTGCAAAAAGCGCGCAAATATTTTCGGCATCGTATTCGTCTATCCCTTCCACATTAAGCGTGTAATCCCTATTTTCGCCAAACAGCCCAAAGCTAAGTTCAGGATAAGCTGACTGCATTCTTGCTTTAATTTCCGCCACTGTGGCGCACATTTGAAGTGCAAGTTCCATTACCTTATAACCTCGCCGTAAAGATTAAAATCAGCTTTATCAATTTTAACAGGGTAAACTTCGCCGATTTCAAGGGGGAAGTTTGCTTTAAAAAATACCTTTGTGTCTATCTCAGGTGCGTTAAATTGATTCCTGCCGAAGAACAGTTTTTTAGAATAATCTATGCCTTCATAAATCACGCTTTGAATTTCACCCGCATATTTTTGGTGGTTTTTAACAATGTTTGTGCTTTGAATTTTTGATAGGGCGGTTGCCCTCGCGGTAGCGGTTCTTTTTGAGATTTGGGGTTTCATGCTAAAAGCGGTTGTGCCTTCCTCGCGTGAATAGGCAAAAAACCCTGCGTAATCAATGCTACCGCTTTCAATAAATTCCTTAAGTTCTTCAAATTCAGATTCCGTTTCCTGAGGGAATCCTGTGATAAAACCCGAACGCAAAGCAATATTTTTCCGCGCCTTAATTTCGCCGATAAGTTCTCTAACCTCATTTCCTGAAGAACGGCGGTTCATTCTTTTTAGCACGCTGTTGCTGATATGTTGCAAGGGGATATCAAGATATTTTGCCATTCCGCTTTCTTTTTCCACAATGCTTAGAAGTTCTTTAGAAACCAATTCAGGATAGCAGTACATTAAGCGGATTTTATAAAAATCTAAATCAAGCAACCGCTTTAAAAGTTCTGTTAATTTATAGCTTCCATAAATATCGCTACCATAACGCGTGGTGTCCTGCGCCACCAAAATCAGTTCTTTAACCCCGTTTTCTTCCTTTAAGGCGCGTGCCTCACTAAGCAAGCTGTCAAGATCCTGCGATTTATAGCTTCCGCGGATAAAGGGAATGGCGCAGTAAGCGCAATTATTATTGCAACCGTCTGCAATTTTTAAATATGCGTAATGAGGGGGGGTGGTAAGAACTCTGCCACTTAAGCAGGGGGCTTTGATATTTTCTGCCGTGCCGTTTTCAAAACCGCTTATAATTTTGGCAATATCCTTATAGTCTTTTATCCTTACAAACCTATCCACTTCGGGGATAGCTTCCTTTAGTTCGCTTTCGTAGCGTTCGGGCATACAGCCCAATACCACAAGTTTTTTATTAAAATCCCTTTTAATTTCGCTATATTCCAAAATGGTATCAATGCTTTCTTTCTTTGCTGATTCAATAAAAGAACAGGTGTTAATTAGGATAATATCTGCTTCCTTGGCGTCTTGAACGATTGTGTGTCCGTGCGAAGTTAGTGAAAAAAGCACCTTTTCACTATCAACCCTATTTTTATCGCAACCAAGGGAAACCATGCCGATTTTCATGCCTTATTCCTCTTCGCCGAATATTTGAATGAATTCGTCCATAGTCAAAATAACTTCTCTTGCGCGGTTTCCCCCCGGATCAGGGCCTATGAAACCTCTTTCGCCCATTTCCTGCACGATTCTTTTTGCCCTAATAAACCCAATGCTATAATCCGCTTGCGCGCTTGAAACGGAAGCAGTACCCGTGCGGATAAATCCGCGCATTATGCGCTTTAAAAGATTTTCGTCTCTAAATTCCGCTTCGTCACCGTCCTTATCCTTGCTTTTTTCGTCTACAGGTTCGGTTTGGATTAGCCTCATAAGATCGTCATCAAATTCCGCTTCGTTATATTCCCTTAAAAATTCACAAATGCGTTCCACTTCCTTTTTATCCACAAAGGGGGATTGAATGCGCATGAAATCTTTTCCGCCTGCCTTAAAAATCATATCCCCCGGATTCTTGATATATTCCGCACCGCCTTCGTCAAGAACGATTCGGCTGTCTATCGCGCTTTGCACACCAAGTGCCGCCCTTGCGGTGATATTGGTTTTAATATTTCCTGTAACAACTTCTTTTGAGGGGCGTTGTGTAGCCACGATAAGGTGAATACCGCTTGCCCTTCCTTTTTGGGCTATCCTTTGGATATAGGTTTCTACTTCGCCTTTCGCGGTAAGCATTAAATCTGCCATTTCGTCTATAACCACCACGATTCTGAACATTTTGGCTTCGGTGTTCTTATCGCGCGCTTCCTCATTGAATGCGTCAATATTTTCGCAACGGCGTTTCCTTAGGAAGCTGTACCTTTCGTCCATTTCGTTTGCGAGGTAACGAAGCAGGGCAACGGCGTGATCGGGCTTATTCACGATTTCACGCATAAGCATATTGGGTATGCCCTCATAAGGCACTGTGTCTACCATTTTAGGATCTATTATAACTAACCTAACATCTTCGGGGCTATATTTATATAGAATACTTAAAAGCAGGGTGTGAATAAAAACGCTTTTGCCCATACCAGTTGTGCCTGCCACGAGAAGGTGGGGGAATTTCACAAGATCGCGGATTTGAGTGCCACCCTCAAAATCTCTGCCGAGGGCAACTTTAATACCGCCACCGCTTTTGGTAAATTCCATGCTTCCGATAAGCGAACGCAAGGCAACCTTATCGGGATTCTTATTCACAAAGTCAATACCCACTGCATTCTTGCCCCTTAGCGGTGCGTGAATGGCAATTCCGTCCTCACTTAATTGCTTTGAGGGGGCATCTTTAATATTCGTAAGCCTCATTTCAATCGCACTTTTTTGCGAGGAAACTTTGCCTAATTGAAGTGAGGAAGTTAGCCCCACTTCGTATCTTGTGAACGAAGGCCCCCTTCTAAAATCCACAACCCTGCCGTCTATACCCACTTCCTTAAATGTTTCTTGGATTAGCTTAACAATATAAGTGTGATCTAAGGGAACTTCGGAATGTTCCACAGGATAAGAGGGCAACAAATCAAGAGGTGGGAAAATGTGTTCGCGCTTTATTTCACTTGAAATAGGATCAATAACGGTGGCTTGAACCATTTGCCGTTGGGGTTGAGAGGGCGGTGGCACAGGCTTTTTGGTTTGAGGCACTGCCTGTGGCGGTTGAGATTGAACCCGAAGTGCAGGATTAAAAGGATCAAATTTGTTGGGGAACGCCGACACAGGTGCGTGAACTTCCTGTTGGGGTGCGTATTGCTGAGGCGGTGCATACTGCTGAGGTTCAGCATATTGCGAAGGTGCGTATTGCTGAGGCGGTGCGTACTGCTGAGGTTGAGGGGGTGCGTACTGCGTGGCTTGGGGTGCAGGTGCGTACTGCGTTTGCGGTTCACGGTTATATTGCGCCCCTTGCGGTGCGGTGTAAACGGGTTGGGGCTGAGTGTAATCTTTTTGTTGCCCGAAGTCAAATCCGCTAAGCGGTTCGCTTTTTTTCTCTTGGTGGAAAATAGGGTTCGGGATATGCGTTACCACTGGGGCAGGTTCATAATCTGAAACGGCGAAATTATTTTTGGGTTCTTCCGCATAAGTTTCTTCGGGCTTGGGGGAAGAGTACATAGAACCGTATCTATCGTGATAATCCTGTTCCACAGAAATCTCACCAAACTTCTCTTGAAAATTATGGTTGCTTAAGGATTTTCTGCCTTGGTTTGTGTAAAGGTTTTTTTCCTCACGGCTCATTTCCTGCGAAAGTTTAGTTAAAATTCCGTATTCGTTCTTTGAAGCATAATCTTTTCCAAAAACTTCGTCCACAGTTTTTTGTGCGCGCTTTATTGAATAGGGATTATTATTTAAATCGTCCTTCGTGCGTTCGTAAGGTTCTTTGGCTTCAAAAACCATTTTTATAGGTTCGCTGTCAAACTGATTTGTTCTTTCGCCGTGCCTATTTAAATCTTCCACAAATAGCTTGCTTTTCTTTTCCGTGGAATCGGTAGCACCGTCTGAAACCGAAAAGTTTTTCACGATATAAGGGTAAAGGGTAACCAAGCCCAAAAGCGCGGTAATCACAAAGCAAAGGGCAACCGTTCCGCCGTAGCTTTTAAAAATGAGGTAAATAGGCGCGGTGAAAACCGAAGCAACCACACCGCCCACGGTTTCATATTCGCTAAGCGCGCCGTTAATATAATGGGCATCGCTGTTAATTAAATCCTTTGCCACCACCACATGAAGGGTGAACACAAAGGAAAAGAAAAGCACGCCGAAAAGGGTGGCACGCAAAGGGCTTACCTTGATTCTTTTGCCTTTATAAAAAATAAAACCGAGTACAAAAACGGCAGGGATATAAACGCATATCGCCCAACCGAAAAACCCCACAAGCCCGCCCCTGATAACAGGAACGCACATTAAAATGGCAAAAAGCACAGCCGTTGTCATGATAGACACGGTTGTGGCTTGCTTGCTGATACCAAAACTTTTATTCTTTGCCATTCTTTCCCCCTTCTTCCTTTGGCTTTAGCATATTCTCAAGTTCATAACCTTTCTTTTCCGAAGTGCCGTACTGCCTCAAAAAGTTTTCCTTATTCTTTGCTATATATCTTTCCAAAACTTCGTCTGCATTCATGCCTGCCTTAAGGCACATACTTGCAAAGAAGTGCAGGATATCAATAAGTTCGTTTTTAATATTATCAATATTTAATTCCTTAGGATTTTTCCACCACTTAAAATTAACTTCGTCAAGAAGTTCCGCAAGTTCCGAAATCATGGCAAGCGTTTCCTTTTGAAGCCACAAATCAAGAGGAATATCTTGTAGATTACGCTTCTCTACAATCTCATTATCAAATTTTTCTTGCAAAGCAAATATTATATCAAGTTTATCCGTTTTATCCATATCTGTTTCCTTCCATAAGCGAGTTATTTCCAATTAATCCACAATTCGTAACAAGCATTATACCATATATGCGCTTTATATTCAAACCTTATCCCCAAACAGCATATAAAATTGTGCCGTTTGGTGCATTTTGAACTTGCCACGCCTGATATGCGGGGCTTCCGCCAAGTGTCGTTGACCAGCCAGCAAAGTTATAACCAATGCGTCGTGGTGCCGATACTATGAAGCCATTCGGGTTTTGAATGCTTGTTGCTGTTTTTTTAAAAGAAACAACATAGGTCTTATCTGGGGACAGGGTGCAACCCCATAAAATAGGACGGTTGGAGGAGTTCCAGTTAGCGTGCCAACCCAAAGGCGGTATTGATAGTTCGGTGTATACCGATAAATTACTACAGTATTGGGTCACAAGCTCACCAACTTCAACCACTACGCTTGACAGCAATATGCTCGTAACGCCATAAGACCAACTAAACAGACCTTCGGGAATATAAGTCATAGATGTGGGAATATTTATGCTCGTTAAGTTGGGGCAGTTTGCAAAAGCATATTCTCCGATAAAAGTGATAACATCTGGCAATGTAACGCTTATTAGGCTTCTACTTCCGAAAAAAGCACCATTCCCTATGCTCGTTATGTTGCTGGGGATTATAATGCTTGTTAGTCCTGTATATGAAAAAGTTCTCTCCTCTATTTGAGTGATGCCAAGCGGAATGTTAATACTACTGAGGCTATCACAGGCAAGGAATGCATAGGCGCCAATGCTTATCACAGAGTTTGGCATATCTATACTTTGCAAGGATAGACATGATAGGAAGGCTTGTACCTCAATGCTTGTTAGGTTGGTTGGCAGGTCTACGCTAATTAAGCTTTCAGAAAGTGCAAACAAACCACCGCTAAGGATGGTTAGGTTTTGCGGGAGTTTCGCATATATCAAATTAGGGCAAAACGAAAATGCCCCGTCTTTGATTGAAACGACGCTGTCGGGAACGATTATGCTTATAATGCCCGAACCAGAAAACGCGCTATATCCGATCTCGCTTACGCTATTTGGAATGGAGATATTTGTTAGCCCGTCGCAATTGTAGAATGCGCCGTCGGCAATCTTTGTAACATAATTGGGAATAACGCTTGTTTTGCACCCTGCAACTAAGGCATTATCATATTTTCGTATGACACAGTTGCCCTCACTCTTGTAAGTTGCGTTATCCGCCGAAATCACTATGCTTTCAAGGGCGGAACACCCCTCAAACACATGATAGGAAACGGCGGCCATTGTTGAAGGAATGAATACGCTCGTTAAGTTCTTGCAGTTAGAGAACGCACCGCCGTTCAGAAATACAAGACCTTCAGGTAGCGTTACCCTCGTGATGTTTGTTTGATTTTGAAAAGCGTAGCCTTCTATGCCAATAACGGGTAACCCGAGATGAATTGCGGGTATTCTTAGATGACTATCTGTTGCTGTGCCCATTCCCAAAACAAGCCACCAAGACGAATAGCCATTGCTGTTTAGAGAGTACTGTAGCCCTACCGTAACCTCCCAAAGCGCAGGAACACCGTTTACATACCGCCAGTGGTTAGCTTGAGACTGTGCGGAATAAAAGAAAACAGGGCGATTGCTTGGGTTCCAGTTTGAGTGCCAAGAGGACGGAACGGCAGAAAACTCTAAAAATATTTCAAGCTGGTGGCAATTAGCGAATGCATCTGCCCCAACACTAAGCACCGTAGCAGGTATTGCAACGCTCTGCAATCCAAAACAATTTGCAAATGCGCCCGTTCCTATGCTTGTAACATGATTGGGAATAACAAAGCTCGGCATACCGTAAGCCCAATTGAACAGGTAGTTTGATAAGCCCGTAACTCCAAGCGGTATGTTGATGCTCACTAAACGAATACAACTCGTGAATGCGTATTCTCCTATACTACTGATTGTATCGGGCAGAACGATGCTTGTTAAATTTCTGCAAGCATAGAAAGCTTGTTCGCCTATGTGAGTTATGCCGTCATGCAAAACAACATCAGTTAAATTTTCGCAAGCGTAAAACGCATAATCTCCTATGTGGGTTATGTTTCCGTGCAATTCAATACTTTGCAACCCTGACCCTACAAATGTAGACGAACCGATGGCGGTAACCCCGTACGGTATATTTATACTGGCAAGGTCTTTGCAGTCCGCAAATGCGCCATTTCCGATAAAAGTTACCGAATTGGGGATGATAATGCTACTAAGTCCGCTTTGAGCAAAGGCTTGGGCAGCGATGCTTGTGAGTGAGCTTGGCAGTACAATGCTTTCAAGGCTGTAACAATAAGAGAATGTAGCGTAATTAATTGTGGTAATGCCGTAAGGTATATTTATGCTCGTTAAACCTTCGCAGCTGATAAATGCATGTGCTGCTATTGAGATCAATGTGCTTGGCAGGTTTATTGTTTGGATATTTGCACAACGCCAAAATGCAAATTCGTGAATTTGGCTCCCCCCCGTTATTGTTACCGTTTTCAAAGACGCAGGAACAAAATCATTTTGGGCATATGTTGCCACGGAACCAAAAATAAATCCAAAGTCCGTATTTATTCCCCCGTTTAGCGTTGCACCAACAAACGGAATTGTGATAGACGCTAAACTACTGCACCCTTCAAACGCACCGAATCCTATGCTCGTAACGGAGCTGGGAATGGTTATTGATGTTAGTGAGGCGCAGTTTTGGAAAGCGTTGTTACTTATGTGCGTGGTAGAATTCGGGATATTTATGGAAGATAGAAGGAAGCAAGAGTTAAATGCATATTCGCCTATACTTACAATTGTGGACGGCAATACGATGCTCGTGAGGCTATTGCAATGTGCAAATGCACCACTTTCGATCGCGCTGACACCATGCGGTATGTTTATGTCCGTTAAATTCACGCAAAAGGCAAACGCGCCCGCGCCAATTGCGGTTAATGCACTCGGCAAATTTATCGTTTGTATACTTTGACAAAAAGCAAACGCATTTGTGGCTATTGCGTTCCCTCCTGTTATCGTTACTGCTTTCAAAGCTTGAGGGACGAGATTATTTTGTTCGCTTGGGTATTGATCTCCGAATATATACCCAAAATGTTTGTTTGTATTTCCGTTAAGCGTCGCGCCCACAAACGGAATTGTGATTGTGGTTAAGCTATTGCATCCAAAAAACGCGCCAAAGCCTATGCTCGTTACTGAATTGGGAATTATTATACTCTGTAAGCTCGTAAAGTTTTTAAACCCATTTTCCGCTATTTCGGTTATTGCCTTGCCATCAACGGGATGATGAGTCGAAATTGAAATGCTTTGAGCGGTAGTGAGCGTGCCCCCAGAGACCGAATAGGTATTTGCGTTTGCACCAGATGTTATTAGTGTATATTGCAAACTCGGCATCCATTTTGCGTGAATGATTGTATTGGAATTAATAACATTATTATTGAAATCAAATTTTGTTATATAACTGGAACTTGTGTACCAATCATCAAATAAATATCCTGCTCTTGTAGGATCTGCACTTGGTCTTGATGCTTTTTGACCAGCATATACTGTTTGAGACGGCACTGAGCTACCACCGTAAGTGTTAAAAATAACCCCGTAAGTGGGAACTGGTGTCCATTTTGCGTATAGCGTAATATTGTTAGTATGTCCCGTGGCAGAAAGCACGGTAATAGGTGAGCCGCTTCCATTACCCAAGCTATACCAGCCGCCAAATGCATGCCCTGCTTTTGTAGGATTGACCAAAGTGGTGTTTGTTCCGTATGTATGAATTGTGGGGTGATTTGCTCCGTGCTCTCCGCTAAAAGGAAGGGTAGGTTTTATAAACCACCAAAAGTCATTTGTTCTTGCATCGCGATAATTTATACTCATTGGCAGTTGAAAACGGATGCCCTCAGAAATAAATCCACCCGTTATCGGATCATTTGTTTGATACGCAAAAATATGCGCAGATACGAAGCCTGTATTGTTATTGTAGATTTGTTGCCAGTCAAGAAGAGGCAACGCATAGGACAGTGTAGACGGATTGCCTAAATTTCTGCGAAATATTTCTGCACCGAGCCTATCATAGAAAACAAGGTCAAATCTATTGACTGGGAATCTTGCACTTGGGTACCCACGCTGCCATGTAAATGTTGGCGGGCTTGAAGCAGTGTAAGATGATGATGCAAATGTATTTGGCGAAATGCCATGAATGGCAGATATTTGCCCAAAGCCTGACCTATACTCCGGATATTCGTTTATAAAATAATTCGCAAAAGTCGAAAAATTCCTCTCCGTTGTAGGCGCACTTACTTGGCTCGTCCTAATAACATCCCACAAAAGTTTATGCGAATATCTTATGTCTTGATACTGCGAATGATTCGGGTTGGATATGTTTCCGATAAGGCGTCCAGCATTAAAGACATCTCGATATATGCGCCATAAAACGGCCTCTATGGTGCGTATGCTTGCCTCGCCGTTTAAGAGAAGAGCATTGCCTACTCCGCCCTCCGAAATGTCAAAGCTACGAATGTCTGTGCCCGTGGCTGTTATTGCGTCAAGAGGTAGCAAATAATAGTGCCGTACCATTTTAGAAAAGAATTCCGCCCACGCTTCTGCCCACGAAATGCGAATATTTTGAGATTTAGAATAGCGAGCTCCTTTGGGTGCGTCAAACATGCTGTCTTCCCAATGGTAATCATAGGGTACAGTGGGTGGCACGCCCATAATTATTTCAAGATTTTGAGCTGGGTGTAGATCAAATCCCCAATGCCAGCCAATATGATGCCCGTATTCGTGCATAACCACACTCCAATTTATGTTGCCAGACGGCATAAAAATTCGCGATGTTACACCAAAATCAAAATAACCCGGCGAGTTATTGTTCGCAATGTTGCTCGGGTAATTTACAGCGACATGGGGCGCATCTATTCCGTGCATTTCTCTGCAATAGTTAGCCGCCCACAATACTGCTTGACCGATTTCAAAACCTCTCGTTGTATCAATGTCATTTTGCATATCAAGGTTTCTTGTGTATGTTCCGTTCGGACTGGACATATATGAAACTCCATGCCAATGCCTTTCAAGTCCGCCGTTTTGATAAATCGTAAAGCTGTTGTTGGTAATTGCATCGCCACTTGTCCAATCCACATTTCGCCCTTGAGCATATACTCTTAAGGATACATCCAAGTTAAGCGGGTTTGTAAGCGAAAAGGAATAATCGCCACTGTTGTTTGTGTATGTGAAGTATGTAACCCCCCACGGCATGTATGTTCCGTTACCCAAATCGGAAGCGTAAACAAACTCAACTTTTGTTCTTTGCAGATTTTGATATGTGCCACCAGCATCTTGCCATCGTATTTTTCCACCAACATAAACTGTAGCTGAAAAAGAATTTGTGGAACTGGCGGAACTGTTCGGGGTATTGAGTAGCGCCTCTTCGGATGCGGTTATTGCATCTTGCTGTTCCGCTTGATATTGACCTATGTATATGCCGTTTATAGTCGCGTATCCATAAATGCTTGAATCAAAAACATTGCCTCCGACCACTTCGGCATATAAGGTAAATCGAGCTTCCGTATCAAAAATGTCTAAGCCCAAAAGATATCCTGTTGAATGCTCCAAAACTACGCCAATGGTTGAGTTTCCGCCGTTAAGTACGGGGGCGGCGATTACTTCAAAGCCGTAAACTTCAAATGTAATATTGGATAAAACATACTGAGAGTCAAGCGTAAAGCTAATTTCCAGTTGTTCGCCATTTTCATATAAATGCTTGTCCAATATCGGTGACAATTCATAGTAGACCGCTTCTACGATTTCGGTAGAATCCGCATATGTCAGTTTCGTTTCGGTATCATTTGTAACAAAAAACGCGCCAATAACAGCCAACATGACAAACAGGGCAACAAAAATTGCGAAAGCCTTTTTATTAGTGATAGTTCCTTTCTTAAACACGATTGAAATCTCTCCTATGTTTTTTATATTTTTTGGTTAGTTACTGTTGGGGTTAATGTAAACTTCTTCGCCGCCAATTCTATAATTGATAGGCAATAAATGATTATCCGATATGTATTCTCCTGTTGCCTTTAAAGTTTTATTAATTCTTAAGCAAAAGAACAGAGTTCCTGCTTCCTCTTCAAAAAGCTCTGTCGGAATTTTTATCATTTCAGAGTGATTATAAACCGCATCTCTACCTCTAAAATTGTTCTGCAAATACTTTTCGCCATAAAATTCCTCTTTTGCAATTTCACTTATAAAAAATATGTTCGGGTCATTCAAATCAATTGGAATAAACCTATTATCGAAGCCTGCTTCGTATCTGCCTGCTTTATAGAAAAATAGTTGAATGTTGTCATACGCATACACGCCATCAGCAAAGGCATTATTCTTTCCGCGCCTATTGTCAATAGCGCCTTGAGAGATTCCAAAGTAAAATCTTAAAGAAACATCATCAATGTCGTATGCCGACTCCTCAAAGCTATATCGTAGCATAATGCCTTGCGCTTGATCGGCACAGGCGCACAATACTGTCGCAACAAAAGCCGACATAACCAAAACCACTCCTAATATCAAAATCTTTCTTGCCAATTTCATAATCCTCCTTGTTTCAAAGAATCCGCCACCAAAACGGCATATTATTCTTGTTCGTTAAAAATTTTAATTATATCTTCTCTTGTTTTGCTCACGAAGCCTGCGCACATTTCGTTAAAGATAAGCATTTGGGAAATTGCTTTGTTTACCTTTTCTATAGTTACTGCGTTTATCCTTTCCATTGCTTTATCAAGGCTAAATTCCTCATTTGCAAGCAGTAAGCGCACAGCTGAAGCACGCATAATGGAATAGGATTTTTCAGAACCAAGCACAAGCCCAGTTTTTAATTGTTCTTTCCCCTTTAAAAATTCCTTTTCGGTTACGCCGTTTTCTTTAATATCGGTAAGAATTTGCTTAACGGCAGAGATAGCAGTGGTAAGGGAATCAGGATTTGTGCCAAGGTACACGGTTAGCATTCCGTGGGTTTTATATTCCGAAACAGAGGCATAAACCTCATAAACAATGCCAAGTTCTTCTCTTAGCACCCTAAAAAGCCGTGAGGACATTCCGCCCCCAAGAACATTGGCAGAAATGGCAGAAGCCACA
Organism: Bacillota bacterium; assembly: GCA_009781445.1. Taxonomy (GTDB): domain Bacteria; phylum Bacillota; class Clostridia; order Christensenellales; family DTU072; genus WQYD01. Next base: position 4,599 of record WQYD01000018.1, on the reverse strand, counting down.
CTCATTTCATTATTGTAGCAATACGCAGGAAATCCGAAAACCAAGTGCGCCTGTTCAATGTCCTTTTGTTCTTGCGAAAGCTGAACGGCAGGGAATTTTCTTTCGGGGGCAGGCGCGCTTAAAGCGGTGTTTTTAAATTTTTCACCGAAATATTTATTGGTTAATTTAATAGCCTCTTCTTCGGTGATATTTCCTGCAAGAGAAATAACTGTGTTTTGGGGCGTGTAATGCGCGGAAATAAAATCAAGAATTTGCTTTCTTGTAAAGGAAGAAACCGTTTCACGCGTGCCAAGCACAGGCCTGCCAAGGCTTCCCTCACCAAAAAAGCCTTGATATAAAATGTCTATACATAAATCCGAAGGATCGTCCTCATATTTGGAAATTTCCTCAAGAACCACACCCTTTTCCTTTTTAATCTCACCAGCACTAAAAACCGAACCGAAGAAAATATCCGCAAGAACTTCCATGCACTTTTCAGTGTGTTCGTCCGTGGAAACGGTGTAGTACGCGGTAATCTCACGCGAAGTAAAAGCATTCATATCCACACCAAGGCTTTCGGTTTCCTCTGCAATATCGTAAGACGAACGCTTTTTAGTGCCTTTGAACATCATGTGTTCAATAAAATGCGAAATTCCGCTTAATTCCTTTGGCTCATGCGCGCTTCCCACGCCCACAAAAACCCCCACAGACGCACTGCGCGTGCCTGCCATCGGGCTACAAACAAGCCTTAAACCGTTTTTTAATGTTATAACTTTCCCCATAGTATCACTAAGTATATACTATACGCACGCGGGGAAGCAAGTATTTTTTAAAATAATGAAGTCGGCTTCGCCTTGTGAAATGCTACGCTTATGAAGTGCGCCTTTGGCGCGTGAAGACGCTACGCTTGTGAAGACGGCTTCGCCTTATGAAGTGCAGGCAAGCCTGCATGGTGGATTATTATATATAAACTTCCTTCATGTTGCGAAGCGACACTTCACAAGCAAACTTGTTTGCGACTTCACAAGCGTGCAACGCACGCGTCTTCACAAGCAAACTTGTTTGCGTCTTCATGGCTATAGCCGTCTTCATGGCTTTAGCCTCACTTACTAGTCGGTGCAAGATTTTCCGAAACCGTAACCGCCTTAAAGCCTTTTTGGTTTAAGTTTTCTAAAATGCGCGGTAGGGCTTTGAGGGTGTGGGCGGTGGGGTGCATTAGGATTAAATCGCCGTTTTGGGTATCCGTGGTGGCGCGTTTGTATACTATTTCAGCGTCTTTATCGCGCCAATCAATTGTGTCCTTGCCCCACATAATCACCTTGTAATTGTGCCTTTCGCACACGGTAAACATATTGTTTCCAAGTGAACCAGAGGGCGGTGCAAATAGGCTTGTGCGCACACCTGCAATGCTTTCAATCAGCTTTTGGGTTACCAATATTTCGTCCTCATTTTGCTTTTCGCTTAGGGCTTTATGATCTTTATGAAAGTAGCCGTGGTTGCCGATTTCATGCCCCTGTTCCACCATTTTTTTAACCAAGTCCGCATTCTTCGCCACCCAAATGCCCCCTAAGAAAAATGTGGTTTTCACATTGTGTTTTTCAAATTCATTAAGCATGGCGTCAATATACTCTGTTCCCCAGTACACATTTACCATGAGGCTTACGCGCTTTTCGGCGGTGTTTCCGCTATAAATTGCCTTGGTTTTTCCGCTTGCAGGAACTGCGCCCGAAAATGCGCCGATTAGGATTATGGCTATAACCGCCACAATAACAAGGTTCGCGCCTATGTTCACAAGCAGGTTTTCGTAATTCTTCTTCATACTATATTTTTATGAAAGGCTTTCGCTTGACATTACTGCTTACTTTTAGTTTAATAAGAATAAGTATATTAGGAAGTGATTTATGAGTAAATTAACCATGGATAAGTTAAACGCACTTTGCAAGGGCAGAGGTTTTATTTTCGCGGGTAGCGAAATTTACGGGGGGCTTGCAAACACTTGGGATTACGGCCCTCTTGGTGTGGAACTTAAGAACAATGTGAAGAAGGCTTGGTGGCAAAAATTTGTTACCGAAAATCCTTTAAATGTGGGTGTGGACTGCGCCATTTTAATGAACCCCAAAGTGTGGGAAGCAAGCGGACACCTTGCAGGGTTTTCCGATCCCCTTATGGATTGCAAGGATTGCAGAACGCGCCACAGGGCAGATAACCTTGTGGAAAATTATATTGCAAAAAAGAAATTAAGCACAAAGATTGCAGGTTGGGACAATACGCAACTTGAAAAATTTATAGCGGATAACAAAATTTCCTGCCCCGATTGCGGTAAAATCAACTTCACAGGCGTAAGGAAATTTAACTTAATGTTTAAAACCTTTCAAGGGGTTAACGAAGATACCGCATCAGCAGTTTTCCTTCGCCCCGAAACCGCGCAAGGAATCTTCGTGAACTTTGCAAATGTGGTTCGTTCTTCGCGTATGCGCGTACCATTCGGAATCGCACAAATCGGCAAAAGTTTTAGAAATGAAATCACCCCCGGCAACTTCACATTCAGAACCCGCGAATTTGAACAAATGGAACTTGAATTTTTCTGCGAACCGGGTACGGATTTAGAATGGTTTGAATATTGGCGCGAATTTTGCAAAAATTGGCTTTTAGGGCTTGGCGTTAAGGAAGAAAGCCTAAAGCTAAGAGATCACGATCCTGCGGAACTAAGCCACTATTCAAAAGCAACCACGGATTTTGAATTTTTGTTTCCTTTCGGCTGGGGCGAATTGTGGGGCATAGCAGATAGAACGGATTATGATTTAAAGCAACACACAGAACATTCGGGCAAGGATTTATCGTACACTGATCCCGTAACGAATAAAAAATACACCCCTTACTGCGTTGAACCAAGTTTGGGTGCGGATCGCGTGGTTCTTGCATTCCTTTGCAACGCTTATGACGAAGAAGAACTTGAGGGCGGTGAAACCCGCGTGGTTTTAAGGTTGCACCATGCGCTTGCACCTTACAAAGTGGCAATTCTGCCCCTGCAAAAACAGCAACGCGAACTTGCGGAAGAAATTTATAAAGATTTAACCAAAAAATTCCCTGCAACTTATGACGAAACCGCAAGCATAGGCAAACGCTACCGCAGGCAAGACGAAATCGGCACGCCTTTCTCAATCACCGTAGACTTTGACACCGCCGAAACAGGCACAGTAACCGTACGCGAAAGAGATTCCATGGCACAAGAAAGAGTTCAAGTTAAGGATTTGGCAAATTACCTTTTATCAAAAATGGAATATTAAATCAGAACGCAATAAATGCCTATTGCATTTCTTGCGTTCTGCTGAGGGGGCAATGTTCGTTAAACCTCACCGCCTGCCCCCTCTATTGCCGATAAATCGGCAACATTCACCCCTCTGCGCAAAATTATTCACGCTACGCTAAATTTTGTAAGGTGAAAAACAAAAAAATGCGATTTTTTGTTTTTCCGAAAGAACCCCAAAGGGGTGAAATGTGCATAACCCCGTGCAAGCGTTAGCGTAGCGCGGGGCAAATGTAGCACGAAAGAATCTAACCCCACCCCCTCTCTTTCAGCCAAAGGCAGAAAGAGAGGGGGTGGGGTTTTTATATAGCTTAGCATTATCTGCCGTGGGTTGCACCCACGGTTATGCACATTCTGCCCACTATGGGGCAGTTACGGATTTTTCCGTGTTAATAGCTAAAAACAAATCTAAATAACTTTCAAACTGAAACTATATAGTTCATCGGGGCAGATATCTATTCCGTTGCACCATTCAACACCGCAACCAGATAGCTTTGCCGTTTCAAAAATAGCCAAATTTTCAAGTGAACGGTTAAGCGGATTCGCAAGCAATTTGCTTGCGTCATAAATGCGCTTTTCGCCGTTTGAATACTGCAAGCGCAACTTGTAACCCACTTCGGGAATTACTGCCTTTAACTGCGGACGCATTATCTCAACCCCTCTATTTTAATAATTGCCCCTTGCCTTGACGCTTTCCAAGAGGCAGACAGTTCATCTCTGTGTAATTCCACCCATGCTTCAATAAGTTTTGATTTTGATTTTGGCATATTGCCCTCAAGTTTATTTCCGTCAAAATCATAAACCGCCTCAAATTCTGCAAAACTTGCATGAAAATGAGGTGTGTGGTGACCTGCGTTTTCGTTAAAAAACATTTGAATTATTATTCCGTAAAACGAAGAAACAATTGGCATAAGTTACCCTCAGAGATATTTGTTTAATGATATATATTATTATACGCTATTTTAAGATTTTGTAAATAGGTTTAAACGAAAAAGCAAATTTAGAGATTTTTTGAATTTACTATTGACAAAATGGGGGGGGGGGGATAAAATTTAACTTCATTAACTGGTTTATTCATTCGTTTAAAAAAGTCAGAAAAATTTATCCTCTTCTCCCGAACATGTAGTTGTGTGGAGAGAAATGCATCAGCTGATAACATGAGCAGCTGGTAATGGAGTCTTAGTGCAGTTGCCAATCAAGGTTACAGGTGTGAAAAGAATGTGTACTGCGTAACATTGATGTGCGTTCACGTAACTGTTGTAGTCATCGAAAGCTATTAATTGTTACATATTGTGAGTGTGTGTCTGTAGCCT
>WQYD01000017.1 GCA_009781445.1 Bacillota bacterium | reverse complement strand
TCCGTTAGTACCGTTTAATCCGTCCTTGCCGTCTTTGCCGTCAAGTCCGCTAATACCATAGTCAACCCCTGCACAGCCTGATAAAGCAAACACAGAAACAAGCACTAATGCTATTAGTGTTATTAGATACTTCTTAATGCTTTTTGTGCGGTGTGATTTCATGATAAACTCCCTGTTTCGGTTACCGTATGCGCGCAAAAAAGTAACCCAATGCAACGGATTCTTTATTTTTATACTTTTTCCGCATTTTCCATTAACCACCAAACAGCCCACATTTGCAGGCTGTTTGGTTAATGTTGATTGTGTTTATTAGTTGTCTAAGCCTTGTCTTTCACGACCAAGTTTATCTGCCGTTAGGATTGCGCCTGCCACTGCTTCGGGGGTTATGGCGAAGGGCATACAGTAAATTGTTTCACCGGGGGCGCAGGCTTTTTCTGCAACCACTTTAAGCCTGTCACCAATCTTTTTAACGCCAAGATCTTCAAGGCAAACGGGCAAGCCCACTTCAATGCAGAAATCAAGAACCAAATCAATTTCGTCTTGAGAGGCGTTTTCAAGAACAAGCTGGCAAAGTGTGCCGAATGCCACTTTTTCGCCGTGGAATTTGCTGTGGGTTTCGTCAAGAACGGTAAGCCCGTTGTGAATTGCGTGCGCCGCAGCAAGCCCGCCTGATTCAAAGCCAAGCCCTGAAAGCAAGCTGTTTGCTTCAATAATATTTTCAAGCGCAGGGGTTACAAGCCCTGCTTCGCAAGCGAATTTAGCTTTCTTTCCGTCTTCAAGCAATGTTTCAAAGCAGAGTTCGGCTAAGCCCATAGCTGTTTTGGTGGATTTTGCACCTGCGGTTGGGGAAATCGGCTTTTCACCGCCCATTCCGCCTGCACCGCAAGGAATGCCAGCGTTCACATTTGCAAAACTTTGCAAGCAAGCGCGTGCTTCAAAATATGTGGCAAGCGCATCGCCCATTCCTGAAACCAAGAACCTTACGGGTGCCGCAGCAATAACAGTGGTGTCCACAAGAACCACATCGGGGTTCTTTTTATAGAACGCATAGGATTCAAATGCACCGTCATCAGTGTAAATAACGGCAGAGTGGCTTGTGGGCGCGTCTGTAGCCGCGATTGTGGGAACGATAATTAAAGATTCACCTTTTGCAACGCATTTTGCGGTGTCTATGGCTTTTCCGCCACCAAGCCCCACTATGCAACTGCATTTTTGTTCTTTTGCTACCGCTTGAAGTTTTTTGATAACATTCACGGAACATTCGCCTGCGAAATCGGCAGGAACGAATTCAACACCGAACTTTGTGGCGGTTGCGTCAAGCTGTTTCTTTACGCGTGCCACATCTGAAGGGTGAGCGATTAGTAACGCCTTTTTTCCGTAAGACTTGATAAAATATCCAAGATTTAAAAGTTCGTTTTCACCTTGAACATACTTTGCTGGGCAGATAAATGCTTTTCTCATTAATTTTTACTCCTTAAAAAAATTGAATTTCCATAATATGGTATTTTAATTATACAACAACCCAAAACCTAAGTCAATATGCAATTTTTAATTAAGAATTCAGAATTATGAATGCAGAATTACGGATTAATTAATAATATTTAAATCCCTTTTCCTTAATCCATTATTATCCGTTAGTAATTTCCTAACAGAAAATCTATTGCGTTTATGACAATTATGCCATTGTAAGTTGAATTGCTTAATGCGTACTCGTCAAGGGTTATTATGAATTTCGGGAAATGATCTTTAATTGCATTTAGCGGTTCTAATTCACGCTCTCTTGTTTTTTCGTCACGCATATTTGCGGTAACTTGATAGTATTCAACCCCTTTTTCGTTTTCGGCAATAAAATCTACTTCCCTTGAGGCTACTTTACCCACGAAAACTTTGTAGCCTCGTCTTAGTAATTCAAAATATATTATGTTTTCAAGCACATGTCCGCTATCCATTTCTTGAAAACCAAGCAGGTAATTTCTCAACCCTAAATCCGTTACATAATACTTGCCGAGTGATTTGAGGATTTCTTTTCCTTTAATATCATAGCGCTCAGCCTTGTAAGCCATGAAACTCTCAACCAAACTTTTTAGAAAATCGTCAACCGTTTTCGGATAAACATTTTTCTTCTGACTCATAAGATAATCGCTTATGCTTTTAGACGAAATCGGGCTACCTATGTTTGCAAGCACGAAACGCATAACCGCCTCAAAAGTAGGAACATTCGTTATCTTATTGCGATCAACGATATCTTTTTTGAAAATTGTGTTGTAGAGTGCATCAAGGTAGGTATTTATCTTCTTTGAATCATTCTTATACTCTGCTACTTTTGGAAATGCCCCAAAGCGAATATATTGTGTGTATTTTTGCGCGAGAGTTTCGTCTGCCTTTTTCGTGCCTTCCACAAATTCCTTGAACGATAAAGGCAACACTTCAATCTCAACATAACGCCCGCTAATAAGTGTGGCTAATTCGCCCGACAGCATGCGGGCATTTGATCCAGTTACATAAATATCAACATTTTTCTTTATATACAGGCTATCTACCACATGCTCAAATCCTTCGCAGTTTTGCACTTCGTCAATAAAAACATAATTCATTTTTCCCGTAAGCAACTTGCCTGTTATGTGCTTATACAGCGAATCAGGGTTATATAACGGCTTAGCTTCCATTGGCTCTAAATCAACCTTTATTATCTGTTCTTCACTCACACCGTTTTCCAAAAGCCAGTCAGCATAAATGTCAAAAAGCAAGGTGGACTTCCCCCCTCTGCGGATTCCTGTTATTACTTTAATTATTTGATCGTCTTTGAAGGAAATTAGTTCGTTTAAATAGTGTTTCCGTTCAATGTACGGTTTTTTTCGTTCTTCTGCCATTTTCACACCTCTGAAATCATGTTACTGCAAACATAAGCCCAAGTCAAGTTAAAATATTAAAAACTTTCAATTTTTTAACACTTTTTATGATTTTTAATAAAAACTTTTAATTTATTCGTACTTTTTATTATTTTCTACAAAATATTATAATTTACAACGATTACTTGTTCGCTTGCTTAACTTTTTCAGAATTATGGATTAATTAATAATGATATTTAGAATCCTTGACAATTATCCGCTATTTTCGTATACTTAAAAGCATGATAAAATTCACAGAAGAGAGAGAGAGAGAGAGAGAGAGAGAGAGAGAGAGAGAGTTAATGCACTCTTAATAAATTGCGGTAGAATTTCCGCGCGCATTATATATTGATTAAAACGGCTTTGCCCTATGCGGTAATGCCGTTTTTTATTTTAAACAAACCATATTAAGGGGGATAAAATGATTAAAGAAACAGACAACAAGGCTGAAAAAGACGGGGTTATATCAGATCTCGTAACGCTAAAACTTGGGCTTGGGCAAATATCGGTGGCGTTTAGCAACGGTGAGAAAAGCGTAAAGAATGAACCCTTGCGTGAAAAAGAACTTACCTGCCTGATAGACAATTTGCCCAAAAGTAGTAAAGACAAAACGCAAGCATTGCAAGAAGTTATTAAGGCGCAAGAGGTTTTAGATCAAGCCCAAGGGGTTGCCAAATTTACCGTGCAAACAATGTTTCCCGCACTTAGGCAACAGCATAAGCAACTATGCGAAAGGTTTAAACTGCTTTTGCACCCAAGCGATCACGATAGCCTTGACTATATTATTTACCTATTTATCACAGGCAGGTGCGATAGCATGAAAGAAGCCTTGCAACTTCTTGACGAGGAAAAGCGGAACAACAGGCTTATTGCCTCACTAAATTCTGCAACCGAATATCTTTCAAGAAACTTTTCTGAAATTATCGGAGGCCTTGGTGATAAACTTTCAAGCGCAATCAGTAGCTACAGTGCCACGGTTTCAAGCACAATCAACCTGCAAAGTTCGCTTACAAGGGGTGCAATGAAGGATCACGCAAGAGAATCTTGGCTTAGTTCAAGAGATATTGTGGAAGGGCTTAACAGGCTAAGGGGGGACTACTAATGCAAAACGAAAAAATTTATAACAAACTGATAGAAAAAGCAAAAGAAGAATCAAAAGAAAAAGCAAAAGAAGCAGTAAAAGAAGAAGTAAAGTTTTTTACACAACTTGGCGAAAAGAACAAAGACGGGGAATATTTGGAATACGCTAGGTTTTTGGCAAATGAAGCAGAACGGCAAACATTTACTAAACTTAGCGAAAGTGCCGTGGCATATTTGGAATACGCTATGCTTTTGGCAAATGAAGAACAAAAAGAGTACATAACAGAAAACATAATACAAATGTATTATTGCGAACTAAAAGAGAACACAGATGATTTTAATAAACCTTTTGAAAACGCAGAACACTGCATTTCACAACTTCGTAAGTTTGCCACAGGCGAAAAACTGCTTTCACTTGAAAAAGATTTTGCACGCTATGAAGAGACTTTAAGAAAGCATTACGAAAACGAAGAGGCGGAAGAAAGAGAAAGAAGTGCAAAAGCTGTAGCGGACGCACGCACGCGAGAGGCTTATTTGAAAAGAGAACACATTAGAGGCAACCTAAAGAATATGCTTTTTTGGGGAAGCCTCTTCGTTCCAATTGCCTTAGGATTAGCGGGCTTAATCGGCGGCATGGTTGTGCATTTCCAAAACAAAGAAACACCCGAAGGGATATTTACAATCTTTCGCTACCTGTTTGCCACAGGCTATTCCATACATTATTCCCCCAATAGCTACAGCCTTCATGTTTTGTTTAACACCTTTTTTTATGTTGGTTTAGGAATGAGTATAGCTTGGTTTCCAATCTCATCTTTGATTGATAAAATTAAGCCTTAGCCTATAAACCCGCACTACGCCACACAAGCATAAACCCCAAACAAAAAACTAACAAGCCATTGTTAGTTTTTTTATTTAAAGGCGTTTGCAAGAAAACTTATAAAATAATATACTAAATGCTTTACAAAATTATTAAAATGAGTATACTATATATTAAGGAAGCTAATGTATGGAACAGTTACTCACAAGATTAGTTGACAAGTTTGGCTACGACAAGCCGATTGCAACAGACGAAATATTAACAGCATGGGGTGATTATTCACGCCCTTGGGTTTTTCGCCTGCTTAAGAGGTTTAATGAAGAGCAAAAGATTATTAAATATGAAAGCGGTATTTATTACTTGCCTACGCAAACTATTTTCGGCAAACCTTCCGCATTAAGCAGAAGGCTTGTTTTAGAAAAAAAATATATCGGGGACGGCAATGAGGTGTTTGGCTACTATTCGGGGCTTTCTTTGTTGAACTTGTGGGGCTTATCTAACCAAGTTCCTGCAAAGCCTGAAGTTGTGAGTTCAAAAGCCTCTGCTATTGTGAGAAAAATACCTTACGGTAAGCAGTATGCAGTATTGCGAAAAGCAAGAACACCGATTACAAGCAATAATGTTTCGGCGTTGGAACTGCTTGAGGCTTTTTGCGCTATGCCTCGTTATTCGCTTGACGAGCGGGCGATAAACAGGATTAAAGAACTTGTTGTAATTTTAAAAATACAGCAAAAAGAAGTGTTTAAATATGCAAGTTTATTTCCTGCAAAGGCAATAAAAAATCTTTTATATGCGGGGGTAGAAAATGTTTTTGCATAATGACAAAGGGCTATTTGGGCAGATTGTTACGGAAGTAGCGGAAAAAACAGGTAATAGCGAAGCCATTATTGAAAAAGACTACTATGTTACGCTGTTTCTCAAATATTTAGCGCAAGAAGAGGAACTGCTTGTGTTTAAGGGCGGTACTTGCTTGTCAAAATGCTTTAAGCTGATAGCACGGTTTTCAGAAGATATTGACATTAACTTAGAAGATGTAAGAGAACTATCGCAAAGTAGGCGGAAGTTACTCAAGGATCGCATAATCGGTGTGATAAATAACTTGGGGCTTGTGCTTATGAACCCCGAAAAGATTAAAAGCGGAATGGACTACAATTGCTATGAAGTAAATTATTCCGCATTGTTTGTGAGTGCGTCATTGAAGCAGTATCTTATAATTGAACCTGTTTTCCGCATCGGCGCGTTTCCAACCTTGAAAAAATCAACTGCCTCGCTTATATACGACTATTTGAAAGAAAACGGCTACGGCGATATTATCAAAAAGTACGATTTAGAACCTTTCAATGTAAAGGTGCAAGCCTTGGAACGCACATTTGTGGATAAGGTTTTCGCAATTTGCGACTACTATCTGAATGGCAGAACAGAGGCGCAATCAAGACATATCTACGACTTATATAAAATCTTGCCACTCATGAAACTTGACGACAAAATGAAAGCGTTTGTTGAAGAAATCAGGCAAGCGCGTGAAGGTAAGCACGATTGCCCGTCTGCGAATAAAGGTGTATCTTTGCCAAACCTTCTTGAAAAGCTAATCGCAGAGGGAACATATAAACAGGACTTTCAAACAAGAACAGCCCTCTTGCTTTATGAAACGGTAACTTATGAACAGGTTATTACGGCAATCAGGACAATTGCAAATTGGCTTAAGAAGTAAGAAAGCCTATTGCCTGTTGTCTTTTGCCTAATAAATTTTTATTTTCTATTTAAAACAGGCAAAATATGGTATATAATAGATACAAGCGCGGTGCGCGTGCGTTATGCACGGTAATTGCATTGCAAAATTGAGGTGAAAATGGATACATATAAAATTTGGCTTAACAGCGTGAGTAAAGAAGAACGCGGTGAACTTGAGAAAATCAACGGAAACGCGCATGAGATAAATGAGAGATTCGGTGCGGAACTTGAATTCGGCACGGCGGGAATGAGGGGCGAAGTGGGGCTTGGCACATTCCGAATGAATATTTACACCGTTAGGCGCGCCACGGCGGGGCTTGCGGAATACATAACTACCCTTGGCGAATCCGCCATGCAAAGAGGCGTGGTAATTTCTTATGATACAAGGCGGTTAAGCCGTGAGTTTGCTTTCGGTGCTTCCGAAGTTCTTTCCGCTTACAAAATTAAATCTTTCGTTTATGAAGATGTGCGCCCTGTTCCCATGTGTTCTTTTGCGGTAAGGCGGTTTAATGCGGTGGCAGGAATTATGATTACCGCAAGCCACAACCCCAAGGAATATAACGGATATAAGGTTTACGGTGAGGACGGGGCGCAAATGTCCCCCGCGCCCACTGCTAAGGTTGTGGATTTTATTAAGGCTTTAACCGATTATTTCACAATCAAGCGCGATCAAATTAAGGATATTTATAGCTTAAAGGGCAAGGATAATTTTAAGGTAAATGAATTCGTTACGGTTATCGGCAAGAAAACGGACGATGCCTTTTTTAATGAAATTGAAAAACTTTCCTTATCCCCCGAATTAACTAAAGCAAAGGGCAAGGATATTAAACTTGTGTACACCCCTATCCACGGTTCGGGGTATATGCCCGTAACTGAAATTTTTAAAAGGCTTGGAATAAATGCGGGGCTTGTGAAAGAACAGTGTGCGCCAGACACGGAATTTTCCACAGTGGAAGTTCCCAACCCTGAGAACCCCTCAGTTTTAAGAATGGGGTGCGAACTTGGAAACAAAACGGGCGCAGATGTGGTTCTTGCCACCGATCCCGATGCGGACAGGCTTGGCGTGGCGGTAAGAAACAACAAGGGCGAATTCGTGCTTTTAACGGGAAATCAAATAGGCGTACTGCTTCTTGATTACATTTGCACAAGGCTTATTGAAACGGGCAAAATGCCCAAGAATCCTGCTGTGGTAAAAAGCATTGTTTCCACCACACTTGCGGACAGGCTTTGCGAAAGCCATAATGTTACCATGTTTAATGTGCTTACGGGCTTTAAATTTATAGGCGAAAAGATTAAAGAGTGGGAAGAAAGCAAGGAATTTACCTATATTTTCGGATTTGAAGAAAGCTACGGCACGCTTTTCGGCACGCACGCAAGGGATAAAGACGCGGTTGTGGGCGCAATGATGTTCGCAGAAGCCTCACTTTATTGGGAATCTAAGGGCAGAACAATGTTCATGCGCCTTAATGAACTTTTTGAAAAATTTGGCTTTTATGCAGAAAAAAATATATCCATAACTTACAAGGGCATTTCCGCAATGGCAGATATGGCAAAGGTTATGGCGGATTTCAGGAAAAAAACCGTAACTGCCCTTGCAGGCGAAGAAGTGCTAAGCACGGCGGATTTTTTGCACGGCACGCTTAATGAAAAAGGCAAAATCAGCCCTCTTCCTTTCGGAAAGACTGACGCAGTTTATCTTTCGCTAAAAGATAAGCAATTCATTTGTATCCGCCCAAGCGGAACTGAACCCAAGCTAAAAATCTATGTACTGATTTATGATAACACCGAAAAAACCGCAATAGCCAAAGCGGATAAACTTATGGACGCGGTAAAAGAACTTTTATAAGGAAACACACCATGAAAGCATTTATTACAGTTTTAGGGAAGGACAGAGTGGGCATTATCGCCTCAATAGCAAATTTGCTTGCAGAACACAATGTGAACATTGAGGACATAAGCCAAACCATTTTGCAAGGTAATTTCACCATGATTATGGCGGTGGAAATGCCAAAAAATGCGTGCTTTGAAACAATTGCCACGCTTCTTGATAAAAAAGGCAAGGAACTTCAAATGGAAATATCCGTGAGGCACAAGGATATTTTTGAGGTAATGAACAGGATTTAATTTAAGCAAAGGCTTCGGCATTAAGAAAATGATAAACAAAACAGAAATACTTGAAACAATAAACATGATTCGGGAACACCACCTTGATATAAGAACCATAACAATGGGTGTTTCTTTATTGGATTGTGTGGGGAAGGACGGCAGTGCAACGGCGAAAAAGGTTTATGAAAAAGTTGTGTCGTCTGCCAAAGATTTGGTTGCCACGGGGCGCAAAATTTCCGCTATGTACGGCATTCCGATTGTAAACAAGCGCGTATCCGTTACGCCTATCAGCCTTGTGGGTGCAACGCACAGGAATTACCACGAACTTGCGCTTGCGCTTGATAAATCCGCAAAGGAAATCGGGGTGGATTTTATAGGCGGATTCAGCGCGCTTGTTCACAAGGGCATAACGGATTACGAACAGGAATTTTTAAACGCAATACCCAAAGCCTTGGCTTCAACGGATAAAGTTTGTTCTTCTGTGAATGTGGCAAGCACGCGCGCGGGTATAAATATGGACGCAGTTAAGCAAATGGGCAAAACCATTAAGGATTTAGCCCTGCTTACAAAAGATAATAACAGCATAGGTTGTGCCAAATTCGTGGTTTTTGCTAACGCTGTGGAAGATAACCCTTTTATGGCAGGCGCGTTTCACGGCGTTGGCGAGGGCGACAACATTATCAATGTGGGCGTTTCGGGCCCGGGGGTGGTTAAAACCGCGCTTGAAAAAGTGAGAGGTAAGGATCTTGGCGAGGTTTGCGAGGTTATTAAAAAAACCGCGTTCCGCGTAACAAGGGCGGGGCAACTTGTGGCGCAAACCGCTTGCAAAATGCTTGGCAAAGAATTCGGGATTGTGGATTTATCCTTAGCGCCTACCCCTGCCATGGGTGATTCTGTGGCGCATATCTTGGAAGAAATAGGCTTAAGCACAGTGGGCGGGCCGGGTACAACCGCCGTGCTTGCGCTTTTGAATGACGCGGTTAAAAAAGGCGGAATAATGGCATCTTCCCATGTGGGGGGGCTATCGGGCGCGTTTATCCCTGTAAGTGAAGATATCGGCATGATTAACTCGGCAAAAAGCGGTGCGCTGACGCTTGAAAAACTTGAAGCCATGACGGCGGTTTGTTCCGTGGGGCTGGATATGATTGCTATTCCGGGGGATACTTCGGCGGAAACAATTTCCGCAATAATTGCAGACGAAGCAAGCATAGGCGTGATAAATAATAAAACAACCGCTGTGCGCTTAATCCCTGCATTCGGCAAAAAGGTGGGTGACGAAATCGTGTTCGGGGGCTTGCTTGGTTCTGCCCCTATTATGCCCGTATCCGCCTTAGACGCAAGCGAATTTATTAACAGGGGCGGAAGAATTCCTGCGCCTTTGCACTCAAACAGGAATTAGTCGCAAGTGAAATTAAAGCACAAGAAAACGCTAACCTTAATAATAATATCGGGGGCTTTGCTATTCCTGACGCTTATTGTTTCACTGCTTAAAACCAATGAGTTTATCTCTGAATATATCTTCACAAGAGGGGTTAGCAGAGGGCTTGTTTGGTTCATGGGTTCATTAACGGATTTAGTTCCTTTTTCCGTGTTTGAACTGATAATTATTGTGGCTATTATAATGTGTGCATGGCTGATTGTGAAATGGATTCGCCTTGCAATAAAGCGCAAGCACTTTAAAATTGCAAAATCAATAACCACCGTGCTTTTGGCAGTTTCGGTTACCGTTTTAGCGTATTCGGTTACCGCAAGCCCCAGTTATTACCGCGAACCTGCGGAAAACTATCTGCCGAGGCACAGCGAAATTCTAAATGACGAGGAAGTTATTTCATTCGTTAAAGCGTACTTTGAAAGCTATAACGAACTTGCTTTAAAGGTGGAAAGAAATAAGGACGGCAGTATAAAACAGCCAAGCCATAAAGAACTTTCCGCTAAAATGCAAAAGGAATATGCAAGGCTTAACGATCCGAAATATAAAGGGTACTTCAGCACCCGTACGGCGCGCCCCAAAAGGCTGATATTCAGCGGTGTTTTGGAAGCAAGCGGTTCGGGCGGAATTGCATTTTTGCCCACGGGCGAAGCGCATATAAGCCGTTACCTTGCACCTCAAGATATTCCTTATGTAATGGCGCACGAGATTGCGCACACCAAGGGGATTATGTACGAAAGCTGTGCGGAACTTGTATCCGCTTATGTGCTGTTTACCTCAGAGGATATATTCCTTCGTTACAGCGGATACTCAAATTATCTTTGGGATATCTACCGCCTGTTAAGCCTGAATAAATTAGCTACCGCTATTTTTTGGGATTCAATGAGTGAAACGGTGCGCGGTGATATTGATAGGCGCGCAAGCTACCGCAGTAAACACCACGGCGCGTTTAATGAGCTTGGCAACCGCTTAAATGATTTTTATCTTAAGCTAAGCGGTGCAAGCGGGGGGACTTTAAGCTATCATGATCCCGTGGTTACCACCCCTTCCACGGATATAGACGGCAATCCGATTCTTGATAAGGACGGCAACCCCGTGATAAAAATCTCACAGTATAATAACATTCAAGGTTTATTGCTACACCTGCTTGCCTGATAAGGCACGAAGTGGCAAAATCACAAAATTTAACAACAAACGGAGGACTTATTTTATGGCAAATGTAATCACTCATGTTTACACAGGCACGCAGGTATTTGAGGGTATGCCCCACGCCTTGCAAAATGAGATTAAGCGGTATAGGGACGCATTTCTTTTTGGAAATGTAGGGCCCGACTTTCTGCTATTTTTGAGGGAATTAGGCACAAAAAGCGGTTATCTTTTTAACAGAGTTCAGTACAGCAAGGCTTACGAGGTTTTTTGCGCCCTTGCGGATTACATAGCCGAAACAGAAAGCGTTATCGCAAAAAGCTATGTTTTGGGGCTTTTGTGCCATTATGTTATGGATACTCAACTGCACCCTTTCGTTTACTTTTTTTGCGAAGAGGGATTTTTAAAAGAACTGCCCACAGAACAAAAGCAAGGCACACACCAGCTTATTGAAAACGCGCTTGATTCCTTCGTTGTTACCGAACTTATGGGCTTAAAGCACGCCAATGCTTACGATTGTTCAAGGAAAGATTTCAAGCCCTGCCGTGCCGTTAGAAGGGAAGTAGGCAGGATTTATAACAAAGTCGTTGCCCCTATTTTGGGTGTTCCCGTAAGCAAATTCCATGTAAAACTTGCAATAAAAGGCACGCGTTTTTCTATGCGGTTTTTCACAGATAAAAGCGGACGCAAGCGCGAATATTTTTCTAAAAAAGAGGCAGGAAGCCTTGTTTTGGGCAAAAAGCGTTTAAGAAATATGTACCGCCCCCCAGAATTTTATCAAGAACTTGATTTCTTAAATTTTAACGGCGCGCCGTTCAGAAAGGTGCGCAATCAAGAAGAAACCTCTACCCTTTCCGCCCCCGAAATCGTGAAAGAAACATTTGAACTCTGCCAAAAGTACATAGCACGCTTCGTTTCCGCAATTAACAAAACCGCCCCTTTGAACAAAACTGATTTCAGAATTAATTATGAGGGCATTGATACTATAAAGGAATAAGGGGTTAGGGACAAGGGAATAGGGATTAGATTAAAAGAAAACTTCTTGCAATAAAAAACTTGAACCCGTGAGTGCCACTCACGGGTTCAATTTTTAGTATCTTTCGGTAAACTGCGTTTGGTTGATACTGTTGTTAAGGAAGAAATCAGTTGGTTAGTGCCACTACCCAACTGAACCACACTTCACACCTATCAATAATGAGATTTAGAATCCACCATTGTGCGCTGTGCGCTGTGCGCTGAAATACTAATCCCTATTCCCTTGTCCCTAATCCCTAACTAAATTTATATCCTTCTTTCTGCAATTTTGCAATTTGAAGTGAAAGCAAATCCACGAAATCTTTATTGGTTGAAGTTTTAAGCATCATGCCGATAAGGTTTTCTGCCGCCTCTTGCACATCGCCTGCGGAAAGCATTTTGCGTACCGCCCAAATTCCCTCAAGTTCCCTTTGGCTTAAAAGCAATTCTTCGCGCCTTGTGCTACTGCGGTTTAAATCAATTGCGGGGAAAATGCGCTTTTCGCTTAAACGGCGATCAAGGTGGATTTCCATATTGCCTGTGCCTTTAAATTCTTCGTACACAACCTCGTCCATACGGCTTCCCGTATCCACAAGCGCGGTGGCAATTATCGTTAGGCTTCCGCCGAATTCAATGTTTCTCGCCGCGCCGAAGAATTTTTTAGGGCCTATCATGGCGGCGGGATCTATACCGCCCGAAAGCGTTTTGCCACTGCTTTCCACCACCGCGTTATATGCCCTTGAAAGGCGCGTTAAGCTATCCATTAAAATAACCACATCTTTGCCTATTTCCACAAGGCGTTTTGCCCTTTCCAAAACCATTTCCACGGCTTTCACATGGTGTTCGGGATATTCGTCAAATGTGCTGTAAATAACTTCGCCCTTTGTGCTTCTTTGCATATCGGTAACTTCTTCGGGGCGTTCGTCAATTAAAAGCACGATAAGGTGAATTTCGGGGTGATTTGTGGAAATGCTGTTTGCAATCTTTTTGAGAAGCGTGGTTTTACCTGCCTTCGGCGGTGAAACAATCATTCCGCGTTGCCCTTTACCAATCGGCGCAACTAAATCAATACAGCGGATAGCAGTATCGTTTTTAATTCCGTCTACTTCAAGCCTTAACCGCCTGTCGGGATAAATGGGGGTAAGGGTGGCAAAATTCTTCCTATTTAACGCTTCCGAGGGCGGAAAGCCGTTCACGGATTCCACTTCGTCCACACTCATGGGGCGGTTATCGGCAACTTTTCTTACCGTGGCAACAACAAAGTCGCCCTTTCTTAAGCCGTACTTGCGGATTTTGTTTGCAATGATATGCGCGTCCTTATCCCCTTGTTGGCAATTTTCGGCACGCAAGAAACCAAACCCGTCCGGGCAGATTTCAAGGATTCCCGATCTGCGTTCCAAAGGCGCATTGGGATCAACCGCTTCGCTTGGGGCAGGTTCGGCGAATGCGCCGAAAGCAGGATTTTTTCTATATTTATCAAACTGCTGTCTGCCTGCGCCGTTTCCGTTACCGTTTCCGTAAGGGCGGTTATCGCTTTCGCCTTCGGGGAATCTGGTGGGTTGAACAGCAGGTTGAACAGCTGGTTGCGCTTCGTCCTGAGAAGCCACGGTTCTTGCCTTGGTGGGGCGTCCTCTTCCGCGCTTTTCGTCTGCTGTAGCGGATTCTTCACCCTCAGTGCCTTGAACAGCGGGTTCGGATTGCTTTGAAAGCACGAATTCTATAAGCGCGTCCTTTTTCTGCGCGGTAGCGTTTTTGCAACCAAGTTGCCTTGCCAAATCCCTCATGGCAAAAAAGTTAAGGGCTTCAAGCTGTTCTCTTGTTAATTTATCACTCATTTTTGTGTCCTTCCTATTAATTCATGAATTCTGTCTGCCGAGTTAAGAAGTGGCGAAACAGATTTATTTTGATTGCATGAGGCAATTATATACGCAATATATTTGGATAAATCCGCGCACACAAACCACTTTCTTGTGGAAAGTTCTTCTTTTATATAAGTTAAATTTGTGCCTATAACCGCGGTAAACAAACCGTTATTAAACGCTTCGTCAAACCTTTCCACACCTTCTGTAAAAAGTGTGTAAGTTGCCATTAAGAAAATTCTTTTCGCGCCTTTTTCTTTTAAATCTTGGCAAAGCCTCAAAACCGAATCGCCCGTGGCGATAATATCGTCCGCTACAAATATATCCTTATCCTTTACATCTATACCTATATATTCATGCGCAACAATTTTATTCCTGCCGTCTATAACATTTGCGTAATCCCTTCTTTTGTAAAACATTCCAAGTTCCACACCAAGGACAGAGGCGTAGAATATATTTCTACTCATTGCGCCTTCGTCCGGGCTTACTATCATGAAATTATCCTGCGTTAGCTTAACATCGGGGAAATTTTTCAAAAGTGCCTTAAGTATTTGATATGTGGGGAAGAAGTTATCAAAGCCCATGAGAGGCACTGCGTTTTGCACTCTTGGATCGTGCGCGTCAAAGGTAACAATATCTTTAACGCCCATATCAAAAAGTTCTTGAAGCATTTGTGCGCAATCAAGAGATTCTCTGCTGTTTCTTTTGTGTTGCCTGCCACCGTAAAGCGAGGGCATAATCACGGTTATCCTTTCCGCCTTTCCGCCCGCCGCGCCAATCAGCCTTTTTAAATCAGCAAAATGATCATCGGGGGACATGGAATTCATGCTTCCGAACAGCGGATATTTCACATTATAGTTACCCACATCCACAAGGAAGTAAAGATCATGCCCGCGAACGCTGTCCTCAATCATTCCTTTTCCGTCCCCTGTGGTGAACCTTGGGCAGGCGGATTTAATAATAAAGGTGTCCTTCTTGCGTGCGGATTTGCCTTTCGCCACGGTTTCGTTGAACCATTTCACAAGGAAATCGTCCACCAGCTTTCCAAGCTTTTCCGCGCCTTTAAGCACAATCAGCCCAAGGGGCGCAATTAGTGAGGTTTCATCAAATACAAATGTTGGCATATTTTCTCCAAAAGTAAAAGCTATTTTTTTCGTAATTTAATTTGTGTGTTAGATAAGGTGAATAGATATTTGGTGTTAAATTGATTTGGTGTTAAATTGATACTTGATTTCTTTATTTGATTCGGTGTTAAAGCTATATAATCTTCCAACGCGTGCAAAAACGCACTTAATCACCGCCATGCTTTTCGCAAAACAGTAATTATGCTATTAGTTTATCACACGAAAATACTTTAAGCAAAGGAAAATATGAAATAATTCAGAATTCAAAATTCAGAATGCAGAATTGTGGATTTTTATTTAAGCACTTCTTGACTTGCGCGCGAATGCGTGTTAATATATAATATATAAAAGGGGCGGAAGCCATGGGGACTCAGAAGATTTTATGTTAAACGCACTAATAATAATGGATGGCTTTGCGGAAGCAGATAGTACGGCGGGTAATGCCATTACCGCGCAAGGCACACCTTACATTAACTATCTTAAAAAAACTTACCCAAGCACTTTGCTTGAGGCAAGCGGTTTTGCGGTGGGGCTTCCTGAGGGGCAAATGGGCAACAGCGAGGTGGGGCATTTAAATATCGGTGCGGGACGGGTGGTTTTTCAAGAACTTTCGCGAATTTCTAAAGAGATTAAAGATAAGGAATTTTTTAAAAACACCGCACTTCTTGAAGTAATGCGTTCCGCCAAAGAAAACGGCAAAGCGTTGCACACCTTCGGGCTTTTATCAGACGGCGGTGTTCACAGCCACACTTCGCACCTTTACGCGCTTATTGAAATGGCAAAGAATGAGGGGCTTGATAATATATATATCCATTGTTTTATGGACGGCAGAGATGTTAGCCCTGTGAGTGGCAAAGGTTACATTGAATCCCTGCAAAACCACATAAAGGCTATCGGCTTCGGCGCGATTGCCACAGTAATGGGCAGGTTTTACCCTATGGATAGGGATAACCGCTGGGAACGCGTGGAAGAAGCATATTCGGCAATGGCATTTGGAAACGGCGCGATAATAACGAACGCTGAGGACGCTTTCACAATAAGCTATGAAAACGGAATTACAGACGAATTTATTGTGCCTCATGTGATAATAACTGGCGAGGGTAAGCCTGTTAAACTTATTGAAAAGGGTGATAGCATAATATTTTTTAACTTCCGCCCCGATAGAGCGCGCGAGATTACGAGGGCGTTTATTGAAGAAAAATTCACAAAATTTGAAAGAAAAACGGGTTTCTTAAATCCAAGTTTTGCAGGCTTCACGAAATATGACGAAACATTTCAAAATATTAAAACCGCATTTGTGGCGCAAAGTTTAAGCAACAATCTTAACGATATCCTTGAATCTAATAATATAAAGCAATTGAGAATCGCCGAAACGGAAAAATACGCCCATGTAACATTTTTCTTTAATTCGGGAATTGAGAAGCCTGCCAAAGGTGAGGACAGAGTTCTTATACCGTCCCCCAAAGTAAGCACTTACGATCAAAAACCCGAAATGAGTGCTTATGAAGTCGCAAACGAGGCGGTTAAACTAATTAAGAAAAATAAGTACGATTTTATTGTGCTTAACTTCGCAAATTGCGATATGGTTGGACATACAGGGGATTTCAATTCCGCAGTTAAAGCGGTTGAAACGGTGGATAATTGCGTTAAACTTGTGGTTGAAGCCGTGCTTGAAGTCGGCGGAAATGTGCTATTAACCTCAGATCACGGAAACGCTGAAAAAATGCTTGAACCAAGCGGTGAAGTATTTACCGCCCATACCACTAACAAAGTTCCCTTTATCTTAATCCCAGCGGATTGCAAATTAAGAGATAACGGCAAATTATCCGATATCGCCCCCACAATCTTAGAACTTATGAGAATAGATAAGCCAAGTGAAATGACTGCGGAAAGCCTTATTTGCAAAGCGTAAGGCTTTGCAAAGCGCACAATGCACAGCGCACAGCGCACAGTGTTGGAAAAATATAAAATATGAAATATAAGAACCCGCCTTTGGCAGAACCTTGGCGTGCGCCACTATGTGGCTTGGCTAAAATTATGGAATTATTTAATTAAGAGTTTATCTTAATGAGATTTAGATTCCTTCATTGTGCGCTGTGCATTGTGCGCTGTGCGCTGGAAAACCAATCACCAACCACCAATCACCAACCACCAAAAAATGTTCAAACTCTTCCACTTACTAAAGCCTATGACGATACTACTGATAGCAGTAGTTATTTTGGTTGCGGGGCAGGCGGTGGCGGAATTGTATTTGCCTGAAAAAATGTCGGAAATCATTGATGACGGCATTTATTTGAAATATGAACCCTTGTATAAGCACGCAAAAATGCCCAAGCCCGCAAGCCTTAAAGGGGTTGAGGGAAAAAGGCAGATAAAGGGATATAATCCAGACGAAATTCCGATTTTTGAAATGAACGAAGGGTTTTCAACCTTTGACTTAGCACTTGCACTTGAAAAAATACCATTTAACCATGCGTACAATGTGGTTTTTAGAGATATTCCGATTGGTGATTCAGAGGAACTTTTTGAAATTGTCCTCACCCCTTTCTTAGACGGGCTTAAGCCGTTTCAAAAGGTGGGTGCTGATTTTAATATTGATTACGCCGTAAACCCAAGCCGAGGCTACACAGCCGAAGAGAAAAAAAAGATAACAGAGGTAATTAACACCCTTTTGGTTTTTGATCCGAACGATCCGAACACACTTTCTATTGATGCCGACAAAGGGCTTTCGGTAAATATGCTTTTGGATCAAGATCCCGATGCCGAAACCATGGACAACGAGGGCAACCGCAAAATTTTAAGCGCGTGCATTTTAAGCATGAAGCACAGCAGGCACGGCAACCTCGCGCCCATTCCGCTTGATAAAGACGGCAACCGCCTTGCCACAAACGAATTCGGCGAACCTTACGAAAGAGATAAACTTTTAATAATTTACCACATAGACGGCGACACGGAATATTACGATCCCAAGTATTCAAAAACTGGGCGTGCCGAACCAATGCCCGATTACGAGGTTATAATTTGCACCGATTCCCTTGCTTACGCCTATCTTTATAACGGTGATAAATGGGTGGATAACGGCATAGGAATCACCGAAGCAAGCGCGCAAAAGGAAGCAAACCTGCATAACGCGGATTTAATTAAGAGGCGCATTCTTTATAACCGCGGATTTAGTGACGAAAAGCAAGCCAACCTCAGCCACAGCATTGATAAAATTGTGGTGGCTTATGAGGACGATTTGGTGATTCTTGCAAACATTTTAAAGGCTTCAAATTACAATTTAAAGCGCACAGAAAAACTCATAAATAAATATGAGAGTAACAAGGTAACTTCATGGGACAGGTTTTGGATTAAACTTGGCGATTACCTTAAATTATCCCCCACCGCCACAAAGAAAGAGGCATTAAAGGAAAATGAATTAAAGACTGGCAAGCAAATGATGCTACCGGACGGCGAAACCATTCAAACCCAAGATTTTAACTATATATTAACGCGTGGCGGTTTAATGCTTTTGTTAACAATAGCCGCTTGCGCTTGCGCCATTATCGCGGCACTTATCAGCGCGAAAATCGCCGCAAACTTTTCAGCAATGATTAGAAGTAAGGTTTTCAGAAAAGTGGAAACCTTTTCGCTTAACGAATTTGATAAGTTTTCAACCGCAAGTTTAATCACGCGATCTACTAACGATATAAGCCAAATTCAATCCGTTTTCCTGCTTGTGCTGAGAACCGCACTTATCGCGCCGTTTACCATAATTGGCGGTTTTGCCCTGTCTTTCCAAAAAAGCGTGCCTATGACAGTGGTAATTTTCTATCCCTTCCCTATCCTTATAGTTGTTTCTTATATCGCCGCAAAAGTTGTGTTCCCCTTGTTCCAAGAAATTCAAATTAAGGTGGATAGGATAACGCAGATAATGCGTGAAAGTTTGACGGGTATCCGCGTTGTGCGCGCCTTTAACCAGCAAGAAAGGGAAAGCCTGCGCTTTAAGGAAGTTAACGAAAAGTTAAAAACTCTTTCAGTTTCTGTGTACAGATATGTTGCCGTTCTTGCCCCCCTCATTGCGGTTGTAATGAACTGCACAATGGTGGGCATTGTGTGGGTGGCAAGCCGTCAAATTGCTTATGGGGACGACATAAATGTGGGCGATATGATGGCGGTTATTCAGTACATAACCCAAATTATGATGGCACTTATTATGCTTGCCACGGTGTTCGTAATGTTCCCGAGGGCATCTGCTTCTGCACGAAGAATTAACGCAGTTTTGGATACCGAACTATCAATTAAGGATACCGAAACACCAAATGTTAATTACACCGAACGCGGTACTGTTAGCTTTGAAAATGTTAATTTTAAATATTCAAGTGAGGCAAGTGAGAACATTTTATCCGATATTTCCTTTAAGGCGGAAAGAGGCAAAGTTACCGCAATCGTGGGTGGCACAGGCAGTGGCAAAAGTTCGGTAATCAATTTAATACCGCGCTTTTATGATATTTTAAGCGGTGAGATTTTTATTAACGGCGTGCCGATTAAAGAAATCCCCCAAGCGGAACTTCGCGGTAAAATCGGCTTTGTTCCCCAAAGATCAATGCTGTTTTCAGGCACGATAAAATCTAACCTTCAGTACGGAAAGGAAGATGCCACAGAAGAAGAACTTTGGGAAGCACTTGAAATTGCGCAAAGCGCGAAATTCGTAAAAGATAAGGACGGAATGCTTGAAAGCCGTGTGGAACAAGGCGGTAATAACTTCAGCGGGGGGCAAAAGCAAAGGCTTTCCATTGCAAGGGCAATTATCCGAAAGCCTGAAATTTTGATTTTTGACGATAGTTTTTCCGCGCTTGATTTCAGAACGGATAAGCTACTTAGAACCGCGCTTAAAAAGATAACTAAGGATAGCGCAACCATTATAGTTGCCCAACGCGTGGGTACGATTATGGATGCGGATAATATCTTAGTGCTTGACGAGGGCAAAATTGTGGGGCATGGCACGCATAAAGAATTATTGAAAACCTGCCCTCTTTATAAGGATATCGCGCTTTCGCAAATGAGTGAGGAGGAGCTTGGGCTATGAGTGAAGAATATAAGCCGATAACGGGCGAATCCCAAACCGAATCAAAGGGCATAAATATCGGTGGCGCGCTTGGCATGGCGGATGTTACGGACGCCATTGCCCCTGTGGAAAAAGCGGAAAATTTCGGAAAAACAGTGGGCAGGCTTATTAAATATCTAAAGCCTCAGCTTGCCCTTTTAATCATAATGATGGTGCTTGCAGGCGTTGGCACTTGGTTTGCAATTTGGGTGCCTGATATTATGAAAAAGGTAACGAATGCACTTGTGGACAGCATTCAATTTTTCACCGATATAACGCGCGAAGGTAACTCTCAACTTTACACTTATATCGCCCCTATTCTTTGGACTTGTGCTTCCCTTTATGTTCTAAACGCCCTCTTCCAATTCGCAAGCGGAATTGTTGCCGCGTCTATGAGCCAAATGGTGGTTAGGCGCATGAGGACGGATTTAAAGGATAAACTTGATAAAGTCCCATTAAAGTATTTTGACGGCACGCCTGTGGGCGATGTTCTATCCCGCTTAACTAACGACATTGAAATGGTTTCCATAACCCTTCAAGAAAGCATTAACCAAATCATTTCGGGTACTATGACGGTTATCGGCGTATTTATAATGATGATGCGGATTGATCCTTTGCTATCCATAATCGCGCTTGTTTCCTTACCGCTTTTATTTATAACTTCGCGGATAATCATTAAAAAATCCCAAGTGCAGTTTGCTTCCCAGCAAAAGAAAATCGGATTGTTGAATGCGCACATTGAGGAAATGTACACAGGGCATAGGATAATAAAACTTTATTGCAGGGAAGAAGAAAGCGTGAAGGCTTATGAGGCTATCAATAAAGAACTCAAATCGGCTACCCGCCGTTCGCAGTTTTTGGCAGGGATAATTTTGCCCACAATTAAGTTTATTAACAATCTTTGCTATGTGGGCATTTGCGTGGGGGGCGGTTTCCGTGCGGGGCAAGGGGTTATCACAATCGGTGATATTCAAGCCTTACTTCAATATACCCGCCAATTCGCACAGCCTATTGAGCAGGTAAGTAACATTGCAAACACAATTCAAACCGCTATCGCCGCAGCGGAAAGGGTGTTTATAACCTTTGATTTAGAGGAAATGGAACCTGAAAACAACCTTTTAACCGATGTTTCGCACATAAAAGGCTTCGTTGATATGGAAAATCTAAGATTTTCTTACCGTAAGGACAGACCTCTGATTACAAATTTAAACCTAAAGGTAAACGCAGGCGAATCCATTGCAATAGTCGGGCCCACAGGCGCAGGCAAAACCACGCTTGTGAATCTTTTAATGCGCTTTTATGAATTAGACGGTGGTGTTATTAAGATAGACGGCGTGAATATCAACGACTATACTAAGGACGCTTTAAGAAGCCTTTACGGAATGGTTCTTCAAGATACATGGCTATTTAACGGCACTGTCGCAGAAAACATTGCTTACGGAAATAAGGACGCCTCGCGTGAAAAGATAATTGCCTCGGCAAAAGAAGCCCACGCGCACGCTTTTATTGAAACTATGGAACACGGCTACGACACGGTGCTAAATGAGGACGCAAGCAACATTTCCGCAGGGCAAAAACAGCTTTTAACTATCGCGCGCGCAATCCTCAAAGATCCCAAAATTATTATCCTTGACGAAGCCACAAGTTCGGTAGACACCCGAACCGAAAAGCACATTCAAAGTGCAATGCTTGCCATGATGCAGAACAAAACGAGTTTCGTTATCGCGCACCGCCTTTCAACCATTAAAAATGCGGCGGTTATCCTCGTAATGAACCAAGGCGATGTGGTAGAGCTTGGCAACCACGAAACTCTTATGAGTCAAAAAGGATTCTATTACGGGCTTTACCAAAGCCAATTCGCAGGATTTAATGACGATAACCGCAATGACGGAACGGCGTCTTGATAAGGTTTATAGAATTTTGAATTAAAAAGGTTTGCCCTCGGGCAATTATTCCTATAGCGGTACGCTGTTATAATAAAGTTCATCGGGGCAAATATCTTGCCCGTGTAGCCATTCAATGCTTAGCCCTGCCGTCTTTACCGTCTTAAACAATTCAATGCTTTTTAATTCATTAAACGGCTTAAAGCTAAGATATGGCTTAACATCAAATAGCCTTTTCTCATTATTATTAAAGGTTACAAGCAACTGATAATCGGGTTGCGGAATCACATTCACAGCTTTTGGTCTAATCATATAATTACCTTAGCCCCTCAATCTTTATTATTTCACCGCTTTCATTCCATGCTGTCCAAGCGGCGTTTAGTTCGTCTGTATGAAGTAAGCACCATGCCTCAATCAGCTTGCTTTGCTTTTTTGGCAGTTCGCCCGCGATAAGGTTACCCTCAAAGTCATAAACCCCCTCAAATTCAGAGTACTTTGCGTGAAAATGCGGTTTATTGTGCTGTTTGCCAATTTCTTTGTATATGTACACTAATATTCCGTAAAATTGTGATATTATCGGCATAAATCTCTCCTTGCTTTACCTTGGGCATATCTTTTCAATTAGAGTATACTGTATTTTAATAAAAATTTCAATATATTATTTATTATGCCGTGCCGTCTACCCTTATAATCCTCTTGCCTGTTTGGGGCAGATACCTATCTTTCCTTATTAGTTCGGATTTTATCAGCCTGCCGTTTTGGTAGGTGTCAAGGTAGCCTTCGGAAACATAACCGCTTTTGGCTTTTACTATAATGCGTTCGCTTTCGTCCTCACTTAGCGTTCCTTCGTCATATTCCGTCTCGTACTGCCCGAAGATTTCTTGAATTGTTACGCTTCTTAATTTTATCACCCTGCTATGAATGGGCTTTTCGCCGAAAACTTGAAAGGTTAGCTTTGAATCAGTGGCTTTTGCCACTATATATATAAGGTAATCAGTGTTATTCGTAAAAGCGAAATCTTGGCGCGAAGATACCATTGCGTCAAAGGAAAGCGGTGCGTAATTTATCGGCAGGCTATGGCGGTGAACGATATCAACCTTTAAGCCTGCAAGCAGTACCGCGTTGTACAGCGTGGTGGAAACTTGGCACACCCCGCCACCTGTGCCACTCACGAATTTTCCGTCCACAATAATCTTTGCGGTTTGGTAACCGTTTTCCGCGGTGCGTTCCCCTGCCGTGCCGTTAAATGAAAATTGCTTGCTTGGGTGGATAATTGTTCCGTTTATCTTTTTGGACGCAATAATTATATTTGCTTTCCTTGCCGTGCTTGAATCCGCATAAGTTGTGGAAAATTCGCTTAATTTAACTGCTTCTGCGCGAAGTTCATGCGCATTTTCATTAAAATCCGTGCTTGCAAGGGCAAAATTTGGGCTTAGCGCACCTGTGCTAAGCGCGAAAAAACAAATTAACGCAATAAGAACCGTAAAGGATATTAGCCTAATCGGTTTTTGCTTAAAATTTCCAAAATTTTCTATAATATTATCTTTTGTTCTTTGCCACATTTTATTTGCTTTAGTATGCGCTAAAATGTTAAAATTAAATCAAAGAAGAAATACCCAAAACACACACACCGTTGAATACCGTAAGGGGACTAAAGATTATGAGTGTTAAAGAGGAATGCGGAATTTTTGGGGTTTACAGCCCTCAGAAAAAAGATATCGCTAAAGAGATTTATTTCGGCTTGTTCGCGCTTCAGCACCGCGGACAGCAAAGCGCGGGAATCGCCGTGCAGGACGGCACAAGTGCAGTTTCTTATTATAAGGAAATGGGGCTTGTGAATAACATTTTTGCGGAAGACGGCTTAAAAAAATTCCCAAGAAGCAACGCAGGCATAGGGCATGTGAGGTACAGCCCCGAAACCACAAGCCATGTTATCAATGCGCAACCCGTTGTTTTTTACGGCAGGCGCGGACGAATGGCGGTTGCGTACAACGGCAGTTTGCTAAACGCCCAAGAAATTAAAGAACAAATGCTTTCCGCAGGGCAGATTTTTCAAAGTTCTGTTAACAGCGAAGTTTTGGCGGCGTTAATCAATTTTCACAGTAAGAACAGCATAGAGGAAGGAATAATTAAAGCCTGCAAACAGCTTAAGGGTGCATTTTCGCTTGTGGTGCTTGCGGAAAACAAACTTTATTGCGCAAGAGATTCCATGGGAATTAAACCCCTTGCAATCGGCAAGCGCGAGGACGATATTTTGATTGCCAGTGAATCTTGCGCGCTGGACGCGGTAGATGCCGAACTTCTAAGAGATGTTACCCCTGGGGAAATCATAATGATAGACGGCGGTGAGATTAAATCCACCATGTATAACGGTTCTAAGAGAAAACTTTGCATTTTTGAATATGTTTATCTTGCGAGGAACGATTCCACTATAGACGGCGTAAGCGTTTATAACACCCGCTACACCTCAGGAAAAATTCTTGCAAATCTTTATAAAATTGATGCAGATGTTGTGGCAGGTGTGCCTGATTCCGCACTCGCCGCCGCACGCGGTTATTCGGATACAAGTAAGATTCCCTTTGTGGACGCACTCATTAAAAACCGCTATATCGGCAGAACTTTTATTGAACCCACGCAAGCCTTGCGCGAAACAAGCGTAAAGGTTAAACTTTCCGCCTTTAAAAGCAATGTGGAAGGCAAGCGCATTATTTTAATAGACGATTCCATTGTAAGGGGTACAACAAGCAGGAAAATTATAAAACTGCTTCGCCGTAACGGTGCAAAAGAGGTGCATATGCTTATTGCGTCCCCCATGGTTAAGCACGCTTGCTATTTCGGGGTTGATCTTGAAGCAAGTGATCAAATGATAGCCTGCTTCAACGATAAGGACGAAATTTGCAAAATAATCGGCGCGGATAGCCTTAATTATCTTCCTCTGCCCGAACTTCGCAAGGCTTGCCTTGGGAAAAGCACGGATTTTTGCGCAGGCTGTTTTGAAGGGAAGTATCCTTGCGAGGTAACTAAGGTTGCGCCCAAGGTTGGCAAAGAATAGATTTTTGGAGGGATTATGGTTAAAAGAATTTTTGTGGAAAAAAGAGCGGGCTTTGATATTCCTGCAAAAAAAGTTTTTGGTGAAATCACAAATGTTTTAAAAATTGACGCAAAAGATTTGCGCATTTTTATTAGATACGATATTGAGGGGCTTTGTGAAGCCGATTTTGAAAGCGCGGTTGAAAATGTTTTTAGCGAACCCCCTTGCGACACCGTTTTTTATGAAGAACTGCCAAAACTTAAAGGCTATGAAATTTTGGCTACGGAATTTCTTAAAGGGCAGTACGATCAACGCGCGGATAGCGCAGAACAATGTGCAGAACTTTTGCTTAACAAGCCCCGCCCCAAAGTAAGGTGTGCCACAGTTTATGCGATAAGCGGAATAAATAAAAAAGATCTTGTTAAAATTGCAAAATATTTAATTAACCCCACTGATTCCAAAGAGGCGTCCCCCAAAAAGCCCAAAACGCTTGCTGAGGTTTATGCTGACGCAGACGGAATTGATTTTTTAAAGGGCTTTATAGGCATGAGTGATTCCGCTTGTGATAAATACCACAAAGAAACCGGCTTTGCCATGAGTACGGCGGATTTAAGGTTTGTTAGGGATTATTTTAAATCAGTTAACAGAGAACCCTCTTTAACCGAAATTAAACTTATTGATACTTATTGGAGTGATCATTGCAGGCACACCACATTTTTAACCGAACTTACGGATATTGATAACGGCGAAAACCCCGAGGTTAAGGAAGGCAGTGCGCTTTATGAAAGGCTTTTTAAAGAAATTTACAAAGATCGCCCCGAAAAATATGTGTGCCTTATGGACATTGCCACAATCGGCGGTAAGATTTTAAAAAAGGAAGGAAAGCTAAACGATCTTGATTTAAGTGATGAAATTAACGCGTGTTCCATTAAGGTTAAAGCCACGATAGACGGCAAGCCCGAAGATTGGCTTGTAATGTTTAAAAACGAAACTCACAATCACCCAACCGAAATTGAACCTTTCGGCGGTGCGGCAACCTGCCTCGGCGGTGCAATCCGTGATCCGCTTTCGGGCAGGGTTTATGTGTACCAAGCAATGCGCATAACAGGCGCAGGCAATGTGTTCAAGCCTATTGAAGAAACCCTTCAAGGCAAACTTCCGCAACGCGTAATTTCAAAAACCGCCACCGCGGGCTTTTCCTCTTACGGCAACCAAATCGGGCTTGCCACAGGCATTGTAAATGAAGTTTACCATGATAAATATGTGGCAAAACGCCTTGAAACTGGCTTCGTGGTGGGTGGCGCGCCTGCCGAAAATGTAATCCGCAAAGCACCTGAAGCAGGCGATATTATCATTCTTCTCGGCGGTGAAACGGGGCGGGACGGTTGCGGTGGCGCAACAGGTTCTTCCAAAGCGCACAATAAAGAAAGCGTTAGCCTTTGCGGTGCTGAGGTTCAAAAAGGAAATCCCCTAACGGAAAGGAAAATCCAACGCTTTTTCAGAAACAAAGAAGCAACTACGCTGATTAAGAAATGCAATGACTTCGGCGCGGGCGGTGTTTCGGTTGCTATCGGCGAACTATCCGAGGGGTTGGATATTTATCTTGATAAAATTCCAAAGAAGTATAAGGGGCTTACCGTTACCGAAACCGCTATTTCGGAATCGCAGGAAAGAATGGCGGTAGTTGTGGCAGAAAAGGACGCGGATAAATTTTTAGAACTTGCAAGGGAAGAAAACCTTGAAGCTGTGCGCGTAGCCGTTGTGACGGATTTAAAGCGGTTAAGAATGTTTAACAAAGGCAACACCGTTGCAGATATTGAGAGAAGTTTTTTAGATACAAACGGCGTAAAGCAAACCGCAAGCGTAAAGTGCCGTACATTTAAAAAGGACGGATTGTTTGAAACTTATTCGCCTGAGGTTAAAGAAAAATTAAGCACAGGCGACACTCTTGGCGCGGTTAAAGAAATCCTTAAGGATAAAAATGTAATGCTTCAAAGGGGGCAAAGCGAAACTTTTGACAGCACTATCGGTGCAGGAACGCTGTTCATGCCCTTTGGCGGAAAAAATCAGCTTACCCCTGCGCTAACTATGGCATCAAAACTTCCCACCGCAGGAAAAACCGATACTTCCACCGTTTGTTCGTGGGCTTTTAACGCACAACTTACAGACGATAACCCCTTTATCGGCAGTGTTTACGCGGTTACCGCGTCTGTTGCCAAACTTATTGCTTCAGGCGTCAGCCTTGATAAAATCAGGCTTACATTGCAAGAATTTTTCTTAAGGCTTAATAACAACCCCTTAAGATTCGGCGAACCTTATTCCGCATTACTTGGCGCGCTTTACGCACAATACGGGCTTAGCACCCCTGCAATCGGCGGAAAGGACAGCATGAGCGGAAGCTACGAAAACCACGATGTTCCGAACACGCTAATATCTTTCGCCCTTGGCACAGGAAACGGGGGTGAACTTATAACAAATGTATTTAAAGCGAAAGATAGGGTGTATAGGTTACCGATAACCTGCAAACTGTTACCTAAATTTGAGTATTTGGTAAAATTATTTAACACGGTAACAGAACAAATCAGGGCAGGCAACATTACTTCTGCCACGGTTACGGAATCAGGCGGTGCGGTTTCTGCGGTTATAAAATCCGCTATCGGAAATAACCTTGGTGTTCACTTTGCCCCTTTAATTGGGGAACATTTTGAAACGCGCCTTGGGGATTTAATTATCGCGGTTAAGGATATTAAACCTTTCGCTGAATTTAAATCCGAATTTATCGCAGAAATCGGCGCGGGTAATTCTCTTGATAAAAATAGCGAACCGCTTATAACATTTGAGGGTGAAAGCGCGTTTATCCCCCTAAATGAGGCAATTGAAATCCTTTCGGGGCATAGCGTAATTTACCCCACAGAAAAGCAAGTGGAAGATAAAGAAGTCTTTAACGCGGGTTTAAATGAAACAAAGCCAAGCGGATTTAAGCCTTTCAAAGGTGCTTCCGTGGCAAAACCTAAGGTGTTAATCCCTGTGTTCCCCGGCACAAACTGCGAATACGATACCGCAAAGCGTTTTGAACGCGAAGGCGCGAAAGCGGAAATCCTTGTGGTTAAAAACTTAAGCGGAAAAGACATTGCGGATACCGTAGCGCGTTTGCAAAAGTCAATTTCGGAATGCAACATTATTGCTTTCCCAGGGGGGTTCTCAGGCGGGGACGAACCAGACGGTAGCGGTAAATTCATTGCTTCCATGTTCAGAAACCCAAGGGTTTGCGAGGAAGTTCACAAACTTTTAAATGAGCGGGACGGTTTAATCCTCGGCATTTGTAACGGCTTTCAAGCACTTGTTAAACTTGGGCTACTGCCTTACGGCGAAATTAAAAGGCTAACCAAAACTTCGCCCACGCTTACATATAATGCGCTTAACCGCCACATTTCCACAATTTCGCGGATAAGAATTGCTTCAAATGCTTCGCCGTGGCTAAGTAGCTTTAAGGTGGGTGATACATTCGCCGTGCCGATTTCTCACGGTGAAGGCAGGTTTACCGCAAGCGGAAATGAACTTGAAAAAATTATAGAAAATAACCAAATTGCCACGCAATATGTGGATTTTTCAGGAAATGCAACCATGGTTGCCCCCTTTAATCCTAACGGTTCTGTTATGGCTATTGAGGGAATTATCTCTGAAAACGGCAGAATTCTTGGCAAAATGGGGCATAGCGAACGCTGGCAGGATAACCTTTATTTGAACATGAATGAGAATTTTGATATGAATATATTTAAGAACGGGGTGAAGTATTTTAAATGAAAAAACAGCAAATTAAGGATATAAAGCAAAACCCGATAGAAGAATTTTGCGAAATTTACGAAGCCTTTATTGAAAGAGCAGGCGCGGATAAACTTCTTGATTATCTTAAGAAAAGTGATTTTTGCACAGCACCTGCAAGCACAAGATTTCACCTTGCCGAGGAATCGGGACTTATTAAGCACAGCATAAATGTGTACAAAAGGCTTGTTTCTCTTGTTGAAAAGGAATATGGGGAAGATTGGGAAAATGTGTATTCCCACGAAACGGTGGCTTTGGTTTCACTTCTGCATGACGCCTGCAAAATAGGCACTTACAAAGTGGATTACAGAAATGTAAAAGATTCAACAGGCGCATGGGTTAAAGAACCGTTTTACAAGGTGGAAGAAGATTTGCCTTACGGACACGGCGAAAAATCAGTTTACATAGTTAGCGGATTTATAAGGCTTTCACGCGAGGAAGCAATGGCAATAAATTGGCACATGGGCGGTTTTGACGAACGCGCCAAAAGTTTTGCTTTGTCCTCAGCCATGGCAAAATATCCCCTTGCCGTAATGTTGCATACCGCAGATTTTCTTGCAACATACCTTGACGAAAAATCCATAGAGGGAAAATAGCCTTAAAGAATTTAAATAATTTCGTTGATTTTTCTAAAACTTTCCTCAACTAACAGCGTGTACCTCACGCTGTATTTTTGTTCCCTAAAGTAAAACCTATGGATAATTCCGTTCACGGTTAAATCCACGGCTTCCTTTGTTTTTTGCACAATTGTGTGAAGTGTTTTGAGGGGGGTGGCAAATTCTATGGGTTCGCCGTTTAAATCTATACCCTTAAAGCCTATTTGTTCGTGGTTTATATAGAGTTCGCCCTCACCGCATTCGGTGTACTCACTGCCTAAGTTTTGTTCCCAAACCACTGGGTGGGATTCATAAAAACCTTCCGCCGTAACCTCATTTTTAATTGATTCTCTTTGAAAATCGTACCAATCGTCTATCCCTGCAAAGGCAAGGCTACCGTTATCGGGAATGATTTCGCCGTACTCTGTGTAGGTTACCGTGTTGCCACAACTATTGCAAATCAGTTGGTGT
Organism: Bacillota bacterium; assembly: GCA_009781445.1. Classification (GTDB taxonomy): domain Bacteria; phylum Bacillota; class Clostridia; order Christensenellales; family DTU072; genus WQYD01. The sequence continues at coordinate 2,681 of WQYD01000017.1, read as the reverse complement.
TCTGTAGATTCGTTTTCATATTCTTTTAAGCACTTTGGGCATTTAAACAGAATGAAATGTAATCCCAAAGCAGGGTTTTTGGATTTAAAGCGAATTTTGTTTTCCCTTTGATATTCGTGATCGTTATAGGTAAAATGCTTTATTAGTGTGTTCTGCATTTCGGTTGCAGGCAGGCTTTTTACTTCTTCGGCGGTAAATAAAAGTTTGGTTTCGGTTAGCACCTTACCGCGCCTGATTCCGCCCTTGTGCCACTTCGGCACGGAACTGTGTCCGCCGTTGCTATGCACAAAAACCACAGGGACACCAAGCATTTTTAAAAGTTTACTTAATGACGGCGAAAGGTAATGTAGATTTCTGCCGTCAATTGAAATTTTTCCCTCGGGGCAAAGAAGCAAATTAAGCCCCTGTTCGGTTGCCTTTTTCATAATTCTCAGGCTGGATAAATCCATAGAAAATTGGCTAATCCTCAAAAGCCCAAGTGCGTTTTGAATCGGCTTAACCCAACCCCAACTAAACACATCTCTGCCACAAACAATATTAAGCCTTCTTGAAAGTGCCACCGTAATCAACCCCACATCTGGAAGTGAAGAATGCGTGCCAAGCACAATAAAAGGTGATTTTAACTTTTTAACGCGCTTGTCCCTTCTAAACCGCGCATTGAACAAAAACCGCGCCGTAAGTTTAAAAAGCGGTAAAATTATCATGAATAGAAATATATTCGGTTTTTTTAGTTTCGTTTCTTTTTGATTTTTCATTTCTTTCCTTTTGAGGGTGCAGGTTGCAGGTTGCAGGTTGCAGGGGTGGATTCTAAATATCATTATTAGTTAATTAATCCATAATTCTGAATTCTGAATTCTGAATTAATCCCAAAACAAGCATACCAAATTATTAGCACTAAATCAATTATTAATAAGGGCGAATTTATTAATTCCCACAAATATGCTTGCATTATGCAATACAATTTAGTATAATTAGCTTAAACAAAAAACATACTATGAGTGTGAGAGGTGCAAATTATGCTATCAAAATCTTCAAATGTTATGACGAGGGTAGAACCTTTTATTAAAGAACAAGCCGAAACGGTGCTTAATCAGCTTGGTATATCAATGTCTACCGCAATGAACATATATCTGCGCCAAATTGCTTTGCACAAAAAAATCCCTTTTGAAATGGCTTTACCTTGCAACGAACCAACCTCGCTTTTATCGCTTACAGACGGGGAATTTAATATGCTTATAGAAAAAGCGGTAAAAAGTTATGAATCGGGCAAGTGCGTTAGCCTTAGCGAGTTTAAAAGCGAACTTAAAAAGGAAGCCTTGCTATGAGTGAGTGGAAAATTGTTCTTCAGCGCACAACGCACAACGGTAGAATCAATTCCCAATAGAACCCCGTAGGGGTGAAATGTGCATAACCCCGTGCAAGCGGTAGCGAAGCGCGGGGTAAGGCGAAGATACGCGGATAGCAACACAAAGCCCACCCTTCTGCCGTTGGCAGAAGGGTGGGCTTTGTTTGTGTGGGTTAGCTTGTTGTACTGTCGCTTAGCCACGGGTTTCACCCGCGGTTATGCACATCGCGCCCCTCTGGGGCTTTATAAGGATTATCCATTAATGAGATTTGGAATCCATAATTCTGCATTCTGAATTCTGAATTAATCCATAATTCGTACTTCGTATCTTGTACTTCGTACTTATTTTAGATTTTCGGGATTAAGCCCAAGCAATTCTTTTGTAACAAAAATACCGTCTTTTCTTATCAGAACGCTATCAAAATAAATTTCGCCACCGCCGTATTCGGGGGTTTGGATAAGCACTAAATCCCAATGGATTGCGCTTTGGTTTCCGTTGTCGCAATCGTCATAGCATGAACCGGGGGTGAAGTGGATTGAACCTGTAATCTTTTCGTCAAACAAAATGTCCCCTATCGGCTTTGTGATATAAGGGTTAACCCCTATTGCAAATTCACCGATATAGCGTGCGCCTTCGTCTGTATCCAAAATCTTATTTAGGGCTTCGGTTTCGTTTGCGGTGGCTTTGATAATTTTGCCGTTCTTAAATTCAAGCATAACCTCTTTAAATTCAATCCCGCTTTTCACAGAGGGTGCATTATAGGTGATTATGCCGTTTACGCTGTTTTTCACAGGTGCGGAATAAACTTCGCCGTCAGGAATGTTCATGTGTCCCGAACACTTTTTAACGCCGATTCCCTTTATGCTGAATGAAATATCGGTATCTTTTGCAACAATGTGCACTTTATCCGTTTTAAGCATCAGGGCTTTAAGCGCGTCCATGGCTTTATCCATTTTGGCGTAATCAAGGTTGCACACATTAAAATAGTAATCTTCAAAACTTTCTGTACTCATGCCCGCGCTTTGCGCCATGCCCTCTGTGGGGTATCTTAGCACAACCCATTTGGTTTTTTTCACACGCAATTCATGGTGAACGGGGTGCTGGTAATAAAGTTCATAATTTTTAATATTATCCCTATCAATATCCTTAAGTTCGTACACATTGTTTCCGCCACGGATTCCGATATACGCGTCCATTTCCCTCATGCGGAACGATTCGTACTTTGCTTTAAACTCGGCAAGTTCTTTACTCATTCCTTTCATAACCTCGCGGTTAACGCGCGAATCATTTAGCTGAACAAACGGAAAGCCACCGATTTTGTAAACTTCATTAACG
>WQYD01000016.1 GCA_009781445.1 Bacillota bacterium | reverse complement strand
TGGCAACCTTACAACGAAGCTATCACAGTAACCCAAAACGGATTGTACCAATTCCAAACAATATCCCTTGCAGGAACACTCTCTGAGATAGCAAGCGTAAATGTAACCCATGTGGATAGTGCTGAACCCACGATTACTGTGGAAGTATTTAAGGGCGCAACAGGAATGGTAAATTATCTTGACGGCGAATGGGTAGACACCCCTGTAAGGTTTGAGTTTGCTATTGGGGGTCGCCCCGTGTCAAATATGCCTTACACAATTCAGTGGACGCATACCCCAAGCATTGCTAATTCGTGGCAAGATATTTCAGGCACTCAATTTATTGTGGGTGCGCCTGCAAACGCGGTGTACTATTTCCGCATTATCACGGAAGCAGGAAACAGTTCCACGATATTGCTTTTGGGTGTGCCAAGGGCTTACACAGTAAGGATAACTGAGGAAGAACCCTCATTTAGTTTAGTTTCGTACAGCCACACTTCGTGGACTAACCAAAATGTTACCGCAACTTTCAGGGTTACATTTGCAGGCGAAATGGGCAATGTGCTTATCGGCGGAATGCCTTACACCGGCACACCGATTCACATTAGCGGATTAACTTATGAATATTCCTACCTGTTTACTTCAAGCACCACGGTAACGGTAAGGGCAACTAACACCACAGGCAGGTTTAGAGAACTTCCGCTATCCGTGGGCATAATTGATAAGGCGATACCTCAATTTGAAATCACCTCACCGAACGCAAACGGCGTTTATTGGGCAGGTGCGCCAGACACCTTTGCCACGGGTGATGTTCTCTTACAATTCAACCTAACAGGCGGTAATATTTCACCCGTAACCATATTCTACAAAGCTGGGGATATGCTTGAGTGGGAAGCGGTTATCGGAAGCGCGCTAAGCATTTCAAGCACGACAAACAACCAAGCCGAAATGTACGCATTCAAAGCAATGTCGGAAGCAGGTGAGGAATTCCAAATCCCCACAAGCCTTATGGTTTGGATTCGCCCCGCTTCGGACAACGCGCCGATTATCACACTGCACAACTTACCGCAAGATAGGTGGCACTTCGGTGGCATTACTGACGGCATTACGGTGCAAATAAGAGTTCGTTGGTCAGTTCCTGAATTTGATCGCACAAATCTTGTGGGTGACGAAATCGTGGGCGGATTGCGCGCCTCAATGGGTGGCTTTGCAGGAACGCCCACTGATTTAACTTATGTGGGTTCGGAAGATAACTACCATATTTATAGCTTCTTGCTAACCGAAAGGGCGGATTACGCTTTCCGTGCTTATGACGCAGACTCTGGGCTTCACTCTCAGCTATTCACCGTTCCTGCTTTTGAAATCAATATTGATTCCACCACACCAGTGTTCACCGTGTTTGCGCCTAACGCAAGCCAAGATAACAGCAGGTGGCATAACGGAAATGTGTCTTTCACATTCACACTAACAAGCAGTTCACCTAACGGCGTAACTTATTATTACTCAATTGGTTCACAGCCTTATTCATGGGTTGCGATAAGCGGAAGTTCGTTCACCGTTATGGAATATTCCGAAAACAGAGAATACTTCTTTATGGCAAGATCAAATGTGGGCATTCAGCCGTACACTTACGAATCGGGCATAGGTTCGGATATCCATAGGTGGAATGTAAACATTTCAAGAATAGCACCCACTGTGCAAATGGTGGGATACCGCGTGGGAAGCGGTGAATTTGTGCAGGCGAACCAAAGCGCGCTTGCTTCAATGCCGTGGACTAACCAAAGCATTACGGTATACCTTCGCGCGGATTACGCAACCCCTGTGGACACTGTGAACAGAAACGCATTGGCATGGGCAGGAATTGCGGAAGAACCTATCGGCACGACAAGCTACACCCATACGCATACCTTTACCGCAAACGGCGAAATAACAGTGCAAGTAATGGGTGCAAACGGCAGAGCATCTGAGGTGCTTACCGTAACCGCTTCGCGGATTGAACCTCTTGCAACGAACATACCTGTCCTTACGGTAACCTCACCCAAGGCAGGAACTTGGCAAAATGATAATGTGGTGTTCACATTCTCTACCTCAAATGTGGGCTTATCAGGATTCTTAAGGTACGAATACCAAGTGAGGGCAAACGAAGGTTCAGCATGGACTGAATGGGCTACCGTTCCTTATTCCGTGGTGGACGGCGCGCATGAATGGACGGTAACCGAAAATGGCGATCGTTTATATCAATTCCGCGCGGTAACAAACGCAGGAAACATTAGCCTTGTAAGCAGTACACGCAGGGTGCTTATTGATAACAGCACGGTGGGAATTGAAATCTCTTATTCGTCCCCCTCAACTGCTTGGATTAGCGGTGAAGTAACCGTTACTGTGAAAGTAACCTATCCTGTGCTTGCAGGTGAGCGCGCGAACCCCATTGTTTTAACTGGCGCAGGGTTCTACACACAAGCAAGCCCCGAAGTTAACGGAAACGAAATCACTTACGCATTCACATTCACTTCTAACCGCAATTTCACCATAGACGCTTACGGCTTAAACGGCTTGTCCGCAACGGCGAATGTGAATATCCATTGGATTGACGATATTACCCCCGAACTAATCGTCATCCCCACAAACACAGGAACTTTGGGAACGGCAAATTGGGTAACCGAGGACGCCTCGTTCACATTTAACCCCGTGGTAACAGGGCTTTCGGGCATTAAGCGGTACGAATATCAAATAAGCGTTAACAACGGCGATTCGTACAGCGGTTGGCAAGCAGTACCCTCAGGACTTCAACCTTGGGTGCTTACTTCGCACACTCAAAACGGATTGTACCGCTTCCGTGCGATAAGCAATGTGGATACCGCAAGCGCGCAAACCGAAGTTTACCGCGTAAGCATTGATAAGGTTTCGCCTCTAATTGAAATCCTTAACACAGGCGCGCTTACGAATTGGACGAACCAAGACATTGTGCTTGAAGTAAAGGTATCTTACGGCGTAAGCGCGAACACATTTACCGTTTCGGGCGGTGCGTTGATTTCTGGCGACATTGAGGAATTTGACGGCTACACAATTTACACCGTTACGATAAGCACAGGCGGGCAATACACCTTCCGCAGTGCGGGCTTAAACGGATTGTACCACCAATTTGACTTGCCAGTGGAAAATATTGATAAGGGTACGCCTGCGTTTAATATAGACGCGCCCGAATCAGGAACAGAACAAGTTATCGTGTGGCAAACAGGCAGTGTAACATTCACATTTGACTTTATAGACAGCACCTCAATCTCAGGAATAAATGAATTCCTATTTAGATTCAGGAAGAACAGCAATGACGCTTGGACTGAATGGGCTACCGTTCCTAATGCGCCTCAACCAAGCGCACCAAGAAACAGCGCGCCAGTTAGCGGTACGCTTACTCAAGCTGTTTGGGTTATCAATTCGCCCGCGCAAAACGGTGAATATCAGTTCATGACTGCGAACAACGCAGGAACGGATAGCACAGTGTCAAGAACTTACACGGTTAACATTGATCCTTATGCACCTGAAATTGAAATCCTTAACGAAGAAGTGCTAAATGATTGGACAGGTGAAGACATTACGCTTTTAGTGAAAGTAACCTATTCTTACAGTGGCGGAAGCCTTTCGGTAAGTGGCGGTGCTTCCCTCACGCGTAACGCATTGCTAAGCACGGCGGATTATTCTATCTACACACTTGTGATAAGCGCGCGCGGAAACTATGTGTTGCGTGCGCAGGGCGAAACCCCCGAATATGACGAATATGAGGTTATCGTAAACAGAATTGATAAGGCAACCCCAGTGCTTTCGGTAATGCAATATATCGGCACAAGCGGAACGCAACCTTACACAGGTTGGACAAGTAGCGTAGTTCGCTTTGTGTTCGGTATCACAGGCGAACCTCAATTCTCACCTTACAGCATTGAATATAGCTCAAACAACGGATCAACTTGGGATGATATCGGCGCAATCGGCAGGGGCGCAACCCTTACCCTAAGCGGTGCAAGAAACGAAAGCTATATCTTCCGTATCGCAATGGAAACTGGATATGTGTATTATATCGGGCAAGATATCGGCGACACCGTACGCACGGCATACCCTGTGCAGATTTCTGTGAACGCACCTGTGTTTAGTGCAGTAACTTACTCTAATAACGGCAGTTGGGTTAACACGGATATAACAGCTTCATTCACCGTTACATTCACTGACGCATTCCCTGTTAACACAGTAACGGTTGCAGGCACGCCCCTTAACGGCACGCTTGTAAGCAGTACAAGCACAAGTTTCGTTTATAGCTACAGCTACACATTCGTGCAAAACGGCAGTGTAACGGTTGAAGCCTTAAGTATATCGGGCGTAAGGGAAACGCTAAGCCTTTCCACAAACCGCATTGATAAAGAAGTGCCTGTGTTCACACTTTCCGCCACCACTTCAGACGGGGCTTACCACGGTGATTGGACGCAAAGGGATATAACGATAAATCTATCCTTTATTCCGTTCTCGCCTGTTCCAGTATCGGCTTATAGCTATCAGTTTACCTTAACCCCTGAGGTTGAGTCCTCTTGGGTAGCTATCGGAAGCGTGTATCCGCATAACACCCAAGGCGAAAGAACGCTACATTTCCGCATTAAATCCGAAACTTACACCTCTGATTATCAATCGGTGGTAGTGAGGATTGATAGGGCTAACCCTGTGTTCGTGCCGGTGATTGACGCGGATTATACTAACTTTAAAGACGGCGCGTTAAGGTACACAAGCGAAGATATCACAGCCACATTCAGCGTTACTTTCCACGGCGATATCGGCACGCTTTCAGGCGCAAGCGGGCTTGAACTCGTTTCAGAAAACGGCTTAACACAAATTTGGAAGTACACATTCACACAAAACGGCAGTGTAACGGTAACCGCCACCAATCCTAACGGCTTAACGGCAAACATAATGCTTAACACAAGCCATATTGATAAGGCAACGCCTTCATTCACCGTTTCTGCCACAACCCCCACGGGCTTCTACTTAGAGGGTTCGGCAAATCCCACCTTTGCATTGGGTTCAACCACATTGAGCTTTGTGCTTACAGGCGGAAACACCTCACCTGTAACCATTGAGTACAAATCCGCAAATATGAGTGATTGGGCAGAAGTTTCAGGTACGAGCTTACCTATCTCAAGCACACCTAATAACTTACCGCTTGCATACCAATTCCGTGCAAAGTCTGAAGCGGGCGAAAGCTACACACTTAACCAAAATTGGGTGGTTTGGGTTCGTTCGGGTACGAGCGATATCCCTGTTATCTCATTAGAAAGGCCTGTGCCTACCGATAGGTGGTATCTTGGTGGCGATAATGACGGAATCAGCGTTCTTCTAAGAGTTCTATGGTCAGATCCCACTTATCCTAACCGTTCGGTATTAAACGATTTAGTGCTTGGCGGAAAGCGTTTGGCTACGGAAACTGATTTTGCAGGCGAACCGATAAGCCTCACTTATGTGTCAACTGACGCTAACGGCGATATTTGGCGGTTTACAATAACCGAAAGGGCGGATTATGTGTTCCGTGCGTTTGATGACGATCAAAAAGTATGGTCTGAATTCTTCCCGATTTCGCTAAGCCAAATTCAAATTGATCCCTCAGCCCCCACATTCACCGTACTTGCGCCCAATGCAAGCACGGACAACAGCAGGTGGCACAACAGCGCGGTAAGCTTTAACTTTAACCTCTTAAGCCAAACGCCTTCGGGGGTAACTTACCAATACTCAAGAACGGCTAACCCCTATAATTGGGTTAACATTACTTCGGGTAGCACATTCACCGTGCAAAACGCAAGCGGTAACGGGGCTTACTACTTCAGGGCTGTGTCTGGCGCAAATATCCCCACACCTACCGATCAAATCCATGAATGGTATGTAAACATTTCTGCAATAACCCCCACAGTAACCATGGTTGGTTACAGAATCGGAAACGGAAACTTTGTGGCAGGAAATGAAACCGCGCTTGCGCTTATCGGTTGGATCAATCAGCCCATAACTGTTTATCTGCTTGCAAGCTACGCTACCACCGCGGACACCGTGCTAAGAAGCGGTGCGGAATGGACAGGTGTGGTAAATAGCCAGTTAATTGATATTGCGGGCAGTGGCGATCTTAGGTTCACGCACTCTTGGGTGTTTAACCAAAACGGCTTAATAACCGTTTCGGTTAACGGCGCAAACGGGCTTAACTCAGGCGTTCCGCTAACCGTGGAAGCAATAAATATTGAACCGCAAGCCACAAGCGTACCCACGCTGAATGTGTCTGCACCCAAAGCAGGAAGCTGGCAACATGATAATGTGGTGTTCACATTCACCACGGCAGATATCGGTGCGTCAGGGCTGTTTAGATACGAATTTAGGTGGCGTGCAACTGAGGACGATACTTGGGGAAGTTCAACCGCTGTAACGCTTGACAGCGTTCAAGATATTCACCAATTCACCGTAACGCAAAACGGATTCTATCAATTCCGCGTGGTAACGAACGCTAATAACAGAAGCGAATGGTCCGATCAGCGCGAAGTGCTTATTGACACAAATGCGGTTGAACTAATTCTTTCGTACTCAACCGAATTGTGGACAAGTGAAGCGGTAACGGTAACGGTTCAAGTAACCTATCCCGAAATGGCAGGGCAAAGGATAATCAATCCTATTGTGTTATCTAACGGCATGACGCCTTCCACCGTAATGAACTCTGGCAATGTGTACACATACACCTATGTGTTTAACGGCAATGTTTCAAGCATTAGCGTAACCGCTTTCGGCAGAAACCTATTATCCGCGCAAGAGGTTATTAACATTTCTTGGATTGATACCGCCAACCCCGAATTGAGGGTGGCCGTTTCAAGCAACGGATTGCAGTACTCTGGTGACGAAACAAGGTTCCCCGTGGAATTCACCTTAACGCTTGATAATCACACCGACATGGTTAGCATGGTTAGATTTGAGTACAGAAGGCGCGTGGGTAATGAAGATTGGGGCGCATGGATTCAAATAGGCGCGCCTGCATTAGCGCAATATGTGGTGTTCACCGCACCCACTCACAACGGCACTTACGAATTCAGGGCTGTAACAATCACAGGAAGAGAGGATATTTCGGATATCTTCACCGTGCTTATTGACTTGAGCGAACCTGAATTTGATATCGTGATATGGTGTGAAGATAAGGGCGAATACATATCTCTTGAAGATCTTGGCTTAACGGTTGAAGATTATGTGGCAATGTTAGTGGAAGAACACCGCTGGACAATAAACACCGTGGAAATTATCGTGAGAGCAATTTACACAGGCGGAATGGGCAGGCTTGATATTGCGGGCAATGTGAGAAGGCCGTACTTTACGAATCCGGACTTAAATGTGCCGTCCTCACACATTTACTATTACACCGTGGAAATCTATAATAACGGCGTGGCACGAATCCGTGCAATCAACCCGGACGGCGGTGCATTGGATATTGAACTAAACTTTGAAAACGGTAGCAATATCTTTGATTTGGCAGTGCCAAGGCTTTCAATAGATTCGTTCGGAACTGCCACAAATAATGCGTTAGCCCCCCCAGTGTATCGCAACGGTGATGCCTTATTCCAAATAACCCAAATTGAATCTGCCGTGCTTTCAAATGTGGCATTCCTTTATCAGATTTGGAACGGCGTTTCGTGGGAAGATATAAGCATTTCGGATACCAATTATGTGATTGAGGTATCCCAAACAGGCGCATTCTTCACGGTTAAGAGAACAGAGTTTAATGACGGTAAGGCACTTATTTACCGCTTTAAAGCTATTTCGGAATCGGGCAATGAATCCTTATGGCATGAATGGTTTGTTAACATTGACACGGCAAAACCTGTGATAGAAATCTTAAATAGAGAAGCAATATCCACATTTACTAACACGGATATTATTCTAAATGTTAAGGTAACTTACAGCGTTTGTGACGGCTGGTTCAGGGTTCTCGGCGGTGCAACATTTGAAATTAACACCGAACTTTCCACAGCGGATTACACTGTGTATTCCGTAACAATCCGCGGAAACGGAACTTACACTTTCATAGCCACAGGCTACAACGCACAAACAGAAGAGGTGGCAGAAGGGATTTCGGTAATTGACTTGTACGCCCCTGTGTTCTATGTTTCCGCGCCTAACGCAGGTACTGTGGGAACGCCCCGTTGGGTTACAGATAATGTAACATTTAACTTCAGCGTGGGTTCGGCACTTTCAGGCGTGGCAAAATTCCAATATCAGCTAAGTTTAGACGCAGGTGATACTTGGGGCAATTGGCTTGATTTGCCCTCAGGCACTGCGCCTTGGGTGCTTTCCTCTTCGCAGGATAACGGCGTTTACCGCTTCCGTGCAATTAACACCGTAAATGTGGTAAGCGAACTTTCCGCTTCCTTCCGCGTAAGTGTTGACGAGGGCGCACCTTCAGCGGAAATAACTAACCCCGAAGTGTTTATCGTGGACGGTGAAGAAGTGTTCACTAATGACGATATTATCCTTTATGTAAAAGTTATTTACGGCGTAAGCGGTGGTTCGTTCACAGTAAGCGGTGGCGCGATAACCGAAAGAAGCGAAGCCCTAAGCACTGCGGAATACGCTGTGTACATGGTTATTATCCGTGACAACGGCAACTATGTGCTTGAAGCAATAGGCAGAAACGGCAGGGACGATAGGCAAGAACTCACCGTGCGCAACATTATCAGGGACGCACCTGTGGTTCTGGGAAGCGTGGCAAACAGGACTTACGAACAAATCAGCGGAAGAACATTCGGTGAAAATGTTACGGTTTATGTGGCTAACAGCGCAAACCTAACCGTGGAAATCTTTGATAGTAACGGCAAGGCAATAAGGGCGCGCTTCACTAATAATGAAATGCTTTTCCGTGATGTTGGAAGCTACACGATTAGGGCAACCGATATTGCAGGCAATGTAACCGAAGTGTTTTTTGCTATCAGCAAACCTAATTACGGGCTTATAGTCGGCACAAGCGTGGGTGGCGGTATAGGGCTAATATCCCTTGGCACACTGCTGTTCTTCATAATCCGCAATAAAAAGGCGGCAACGCGCCTTGCACAAAGCGCGGAAGAAAGCGAAGACGAAAAATTCGTAATGTACAAAAAGATTAAGTAATAAAAGAATAGCTATATAAACGAAAACCAAAAAATCGCATTTTTTTTGGTTTTCACCTATCGGATTTTAGGCTTTTAGCCGTGAATAAATCCGCGCCAAGGGGTGAATGTTGCCGATTTATCGGCAATAGAGGGGGCAGGCGGTGAGGTTTACCGAACATTTGCCCCCTCAGCAGAACGCAAGAAATCACGCAGAGATTTATTGCGTTCTGAGCGTAGCGAAGGGGGACGATAAATGAATTCAATATTTTGGATAGCAGTAAATCTTATCGGCTTCCTTGTGTTGGTGTTTATGCTTATTCACACCAATAGGGATATAAAGGTAAAATCTACCGAATTAAGCATATTTAAGTTCTTGCAGATTGCAGTTATGTTATTCGTTGCGTTTGACACGATAACATATCTGCTTGACGGCATGACATTTAAAGGGGCTTACGAACTTAACCATATATCTTCGGTACTGTTCTACCTCTTTTCCCCTGTTGTGGGCATATTGTATCTTCTTTATTGCGATAACAGGGTTTACGGCGACTTACGGGGCTTAAAAAGGCGGGGCATAATTTATGCGCTTCCTGCAATCGCAGGCGGAATTATTGCAATAATATCCCCTTTTACAGGGCTTTATTATGAAATAACCCCTGATAATGTGTACAGCAGGGGTAGCTTTATTTGGATTCAAGTGGCAATAACCTTTTCGTATGTTTTGGTTGCGATTCTTTTGCTTGCGGTAAGAACCAAGAACAAGCCGTCCTTACCCCCCAAGGGTGCGGATTTATATTTATATATCTTCCCTGTTATTCCCATAATTTGTTCGGTATTCCAATTTGTGTTTTACGGAACATTGCTTATCGGCATGGGCTTTGTTATATCCGTGTTTTATATGCACATTATGGGCGTTTCGGCGTCTGAGGGTAAGCGCAATATATCCACACGGTTTTTTAATATAAATATAATGCACTTTGCCATTGTTGCCCTTATCATGATAATAGGATTAGTGTGGACATTTTCAAGCATAACAGACGATATTTCCTATAACTACGCCACCAATAACGCAACGGATACGGCAAGCACCCTAAGATCCTATTTTAATAAAGATATTGCGGTAATTAAATCCACGGCAACTTCAAAAAGCGTTTCGGATTGGTTTAAAGACGAATACAATAAGGAAAAAGAAACCCTTGCTTTCGCGCACCTAATGGGTACGGCAGGCGTGCTTTACGGCGATAATATCCGCATTGTACTTGGCGAATCTTTAAAGGCTTACGCGATAACGGCAGAAATTTCAGAAGATTTTGGCGATTATGCGGAAATAAGCGTGGCTAATGCAAGCGATAGCTGGTATTTCGCGCTAAAGGATTCCCCTTACGATTATTCGTTGAATGTGGCGCATGATAGCATTCTTAATAAAAAAGCGGTTTGGCTTAATTATAAGGTTAAGGACGAAAACGGCGAAATGATTGGCGCAATCGCCACGGATATGGATTTGGTTTCGGTGGCAGAACAAGTTATTTCTCAGCACGGCGGAAACACCGCCCACATTTTGATTATAGACGGCAACGGCGTTATTCAAATAGACGGCACTCACCTTGCGGATACCAATTTAACCAAAAAGGCCGTAGACGAAATTTCAAGCAGTGCATTCAGAAACGCGCTTACCAAATATCTTAATAAAAATAACGGTGAAGTTTTTCCCTCTTCAGGCACTCAGCCCTCAGTTGTAAAACTTGGCGAAGGGCAGTATAGGTACGCGGTTATCGCGCCTATCGGAAACACAAGCTGGTCTGTAATCAAATTTTATGATTCCTCTTCGCTGTTTGAATTCACAAAACTTTTACCGCCTTTCTTTGTTATAGGTGTGCTGTTTGTGGTGTTTGTGGCAAGTTCGGGCAGGGCAACGCGCAGGCTAATTTTTAATCCGATTTTGCGCCTTGTGGATAGTCTTTCGGAAATCCGCAAAACGAACGCAGGCGAAATTTACGGAATTGAGAGGAATGACGAAATCGGGCTTTTATCAAGCACCGTTCATGAACTTTTTGTAAAGGGGCATTATGACGGGTTAACGGGTATTTATAACAGGCGGTTTTTGGAAGAAACCTTAAACCAAATGTTTTCTCAACCGCACGAAGAGGGTACTGAACTAAGTGTGATAATGGCGGATATAGATTCCTTTAAAAAGTATAATGATTCGTATGGACATCTTGCAGGGGACGATTGCCTGTGCCATATCGCCGAAGTGCTTAAAAAAGTTACGCAGAAAAAAGAACACTTTGCCTCAAGATACGGCGGTGAGGAATTTACTGTGGTTCTTTTCGGCATGGGCGAAGCAGGTGCTTGCGCCGTGGCAGAAAAAATTCTTACCGCAATCCGCAAGCTAAATATTCCGCATGAGGGTGGCGAAGCAGGAATCGTAACCGCTTCTCTCGGCGTTTCCACAGGCAAGATTGCGGGGGCTAACTTCACAGAATTTATTAAAAAGGCAGACGAAGCCTTATATCTTTCAAAGCGAAACGGTAAAAATCAATATTCATTTTTTGAATTAAATAAAAAATCAGATTAAAAAGGGGATTAAATTATGAAACATTATATCGGTATAGACATTGGTGGCATGAGTTGCAAAGCAGGGGTTGTGAACGAAAAGGGCGAAATTGTCTTTAGGGGTTCTTGCCCCACAAAGGCAAATGCGCATTACAGCGAAATAATTAAGGATATTGCGGATTTAACCACTGAGGTTATTAAAAACGCAGGGCTATCGTTAAAAGATATTCAAGCGGTGGGCATGGGAATCCCCGGCACGATAGATAGTGAAAACGGTGTTATCGTGTACTCAAATAATATCAGCTTTAAAAAAGTTCCTGTGATTAAGGAATTTAAAAAGCACATAAAGCTACCTGTGTTTATAGGTAATGACGCTAACTGCGCCGCCCTTGGCGAAGTGGTTTTCGGAAGTGCTAAGGGGCTTAAAGATATTGTGTTTATCACTCTTGGCACTGGCGTGGGTAGCGGAATAATCCTTAACGGCAAAATTTTTGCAGGCAAGGGCGGTTCTGGCGCAGAAGCAGGGCATATGGTGATTATATCGGGTGGCGACAAATGCACCTGTGGCAGAAAAGGTTGCTGGGAAGCGTATGCGTCCGCGTCCGCTTTAATTAAGCTAACCGAAAGAATGGCAAAAAAAGAACCATTAAGCAGAGTGGCGCAAATTATTAAGGCAGACGGCAAGGCTTCGGGCGAAACGGCTTTTAAGGCGTCAAAAGAGGGCGATAAGTTAGGGCAAAAAATCGTGGCGAAATACGCAAAATATGTGTCGGACGGAATTGTGAACCTTGTTAATATCTTCCGCCCAGACGCAGTTTTGGTGGGTGGCGGTATTTCAAACCAAGGTGATTATTTTATTGATATGCTTGCTAAGCAAGCGGATAAGGCTTCTTACGGCGGTAAAATCAATCCGCGTCCTGTTATTAAATCGGCAGGGCTTCTAAATGACGCAGGCATCCTTGGCGCAGTTTCCCTCTGCTTTGAAGAAACGAAGTAAGCGGATAAATAGTATGAAAAGTAAGTACGAAGAAATTCTTTTAAATGTGCGAAAGCCTGCAAGATATATCGGCGGTGAATATAATTTGCCTGATTTTTCTGTGCCTAAAAAAGTATCCTTTTGCCTTTGCTTTCCTGATTTGTACGAAGTGGGAATGAGTAATTTAGGCTTGCAAATTCTTTATTCCATATTAAACGGTGTAAAAGAGGTTTCCTGTGAAAGGTGCTTTGCGCCGTGGAAGGATTATGCACAGCAGTTAAGGGAAAATAATTTGCCCCTTGCCTCTCTTGAAACGGTTAAACCGCTTAAAGATTTTGATTGTTTGGGCTTTAGCATTCAGTACGAATTAGGTTATACCTCACTTCTTTATATGCTTGATTTGGCGGGGATTCCTTTCCGTGCCAAGGATAGGGGAAATGAATTTCCTTTGCTTATCGCAGGCGGGCCTTGCACGGCAAACCCCGAACCTTATGCAGATTTTTTTGATTTGATTTTAATAGGGGACGGCGAAGAATTTATTGAAGCCTTTGCCGAAATCGTGAAAAAGCACAAAGGTGATAAACTTAAGATTTTAAAAGAGGCGGTTAAATTAAACGGGGCTTATGTTCCTTCGCTTGCAAAAACTGAAAACGGCATTACGGTTACCCCTGTTAAAAAAGCGGTTGTTAAGGATTTAAACCTTTCAAAATATCCTTTAAAACCCCTTGTGGCAAACACTGAAATCGTGCATGACAGACCTGTGGTAGAATTGTTTCGCGGGTGCTACGCAGGTTGCAGATTTTGCCAAGCCTGCTTTTTTTACCGCCCAATCCGCCTAAGAAATGAAGAAACGGTGGTTAAAACCGCGGAAGCGTTAATAAAATCCACAGGCGCGGAAGAAATCGGCTTTTCTTCGCTTTCAAGCGGTGATTATCCTTATATATCAGGCGCAATTAACAAAGTTTTTAAACTTGCCTCAGCCAAAAATGTAAAATTGCAGTTGCCAAGCCTAAGGCTGGATAGCTATCTTGAATGCTTTTCTGATAATCACAGGAAATCAGGGCTAACATTCGCGCCCGAAGCAGGCACGCAAAGATTAAGAAATGTTATAAATAAAAACATAACGGATAGTGATATTGAAAACACATTTTCGCAGGCTTTTACCAAAGGCTATAAATCCGTTAAGCTATATTTTATGATAGGGCTTCCCACGGAAACAGACGAAGATATTGAGGGCATTGCAAAAACCGTGAGGAACATTAAGGATATTTTCTTTAAAACCACAGGCGGTAAAGCACTTTCTATAAATGTGTCCGTTGCCGTTTTCGTGCCTAAGCCAATCACGCCTTTTCAATGGGAAGAACAAATTTCTATTGCCGAAATGAAAAGGCGCAGGCAACTTCTTGGGGGGCTTTTAAGGCAAATAAGGGGCGTGCATTTTGGTTGGCATGAGGAAAGCGAATCATTTTTGGAAGCGGTTTTTGCACGCGGTGGCAGAGAATTATCTTATCTTGTGGAAAAGGCTTACGCGCTTGGTTCTTATTTGGATAGTTGGACTGAATTATATAATTTTTCCGTTTGGGAAAAAGCTATTGGGGAACTTAATATAAACACCTCTCTTTACACGGCAAGAAAAGATATAAATGCAAGGCTTCCTTGGGACTACATTGATTTTTCCGTGGCTAAAGAATACTTAAAAAATGAATATGAAAAATCTCTTAAAGGCGAAACCACAAAAAGCTGTAAAGGCGGTTGCCTATTGTGCGGTGCGGAATGTTAGTTGTTAAATTTAGTAAAACCTTAACTGCGGTTTATATGTCCCACCTTGATTTAATGAGGGCGATTAACCGAACAATCAAAAGGGCGGGCTATGAACCAAAGTTTTCTCAAGGGCATAACCCTCACGCGCTGTTAAAACTTTCACCGCCTATTCCTGTGGGATTATCAAGCACCTCAGAATACTTCACACTTGCCATTGAAGCCACAGATAAGGATAAATTTTTAAAGGATTTAAACTTTTCAGCCCCCCAAGGGCTTGAATTTTTAAAGGTTTGGGAAACGGAAAAAGATCCCGGCTTAGCACGCGAAATCATTATGGCAGAGTATGAAATTAGCGGATTAAATTCCCCCCTTACCGTTGAGTTACCTTTGGGGCAAAAAACCGTGCGGGTGGATAATTATATAAAAGAATATAACGAAAAACACGGCACTTTTCTTTCGTTAAAAAATGCCGTTAAAACTAAGTCGTTTGTTATGATAGGTGAAAAGTTGGTTGAACCGTTTACAGCATACCCTCAAGCATAGACATGAAAACGGACATTGACGCAATAAAGATTATCACGAAAACCACGCCCACAATCAATCCTATAATAAATGACGCGCGCGCGTAATTTATGCGTGCCTGATATTTGCTTGCGCCGAACAGCCATGCAAGGAATATAAATCCGCCCACAAAGGGTATTGCGGTAAGCAAAAATGTTTTGATAAACATACCAAGGCTTAAATCATTTCTTTTGCCGTTATTTGCATTATGCGGTTGAAGCGAATTTGAATTCTGCCCCCAAGGATCTTGGTTATTATTGTATTGATTATAAGGTTGTTGATTCATAATTACCTCACTATTTTTGATTCTTAACCAAAGTATAGCAAAAGTATTCCAAAAAAGCAAAACAATTGTGGCACTGCCTTAGTTTTCAAGAAGTTCCTCAATAGAGCAAGAAAGAACTCTGCTAAGGGCGCGCAGTGTTTCTGATTGCGCCTTGTTTATATCTTTATTCCGCTGTTCGTACATTTGGATAGAGCGCAAACTAACCCCCGAAAGTTCGGCAAGTTCACTCTGTTTTAAGAGGCGGGCTTTGCGTAACAGAGAAAGTTTTGTGGGAACTGTGTCCGTTAGCCGTTCGTGCAAATTTTTTGTAGCTTCATGCTCATCAATTTCGTGATATATATTGTACAGGCTTAAAAGTTTTTCAAAGGTGAGCTTTGAGTGTATTTCTTTAAATGAGGTATTGTATGCCCATTGATAGTATGCCAAAAACCACCCCGCCCAAAACTCGCGGGATTTTGATTTCAGCCCACCGTTGTTTTGGGCAGAAACACCCTGCCCCGTAATGTTAAACAAACGGAAAAACAATTCGTAGCCACTAAGCCCCACCACGAATTTTGGGTTGCCCCTTTCAAACTCGCAGGCAAGCTGAGAGGTGGCGAAATCGCGCCAAACTTCTTCACACGGGCGATTATTGGCATTAACGGCAAAATCAAAGAAATCACCGAGATTAGTCATAGCGTTGCTAAGGTATGATTCGTTGTATGCGCGCATCATTGTTCTTTATACCCCCTCTTATAATATCCGCAATAAAGAGATCGCCCTCAGAAAGCGCACTAACCTTGCGCCCTGTGCTTAAATATTCGTCCCGAGCCTTTTTATCGCGAAGCAATCTTTTGGCATTGTAAATCTTACCGTCTACAGGGCTGTGTCCCGTGAAGCGGATTGTTTCAAACGCTTTGCCACTCATTAGCACAACTTGCTCACCTAAGTTTCCCAAAAACATTGCACTGGCAAGCATTTGCACGGTGATATTGTTGTTCACAAAGTCTTTTGCGAAAGAGAAGTACGAGTCGTCTGCACGGTATCCGATTATTACATCGGCATCGCTTGTGTCCACAGAGAAGTTAACGGTGATATATTCTTTGGCTTGCCCCGAAACGGGCGAGGTTATGGCGAAAACTCTGTTCTTTAAGAGCAGTGCCAGCCAATTTAGGATATTATACTTTTTGTCAGACAAATTAAGAACGCGCAAGGCAGTTACATCAAGCTCGTACGAATTAACATACCCGTCATCGGTGCTGAAGCAAGCCCATTCTCTTGCAAGCTCAATGCTTTCGGTGCAATAAAAACCGCGCCCGTAATCATTTTGCGGATTGCTTTTTAGTAGTGATGGGCTTTCAATAATTTCGCGAGAGCCATGGAAAAGTGTAAATTTATTCTTCATATCAATATATTATCACCGTGGTGATAGTTTGTCAAGCAGAATCAAGCCGAGATTTAAGAGAAAATGTAAGAATGGTGCGAAAACAAAGTGCTTAGCAATATAAATTCGGGGCGGTTTAGTGTTTTAACGGCGAAAATTTCGCTTTAGCAAGATAAATTAATGTTTTTTCAATTTACCTATTTACAAAGCGTGCATTTTAAGCTATCATTGTGGTAGAGGTGCAGAAAGCACTTACTTTTAAGTATACTTTTGGAGGATAGTATGAAGAGATTTAGAAAAATTTGTGTGATTGTTGCGGTGCTTATGACGGCGGTAATGCTGTTCGTGGCTTGCAATAACGACAACAACGGCGGTAGCGGTTTCAACAAAGATAATGAAAACGAAGTTAAAGAACTGCTTAACGATTTGTTTGAAGGACTGCTTGATTTCGGCAAAGACGAGGACGGCAAACCTATACCCGCACCCGCATGGCTAACGCAATTTTCAAAAGATGCACCTAATATGCTTTTTACAGCACTTAGAAACGCAGGCATTAACGATGCGGAACTTAGGCAAATTCTTAACTTAATTGACGAATTTAGCGAATTGATAGTGGGTGAAGACTGCGAAGAAGATTGCTACCGTTGCCATAGGTGCGATGATGATTGCTTTGATTGGATTGTAGATTGTTATGACTTAGAAAGAGAGTTCGGCGAACACGATTGCGAATATGGTTGCGAGTATTTTGATTGGATATGCACTGTTGAATATCCCGAAGACGAAGACGGCGAAGACAACGAAGATATTTTCGCAAACGCGATTGTTGAACTTATGAATAAGGTTAACGGCTTATCCGTTTCAAGCGAAAAAGTGGCAAGGTTCTTATGGGAACTTGTGGTAGTATTAAAGGATGTGGTTCAAAGCGCGCTTAACGATCAATTCGGTGCAGAAGGAAGCGCACAAGTTGCCGAAATGATGGGCTACTACAATCAAGTGTTGGCACTTGGCAGAGATACCTTTACTAATGCATTCACCGCACTTATTAAAGTGGGCAGGATTTACGGTTCAACAGGAATGGAATTTAGCGAAATCGCATTTACGAACATTAGTAGCGATGATGACGGATTCCCCTTAGATAAAGACGAATTTAGAGATTTAGCACTTTCAATGAAAGCTGATCTTATTGACATCTTAAATACCCTTAATAATTCCGCCATTAGCGCAATGGGCGCACTTGGCAAAATTTTCGTGCCTCTTGCAGTTAATTCCTTTGCAGACGAAAGCGAAACAGATTTCGTAGCGGAATTCAGAAAGTATATTGATAAAGCAGTTGCAGAATTTGCACTTGCAAGGACAGCAGGGCTTGCTTCTCTCAATGTGATTAACGCAAACCTTGTTAACGCACTTTATGACGCAGTTTTTGCAGACATGGAAGACATTGACTATAATGCTACCATGATAATAATCGGTAAGGTTCTTCATGCAGGCGTAAACGCGGTGGGCGAAGCAAAAGCTATTGAACTTTATCTTTATGCTTGGGATATTGCGTTAGAGTTTGACGAAGAACTTACAGACGAAGAATTAGAAGAAGTGCTTGAAGAAATTTCCGCAATCTTTGCTGTGCTTGCATACTTAAACGGGCTTGCACTTGACGCAGAAGTAGACGAAGACGAAGTTAAAATAAGCGAATCACTTTACGATTTATTTAGAGAAATCCGCGGTGATTTTTTCTCAGGAAGCAAAGATAGCGGTGCTGACGCAGGCGGTGGCAGATAATTTAAATTAACTAATAAGCCTTAAGGGGGCAGGGGATTCCCTGCCCTCTTTTTTTTACTAACGAGGGGTGGCTATGCCTATTGTTGAATGCGTAAATATTTTCAAATCCTATGTAGCGCAGGAAAAGCCTGTGCTTAACGGCGTTTCGCTTGAGTTTAATGAAGGTTGCTTTGTGTCTATAATGGGCAGAAGCGGAAGCGGAAAATCAACCCTGCTTAGAATCATGTGTTCTCTGCTTAAGCCAGATAGCGGTGAAGTAGTTGTGGCGGGATATAATTTAAATAAGTTAAGCCCTAAAGAATTAAGCTATTTTCGTTCGCGCGTTATCGGAATCGTGTTTCAGGACGGGAATCTGATTTCGGATTTCACCGTGGAAGATAATATCCTTGCCCCCCTTTACATTGCAGGGCAAAAGCCAGATAAGGAATATTTTAATAGGTTGCTTGAACTAACCGAACTTAAAGAACACTTAAAAAAATTTCCGCACCAGCTTTCGGGCGGGCAAAAACAGCGCACCGCAGTGGCAAGGGCGGTAATTGCACGCCCAAGCGTAATCTTTGCAGACGAACCCACAGGTAGCTTGGATAGCCAAAGCGAAAAGGGGATAATTGATTTATTTCAATCCCTCAATACTGAATTTAAAACCGCAATAATTCAAGTTACCCATTCTGCGGTTTGCGCTGGCGCAGGCTTAAGCGTTATTAACATACATGACGGGAAGGTACTTACATGACGCTAAGATACTTTTTGGCAAGGCTTAAGCGCGCCACACTTCCTGCCGTTGCCTCAGCAATTTCGCTTGCGATTATAATTTTAATTATCACCATTGCAAGCGCGATACCTAATATAGTTAGGGAAATTTTTACCGCACACAACCTGCAATTTTCAGGAAACGCGGATATTGTGCTAAGCCTTCCGCAGGAATCAAGTTCGCGCTTTTTCGGCTTAACCGCCCTCAATGAAGATGAAGAAATTAAATTGCGTTCGGAATATATTAGCGGATACTTCCGAACCTACGCGCATATCGGACGGCACGGCGAAAGCCCCCTTGAATTTGCCACGGTTTACGCCACAAATTTTAATCAGCTTCAGCGGTTCAATCCGATAAACGCGGTGGGCTTGCCAAATAGTATAGACGAAAGCGAAATTATTATCGGGCGCGAATTTGCTAAAAAGCACAATATTAAAAAGCATGATTCATTGGTGGTTTCTTTGGGGCAGACAAATGCAATTTTCAGCGTTATCGCAATAGCGGAAAATGAGGGGTTATTTTTCACAGGCAATGCCATGGTAATTTCCTCTCACGCGCTTAGCAGGCTAATCAATATTCCTTTTACCTCTCAACTTGTTACGCACGCTTTTATTAAAGCAAATTCCCCAAGCGATTTAAAAGAAATCAGGGAATATATTTCCGAAAGCCAAGATTATAGCCTTGAGATTAGAAATGCCACGGAATTTGAGAGGCTTGAACTTTTTCTTGAAGATGTCATTGTTCTCACCACCGTGGTGGGTGTGATTGCGGTTCTATTTTGCTTAATTGCCCTTGCTGTGCTTATGAGGCTTCTTTTCGCTAAGGACAGGGCAAATTTTGAACTTTTAAGCGCAATCGGCACGCCAAGGCGAAGCATTTTCGGGGTAACGCTTTTAACTGGCTTTTTTGTGTGCTTAATTGCGTTCGGTTTATCCGCACTG
This sequence comes from Bacillota bacterium, assembly GCA_009781445.1. Lineage (GTDB taxonomy): Bacteria > Bacillota > Clostridia > Christensenellales > DTU072 > WQYD01. The sequence continues at coordinate 12,712 of WQYD01000016.1, read as the reverse complement.
CTTGACTTTTTATCTCTTGCGGTATTCAGAAGCCTTTCTTTCCTGCTTAAAGATATTTCGTTCGGATTATTTCCAAGGCTACTTGGAAACGGGGTTGGGCTTATATTGGGCTTAATATTTGCCGTGCTTGCAGGCAGGGTAAAAACTGAGGGTGAGAAAAAGCCAAAAGTTAAGCGTGCAAGCACAAGAGGGCAAGCGGTATTAAAACTTGCGTTTTTCGGCATTGCGCTTTTGCTTGGCATAATCGGTATTTTAATTATAAATTCCTTGCCGATTTTGGGTTCGGTGTTTGCTTTAATTTCGCTTATCGGCATTTTTATCACCTTGCCGTGGCTAACCGCACTTATGTGCGGGGGCTTACACAAGGTTTTTAAAAATATGTACACACTTAGGGCAACGGCACTCACGAATTCTCAGTCGTTTCCGCGCTTTTTAAAATTTTTAACCTTGGGTGCGTTTGTGGTTCTTTTGGTGGTAATGAGTTCCGCGCAAATTCATGAAAAGGTTGAAAGCGAAACTCATTTCCCATTTCAAATCCTTGTAACCGAAATTAGTTCGCCTAATGACGCGCTGTTTGAAAAAGTCGCCTCAGCAGAGGGGGCTTCCACTGCGCATAAAGCGGTGATTTCTTTGAGTTCGCGTGCCGTTTATAATAACGGCGAAGCAGAATCTTTTTCCCATATATTCGGGCTTGAAGAGGGCGGTTTCGCGCTTTTCGGCGCAAACCACTTGGTAACAAGCGCGCACGGTGGCAGAGGCGCAACGGTGGGCGCGCTTATTGCGGATAGGTTTAACCTTAAAATCGGCGATTCGTTCACGGTTTTTGTGGGCAAAAGAGAAATCGCGCTTACGGTGGGGGAAATTCTTGATTCAAGATACGCTAACGCCAATTTTATTTTGGCGGATTTATCTTTGCTTAACGCAAGGGCAGGCGGTTTTAGTGATATTTTAATAACCGCTAACGCAAAAAAGGATTCTGCCGTTCTTAACATAAGCGCGGTGGCGGGCAGTGGCGCAATGGTAATATCCATTGAAGAATTTGCAAACTTTATGATTACATGGTATTCGGAATTCTTTTGGACATTTGACATTTTTGCAGGTGCGCTTGCCTTGCTTTCCGCAATAACCGCGCTTTTCATGATATCCATGAGGCGCATAAATTCCCGCGAACTCATTTTGCGCTTAAAACCGCTTGGTTTTTCGCAAGTAGCGGATTTAAAGCAAAATCTTGTGGCTTCTTTTATCGCGCTTCTTCCCTCTCTCATTTTGTGGGCATTTTTGCTACTTTTGTTCTTAAAAGGCTTAGCACCCTTGCTTTACATAACCACAGGCTTTAGCGCGTCATATTTTTATAGCTTGCCTGTCGCGGTGCTAACTTCTGTGCTTTCTGCCGTCTTTATAACCGCCTCTGATTCAATCGTGGCATGGATAACCTTTAAAGAACCTTAGTTTGGTGCAAAATTTATTGCAAAATTTGTTGATAAAACCGTTGTAAAATCGGTTTTGTGTGTGGTAAAATAGTATGTGCCGCGCAAATCGGGTCATTAAGCGTGCAAAAAGCACCGCCCGCACAGGCGAGCCCCTTAAGGGAGGAAGTTAATATGTATGCCATAGTTATTACTGGCGGAAAGCAGTACAAAGTTTCGCAGGGCGAAATTTTTAGAGTTGAGCTTTTGCAAGAAAAAGAGGGCGCAATTATTGAATTGCCCGCATTGTTCTTTAGCAACGGCGAAAAGGTTCTTGCAGGGAAAGACGCAAGCAAGGTTTTAGTTAAAGCGGAAGTTATTTCGCACGGCAGAGGCACAAAGATTGATATCTTTACTTACAAAGCAAAGAAGAATATCCGCAAACGCCAAGGTCATAGGCAACCGTACACAGAGCTTAAAGTAACGGAAATTAAAGGGTAATGACTCATATTAAGTTATTTTGGCAAAACGGGCATATCGTGCAGGTAGACGCATCTGGGCATTCGGGCTTTGCGCCTGAGGGTGAAGATATAGTGTGCGCCGCCGTTTCGTCCCTTGTGCAAGGTGCATTTGTGGGGCTTAGGAAAGTGGCTAACCTTGCGCCTGTGTTCAGAAAGAGCGAGGCATTTTTTAGCTTTTGTTTACCGCAAACGGATATGCACTCACGGTATGTGTCAGATATCATTCTTGAAACCATGAGGTGTTCTTTAAAAGATATAGCAAAAGAACATATCTCTTATGTAAAAGTGGAGGACATTTTAAATGTTTAAATTCAATATTCAATTATTCGCACACAAGAAAGGTGTGGGCAGTTCAAGAAACGGGCGCGACAGCGCATCCAAACGCCTTGGCCCAAAAAGGGCAGACGGGCAGTTTGTGCTTGCAGGCAACATTCTTGTTAGGCAAAGGGGAACTAAGTTTCACCCCGGTAACAATGTGGGCATCGGCAAGGACGACACGCTTTTTGCACTAATAGACGGCACAGTCCGCTTTGAAAGAAAAGGCAAAGAAGATAAGTGCGTAAGCGTTTATTCGCAAGTTTAAGGCAAAAACCTTAAGTTTTGCTTGGGAATCCTAAAGCATGGGCTATAGTATCCTTAACGGTGAAATTCATGTTTTTGGCGAACATTTATTCAGCATAAAGCAAACTCTTGAGTGCGGGCAGGTATTCCGCTTCACAAAATACGGCGAAGTTTATAAATTGTTTGCAGGAAAACAAAATTGTGGCTTGCTTTGTGAAGAAAGCCGTGTTATAATTAAATCAACGGCACCAGCGTATTTCGTTAATTACTTTGATTTAGAACGAGATTATACCCAAATTAAATCCGCCCTCAGCGCGTATCCCAACATTAAGGAAGCAGTTGAATTCGGTAGCGGAATAAGAATATTAAATCAAGATATTGAGGAAACTATATATTCTTTTATAATTTCCGCAAATAATAACATTCCCAAAATCAAGCGCACAATAGAAGCTATTTGCGAAGGAATCGGGGAACGCACGGAAGCAGGATTTGCTTTTCCGTCCACAAAGGTAATCGCCTCTCAGGATATCAGCTTTTTTAAAAAAGCGGGCGCAGGTTATCGGGCTGAGTACATTGTTAACACTGCAAAAGCAATAGAAAGCGGATTTTCGCTTGATATTAGCGGAATGAGTACCGAAAGCGCAAGAAAGCACTTCACAAAGCTTTCGGGTGTGGGAAATAAAGTGGCGGATTGCATTCTATTGTTTGCTTACCGCAGAACTGATTGCTTTCCCACAGATATATGGATTGAAAGGGTTTATTGCGGTATGTTCGGCGAAAATAACCTTTCAAGAGAAGCAAAATCAGCAAAGCTAACACAGCTTTTTGGTTCACACAGCGGTTACGCGCAACAATACCTATTCTATTTTGCGCGTGAGGCGCGTAAAAATAAAATATAAACAAAATCAAAAGAACAACGGAGGGGAATAATGAGTAAACCCAAAATGGTAATCCTTGCGGATATAGCAAGCCTAAGAGTTACTTGTGTAGGATTTAAGGAATTAGTTCAAGGACTGCTTGAAAAATTTGATGTAGTAGCCTGCAAATTTTATAGCTATGTTGCAAAAAGAAACAGGGATTACAATGAGTACATAGCCGCAAACGGTTACGATACTTCACTTCCAAGTGCTTCAAGAAGGCGTAATAAACTTGATAGCCGTCAAGTTATAGACGCCGCCGAAATCGCAAGGCTTGCAAATGTGGACGCAGTTGCAATAATGAGCGGTGAAGGGGATATCCTTCCTGTGGTTAACCTTTTAAAAAGCAACGGAATAGATGTTTACGAAATTGATGTTCAAGAAGGCAAATACACAGATATTTTCTCAGGCTTCATTAAAGTTCCGCCCTCGGCACTAAGAGAAGGCTACACTGCCCCCGCTTCCAAAAAAGTTGTGGTTAAAAAAGCCCCCAAGCCCGTGGTTCAGCCCGCGCGCCCAGCCCCCGCCCCCGCCCCTGCTGAAAATGTGCATCTTGCAAAAATCAACAGCATACTTGACAAATATAAAAAATAGTTAAAAAAGCACCGATAACAAAAAAGCACCGCAAGGTGCTTTTTTTAAGGGCATAGGGCATAGGGCATAGTGGCAGAATCTAAATCTCATTATTAATTAGATACGCAATTCCTCATTCTTCACTTTGCGTTTATAATGCGTTCCCGCGCCGAAAGGCGGGGGCTTTTTAATTTTTAGGTACAAAACGACAGGATAAAACAATTATCTCGCCCGTTTACTCTGAATATTTTGACAACTATGACAAAAATCCTTTACGAATGTCAGAGAAAGAAGTATAATAAGGACAGTTCAAGGAGGCACATTTATGCTTGAAAATAGAGAAACTGAATTCAAAAGAGAAAATAATGACAAGGTAAACAAGGATCTACTCGCTTTTATAAATACGGACGGCGGTATTTTGTACATAGGTATAAATGATGACGGAACAGTTTGCGGAATAAGCAACCCAGACGATGTTATGCTTGCAATAACAAACAGCTTTAGGGATTCGGTAGCCCCAGATCCAACGGTTTATTTTAAAGCAGAGCCGATTGAGAAAGACGGCAAGGTAATTATTAAGATAACCGTAGAACGAGGCGAGGTTTTACCCTTTTGCTTTAAAGAGTACGGCTTAGTGCCGAAAGGTGTATATGTTCGCGCGTCCTCAAATTCCGTTCAAGCTACAAGAGAACACATACGGCAACTTATAAGAGAATCAAGTGGCGATGTTTTTGTGGATTCTATTTCAATAGATCAAAACTTAACATTTGATTATGCAGAAAAACTTTTCAAAGAAAGGGATATTGCATTCGGCGATAGTCAAAAGCGGACACTTGGTGTAATCGGCACGGACGGCAGATACACAAACCTCGGTTTAATTATTTCGGATCAATGTCCGTACGCGATAAAAGTGGCAATTTTTCAAGGCAATACAAAAAAACTGTTCAAAGATAGAAAGGAATTCGGCGGTTCGGTATTTAAGCAGATAGACGACTGCCTTGCATATCTTAATGTTTATAACAAGATATCCTCAGTATTTAAGGGGCTGTATCGCGTTGACCGCACCGATTATCCAGAAGTGGCAATAAGGGAAGCCCTGATTAACGCTACAATTCACAGAGATTACTATATTGAAGGTGCTATTCTCGTCAGCCTTTTTGACAACCGCTTAGAGATAATGTCTATAGGCGGTTTGATGCCAGGGGTAACGCAGGAACTTATGAGGCACGGCGTGTCAATCCCCCGCAACGAAGCACTTGCTAAAACTTTTCATAGGCTGAAACTTATAGAAGCCTACGGAACAGGCTTGCCGAGAATATTTGAAACTTACAACGAATTTGGGTTATCCCCTGAATTCCCTGTAACACAGGGCGGAGTCATAATCTCAATGCCCAACATAAATAACACACTCGGCGAACTGTCCGAATCGGACAAAAGCAAAACAACAAACGGTGCAGTGCAGTCAAAGAAAATCACGGTAGCGGAAAGTAGCGTTTTGAAAAAGTACGCAGGCAAAACTTTTACGAAAGACGATGTGGCTTCAGATTTTGAATTGGGGCAGAGCGGGGCATACAAACTGCTTAGGCGCATGGCGGAAAAAGGTTTGCTATCCGTAGAGCGACAAGGCAAAGAATTTGTTTATTCAGCGAAGGTTTAGCAAAAAAGAGATTAGGAATTTGGCTATAAGCCAATCTATTTAAACCCACAAACCACACACAAAACCAAAAACAGAGGATTGCTTAGCAATCCTCTGTTTTGTTATCCTAAGCTAATTTTTAAGTAATCCACAATTCTGAATTCTGAATTAATCACTATTAAGCATTACGCGACATTGCTACCAAGTAATTCGTGTGGTAATAGGACGGCAGAGTGCCGATATCCGACCAGTAGTCGTAAGTTACGAAAGCGTAAATTTCGGGGACTAAGTCTGGAATAAGTTGCCTGCCGAAATCGTAAAACCCTTCGGGTACTAAGTTTAGCACGCGTTTTTCAATCACATAAATTCCGCAATTGATTAGTGAGGGTTTTGTTGTTTGCGGTTTTTCTATGAAGTTTATAATTCTGCCGTCATGATCCAAATCAAGAACCCCAAGCCCCACGGGGTTGTTATGAGGGGTGGCGATGAGGGTAAAGGGTGATTTTTTTGCTTTGTGGAAGCTAATTGCGTTTGTTAAATCAATTTCGGTGTACGAATCACCGCTGATAACAATGAAGGTATCCGAAAGATAACTTTCGCAACCCTTCACGCTTCCTGCCGTGCCAAGCGGTTCATTTTCCACAAAATAAGTTAAGTTTACGCCAAAATTTTCACCGTTTCCGAAGTAATCTATAATTTTATCCGCCATATGCCCAAGCGTTACGGCAATTTCGGTTATGCCGTGTTTTTTCAAAAGTTCAATAATACATTCCATAACAGGCTTATCAATAATTTTTACAAGGGGCTTGGGTACTTCGCTTGTTAAAGGTTGAAGCCTCGTGCCTTTGCCACCTGCCATTATCACCGCGTTGATTTTTGAATCCATAAATTTCCTCTCTGATATTAGAATGGAAATAAATTACAAAAGTATTCATATAATTTTGAAATTGCCCCTTACTTGGTATATACTATTAGTAAGTATATATATAAAAGGCGCGCGAGGGGTGCGCAGGTGGAAGTTTAATGGGCGAAAAGTCAAAAAAAGGCGGACAGCAAGAACAGGGCAACAAAAAGAATACACCGAATGTAAAGGTGGTTTTTCTTGGCGGTGTGGGCGAAATCGGTAAAAACATGACGGCAATTGAATGCGGTGATAACATAATAGTTATAGACGCAGGTTCTTGCTTTCCTAATCAAGAAGAAATGCCGGGGATAGATTATATTATTCCTGATTTTAATTATCTGCAACAAAACGCAAAGCGCGTGAAAGGAATAATAGTTACCCACGGGCATGAAGATCATATCGGCGCGATTCCGTATGTTTTAAAAGAAGTAAACACACCTGTGTACGGTTCTAACCTTGCGATAGCTTTAATTCAGCATAAAATCACCGAACACAAACTTGAGGGAATTAAACTTAAGGTTGTGGAAGAAAGGGAAGTTGTTACCCTTGGTTGCTTCAGTGTGGAATTTGTGCGTGTTACGCATTCAATAGCAGGTGCGTTCGCCGTGGCGGTTACCACACCCAAGGGCGTAATTTTCCACACGGGGGATTTCAAAATTGATCACACACCTGTGGACGGCAGATGCGTGGATTTTTCCCGCATTGCCCAAATCGGTGAAAACGGCGTGCTTCTTTTGTTGCAAGAATCCACAAATGTGGAAATAGACGGCTACAGTATGTCTGAAAGAAATGTAGGCAAAAGCCTTGATAATATTTTCGGGCAAAATATCCACAAACGGTTAATCGTTGCCACATTTGCTTCAAATGTTCACCGCATTCAGCAAATTTTGAATTGCGCGCTTAAATATAACCGCCGTGTTGCGTTTAGCGGACGCAGTATGGAAAACATTGTTAAAATTACTTATGCTATCAAGGAATTAAAATATCCGCCTAATTTGCTTATTGATCTTGATAAAATCGGTTCAATTCCAAATGATAGGGTTTGCATTCTTGCCACAGGTTCGCAAGGTGAACCCGAAAGCGCGCTTTCACGCATGAGTACGAACGAATTTAAAAAGGTGGTTATAGGAAAGGACGACACGGTGATTATCGCCGCTTCGCCAATCCCCGGAAATCAACGAAGCATTTATAAGGTAATAAATAACCTGTCGCGCAAGGGCGCAGATGTTATTTACCATGCTTTAACCTCAATCCATGTTTCGGGGCATGCCTGCCGTGAGGAACTTAAAATGATGATGAGCTTAACCAAGCCAAAGTTCTTCATGCCAGTTCACGGTGAATATAGGCACTTAAAACTGCACGCAGAACTTGCCTCTCTTATGGGAATAAGCCCTGCGAATGTGGAAATTCCCGAACTTGGGCAGGTTTACGATATTTCAAAATCAGGAATCAAAAAGCAAGGCACAGTCCCTTCGGGAATAGTAATGCTTGACAGCAGTCTGCAAGAAAGTTCTGAGGTTTTATTAAGAGATAGGAAGCTAATGTCTGGGGACGGATTCGTGATTGCAATCGTAAATGCTTCTTCAAAATCAGGCGAACTGACCGCACCCCCGATTATCATTTCAAGGGGGATTATGCTACCGGAATCGCTTGTTGAGGATATCAAAACCGAACTTAGCGTAAAATTCATGGCAAATGCAGGCAGTGAATTTGTGGCAAGCGAAGCAAGAAATGACATTCGCAAAGTTTGCGCCAAAATCCTATTTAACAAATTAAAAAGACGCCCAATGGTAATTCCGATTACAATAGAATCATAGTAACCTTACCGCTAAAAAACAAAAAATTATAATTATGAAAGACAAAAAAAGAATCCTAATTTTCACAGAAAACAAGAACATTGAGTACACGCAGGCAATCAAAGATTACCTCGCGCTTAACAAATCACAGCTTCCTATTATTATAGGTGAGGAAGAATTTCAAAATATCTTCTTTAGGCTTGTTAAGGAAAAATATTTCAGTGACGAAGGCTTTGTGGTGCGAACCGCCGATATTATTAAGGACAAATTTTCCTTAAAGAAATTTGATAAACTTCCAAAGCAAGATATTGTTTTTAACAAAAGCAGTTCGTCTTGCCAGCGCGCGCTTAATATGTTTTTAAGGTATCACCCCAATCTTGTGATATTAACAAGTGCGTATAAAATGAAGGAAATCCTATCCGCAAGAATGCGTTCGCACCCCGAAGTCCCTGTGGTTATGATAATGCCAAGTTTTACTTTAAATAAGCAATGCATAAATAAGCAAATTGATTTATATGTGGTGGATAACCTTGGCGTTAAGAAAGGGCTAATGAAAGAGGGCGTGGCGGAAAGCAAAATTTTGGTTTCGGATATGCCCCTAACGCCTGAATTTGACACGGCTTTTGATAAAAACAGCATTTACGAACAATACTCTTTCACAAAGCACAAAATCACCGTGCTTGTATCCGTTCCGCAAGGAAACACGGCAGGAATCAAGGAAGCATTTGCCGAACTTGGGCTTGCCAAGCAGGAATTTAACATAATTGCGGATTGCGGTTACGATAGGAAAATGCTTGTTTCCGCGCGTGACGCGGGGCTTACAGCAGTAAACGAAGGCGCGAATGTGAATGCAATTTACGCTATCGCAGACGCAGTGGTAGGCAGACCTGTGCTAAGTTCGGTAGCCAAAGCGTACTACCGAAACGCCTTGTTCTTCGCGCTTCCGCCAGCGAATGAGGAAGAAAAGCGCGCGCAGGCGTACCTTTCGGGTTCTCTAATCAATGTGAAACTTATGGAAATGGATAAAAAGGAAAAAACCATAATAATCACAGAGGATACCCTTGTGCATAAATTGCAGGAATTCCGCAAATCACCAAAATCCTTTGATTCTTTTTACCAAGCAATAGAAAGCCATAACGCAGAACGCACACGGGGCGCGCTGTTTAAAAAGCTGGACGAACTCTTGGGCAAGGGAAAATAAAACAAATTTTAGCAATTAGTGTATAAAAGTTGAAAGTCCTCTCACAATAATGGTAAGAGGGCTTTTATGATTATAAGCAGTGTAATATTCGGTGTTTTGGCACTATTGATGTTTTTAGGGCTTGGCAAATTTGTGCTTAAGGATTTTAGGTTCGGTTTGGCGGTGGGCGCGGGTTTTTTGTTTTTAGTGTTCGCACTTAACTTTATACCCACCGTGTTTATAGGCGGATTTTCCTTCCGCATAGGCACAATGCTATTCTATCTTGGAATACTCACCATGTTCTTTGTGTACGGCAGGCTTGCCTCACAAATGACTTCGCTTGCAATCGGCTTAATGCTTGGCGGTGTGGCGTTTGCTTCGGCAAGGCTTGCATATATTGCAGGTGGCGGATTCTTTGCGGATACCAATGCGGTTTATGCGGTGATTATTGCGCTGATAGCCGTGGCAATCACAAGAAACGGAAAATACGCATTCCTTTCAACCTCAGTTGCCATGCTTACCCTGAACCTTTTAACGCAAATCGGCAATGCAACTGTTTCTCTGCAACACGGCTTTGCATGGACGGCAGTGGCTATTGCAACCGCACTTGTGGTGTACAGCATTGCGTCAAGGGTGTTCGTTAAGCCCTCAAGGGCAAGCTACTACTTTGAAGTAGGCAGGCTTGAAGACTAATTACAGAGTGTAAAGAAAGCCCTATGGGCTTTCTTTACACTCTGCTGAGGGGAAACGCACTCGTAATTACTCGCCGAGTTTCCCCTCTTTGCTTAATAAATAAGCAAATTCACCCCTTTACGCGGATTTATTAACGGTTTACAACCTAAAATCCGTAAGGGGCGGTGGCAAAAAGTGCGATTTTTACCACCGCGCTTGCTACCGCAAGCACTATAATTCATTTTTCAACACTCAGCCACACTTAACAGTGTGGCTGTTTTGGTTTTTTGCCAACGAGCCCGCTTTGGCTTTTGGTAGTTTATAGCAATTTTAAACTTAGTATTGACAGCGTTTTTTCTTAAAGTTACTATAGTGTAACCAAAAGGAGAAGAAATGAAAAAAACCAAAAAACTACTTATCTTTGCAATCGTGGCACTTGTGCTTGCGGGGGCAACATCACTAAGCTTTGCATTCTGGTCGCACGGTTTCAGCGCACCAAGTAACACCGTTAAAGACGAAAGCAAAGTTACCCTTGGCACAGGCGAAAGCGTAACCACAACCATATCATTATCGGGTGGCGGTTTATCAGGCGGTGCGCTTGTTCCAAGCACTTTAACTAAAATTAAGGACGGCGAAACTCAAGAAATCGTGTGGACTATGAATGTGGTTTGGAACAGCGAACACCAAAACGCCAAGGATTATAACGGCGCGGTAGGTTTGCTTAATGTATCCGCAGAAGTGGTTGCCATAGGCAATACCGAAGCTGAAAACTTTAACCAAAACCAAAAAGACGCTTCCGCCCTAATTAAATTTGGCGTTCAAGCAAACGGCGAAGAAAACTTAAATCTTAATAACAATTTCATAATTGAGTTTAACGAAGACGGCGGTAATCTTGAAGTTATAGTTAAAATCACAATGGACGAACCTTCAAGCGAAGCAATCTATAACGCGATTCACAGCCAAGAGGTAACAATTGCGCTTACGCTTTCCATAACTTTAGCGTAAGCTGACGAATCACTGAGAATACCGCAAACTAACCAAAAAAGCAAAAGGGGGTGCTTATCATGCAAAACAAAACGGCAAATAAAAATAAAAACGCAAAGTACGCAATTGCGTTCATAGCGGTAATAGTTTTCGTGCTGTTCGTTTTGGTGCGAAGCACTTCCTTGGCTTTTTGGGGCGGAATTAAAAGCGCGGATTCGCTTAGCAATGCGGTTCTAAAAATAGGAAAATGGCAGGAAAATATTTTCCTCTATCCCCCTCAATTTGTGTACAACGCACAGCAAGCGTATACCACAGGTTCGTTCGTTAAGTTCGGCTTAAGCTGTTATCTAAGAACGGGCGGTGCAACAAACGCACCCCCTAACGGTTCAGGTTCAGACGGTTGGGCTTTAGTTCCTAATTATAATGATCTTGTGGGTGTGGCGGAATGGGACGGCAATCTGCGTTGGGATTGGGGCGGAAATTTAACGGGGCGCATAGTTAGCTATCATGGCGAAATCTATCAGCGCGTTTCGGGAAGCGTGCCTAATATTAGCGCAGTAGCACCTTACACAGCACCCCCAAGTGCCTCGCAGGAAGGTTGGCGCAGAGTCTTAAATTATGAGGAAACAAACGCCCCGATAGTTTGGTACGCAGATAACCACCCAAGCACCCAAATTTTTAAATTCGGCGAAAATTACTACACTTTGTTTGATTCCGTGTGGGCAAGCGCAAGTAACCCCGCTGTTCAAACCTCGCATTACCGCATAGTTGAACCTTACAGCGAAAGCACGCAATATGTAAAAGAGGGCAGTGAACCGTGGCGGTTAAGGCAAGCAGGGAATTTAAATTTAAGAATCCACGCGACAACGGGAAGCACGGAAACAAACGATTTGCGCTTTTGGAAAATAAGCGAAAACTTTAACCTTAGAGAGGGCGAAACAGTCTTAGGTGCGGTTATCGGAAGCCCCCTTGCAAGCGGAAATTGGGAAGAAGTTAAACACGATTGCAGGGTTTCCACAGTTATAACCACCGATAACGGCGGTAAGCGCACAGTGTGGGAAAGGCGCATTGCAGGAAGTACAGCACCGTTCTTAGGTGAACCTTATAGCGCGGAATGGCACGCGGTGTGGGTAGCACGCACCTTTGCTACCACGAACGCACCGTTCGTGTGGACTCACGATAGAGAGGGTTACACCCTTTGGCGAAACACGCAAAATTCGTCTACTACCGCAGTGCCAAGCACAAACTCAGCGGTTTGGGCAGTGGTTTTAACTTCACAAAATTAAGCCTTAATTTGAATTTATAAAAGGATAACCGTGTTATAAAGCGCGGTTTTCTTTTCTGTAATGCGTGCATCTGTGTGGTAATGCCCGAAATACCAATGCTTGTAATCAATCATTGCTTCAAAATTAGCAAGCATTCTGTTAGTGTGGGTTTCGGGCTTATAATGCCCAGAAAGTGGCGGATACAAGAGGGCTTTAGAATCAGTGGTATGCGTGATAATATAATCAACCTTATAACCTGCGTCCTTTAAATTCTTATGGGCTTCGTCATAATCGTTT
>WQYD01000015.1 GCA_009781445.1 Bacillota bacterium | reverse complement strand
GTACGAAGAACAATACCCCGATATGGCGGAAGCCACAGGCACTAAAAACGGCAAAACTGTGGAATTTGATTTAACAGATCCCAAATTTGTGAATGCGTATTTTGAAGTTTTGCACAATCCTTACGAAGAATGCGGTGTGGATTCTTGGTGGATTGATTGGCAACAAGGCACGAAAACCAAAATAAAAGGCTACGATCCTTTGTGGGGCTTAAACCATTACCATTATCTTAACAGCATGAGGAACGGCGCGCGCGGTTTAATCCTTTCGCGCTACGCAGGGCTTGGAAGCCACCGCTATCCTTTGGGCTTTTCGGGGGACGCTTTCATTGTTTGGAAATCCTTAAAATTTCAGCCTTATTTCACCGCGAATTCGTCAAACGCAGGTTACCCCATGTGGTCTCACGATATCGGCGGACACATGAGTTTAAGGGTTTGGCGGTATCTAAAAAGAACCGTAAGCGAACCAACCGCAAACGAATACAATGCGGAACTATTTTTGCGTTGGGCGCAATTCGGGGTTTTTTCACCGATAATGCGCCTGCACAGCACTAAAATGGGTACGGGAAAAGAGCCTTGGAAATTCCCACCGCAAACCGAAAGGCTTAAAGACGCACTTAATTTGAGAATGCGGTTAGTTCCGTATATTTACACCATGGTAAAGCGCACAGAAGATATCGGCAGAGCCTTAATTGAACCGCTGTATTATGATTACAGCAATGAAAAAGGTGCGTTTAAAGCAAAGCGGGAATATCTTTTCGGAAGCGAATTGATAGTTGCACCGATAACAAGTAAATCACAAAACGGGCTATCAAAAACCAAAGTTTGGTTACCCAAAGGGCAATTTAAGGATATTTTTACACATGAAATAATCGCTTCTCGCGGTGGCTTTACAGAAGTTAGCCGTGATTTTAATTCAATTCCAGTTTTCGCAAAAGAGGGTTCAATTATCCCCTTAGCAAAACCTGAGGGTAATAGCACCAAAAACCCCAAAGAACTTGATATTATCTGCTACAAAGGCAACGGCGTATTTAAGCTGTACGAAGACGACAGCGAAACCCTTGAATATAAAAACGGCAAATTCCTAACAACCGTTTTTGAACTAAAAGACGCAGAGGATAATCAACCCCCCACACTAAAAATCTCAACCGAGGGCGATTTATCCTTCGCCCCGAACGGCAGAATCTTTAACATAATCTTTCATGACTTTAATAAGAAAGAACCGATTAAGATTATAAGCGGGGTTAAGGCGGGGGAAACGGCTATTTTGGGTTAATTCAGAATAAAGAATTGTTTTTCAGCGCACAACGCACAGCGCACAGCGCACAATGAAGGATTAATTCAGAATAAAGAGTGCAGAATTGTGGATTAATTAACTAATAATGAGATTTAGATTCCACCATTGTGCGCTGTGCGCTGTGCGTTGTGCGCTGAATGAAAAAACATAGTTAAAAGAGTTGACAAGCGCGTTTTACAAGGTATAAAATGATTAGGCATTGCGGAGTGGAGCAGAGGTAGCTCGTCGGGCTCATAACCCGAAGGTCATGTGGTTCGAATCCCATCTCCGCTACCAAACTTACTTCTTTCGGGCAAAAATATGGGGCGGTGTAGCTTAGTTGGCCTATAGCGGCCGGTTCATACCCGGCAGGTCGTTGGTTCGAATCCGACCACCGCTACCAAAACAACACACAAAGCCGTAAGCGAAAAAAGAACAAGCGGTAACAAAAATCTGTAACTTAAAAAACTAAAATCAATCCAAATCTGGCCCGACTTTTACAAAATTGAAATTTTGTAAAACGCTTGGTCGGCTTACGGGAGTATAGCTCAGTTGGTAGAGCGCCTGCCTTACAAGCAGGTGGTCGTAGGTTCGAGTCCTACTGCTCCCACCACAAAACAACCCTCGCTTCACTTTGAACCGCGGGTTGTTTCGCCGAAACGCACGCACATTAAAATTTTGGCCCCTTGGTCTAACGGTTATGACACCGCCCTTTCACGGCGACAATGGGAGTTCGATTCTCCCAGGGGTCACCAGCAAAAGCCCTAAAATCTTTAATGATTTTAGGGCTTTTCAATTAAATTTTTCCTTCACTTGCCCCAACGGGGCAAATATCATTACGAAGTAATATCACTTTTCCGTAGGAAAAATATAATTAAAAGTGTCTACTTTTCAGAAACTTGTAGACACTTTTCGGGGGTACAAGTGAAAGCAACACCATTAAAGCGGTTAGGCAATAAGCTGTGGGGTGAGGACTCAAAGCACGAAATTCCTAACAGGGAAATAGGACGATTCACTATGGGCGCGTTTGGGCAGAATGTGGGCATCTCAATGATGACATTCTTGCTTTTTTACTGCGTAAATGTGCTGTACATAAATCCGCTTTTGGTGGGCGGGGCTTTGTTTGCCATTAGAATTTGGGACGCTTTCACGGATATCCCTGGTGGAATTTTAATGGATAGAAAGGTTTTTGCGGGGCTTTTTAAAAGCGAAGAGAAGTTCAGGCCAATGCTGAAGCAGGTTGCATTGCCTATGGGCGTGCTGATTGCGTTTATGTTTTCGGTGGGTTTAGTGGGGCATAAGGGCGTGGGCGAACCTAATATGCTTGCGTTTGTGTTGCTAATGATTGCCTTTTTCTTTTATAGCATTCTTTACACCTTTCAAGATATTGCGCAGTGGGGAATTTGTTCGCTTGCAGGCACAACTTCGGAAGAAAGGGGGCGGATTTCTCAATGGGGGCGCACAGGCGCAATGGTTGGCGGGTTGCCGAAAGAAATAATTCCGCTTATTATCGGCGCAGTAGCCGTGGGGCAAAGGCGGTGGGTTTTTGCCGTGGCTGGCTTGATTTTGGGGCTGGGCGGTATGCTTTTATCCCGATTTAATTATGCCGTTAGCGAACGCGCACACGCGCCGAAACTTGAAGAAAATGTGCTTGAACCGCTAAAACTTTTGCTTAAAAACAAGGTAGTTCTGCTTGCAATGCTAAGTTCAATCTTGGGCGGTGTTACCTTAACTATCGGATATATCCATTTTTTTGAATATCTTGTTAGCTTTAATATCTTCGGAAAACAGCTTGACGGCATTACTTCGGGCTTTATTTTCGGGCTGATAACAGGCATTCCAAGTATGCTTGGCATATTCGGCACAACAAAACTTGCCAAAAAACTTGGCGGAATGAGAAATGTGCTGATTTTTGTGCCTCTTGTGCAACTTGTTTGCCGTGTGCTTGCGTTTGCTTTCGTGAGTAGCTTAGCTTCGTTTAACACTGTTTGGGGCGTCCTTATTGCGGGATTCTTTTTGTTTATAGCAAGCACGCCAAACAATATGAGGGGCGTGGCGCAAACCGCCCTTTTCAGTGATAGCCTTGATAAAATTGAACTTGAAACGGGCAAGCGGAACGAAGCAAGCGTGTTCGCCATGATAAACCTTATTGCAAAAGCAGGCGGTGCTTTAAATGTGCTTTTTGCAGGCATAACCTTAACACTTTTAAGATATGACGCAGGCGCGATAGACGAAATCCGCGCCGAATTGATAAAAGCAGGCATGAGTAGTGCCGAAGCCTTGGCTGTCGCAAGGGAATCTCTTTCGCCCGTATTCGTCCGTTGGGCATGGCCTGTATTCATGTTAGCCCCCGCTTTCGGCGCGATTCTCACCATAATCCCCTTACTTTTCATAAAACACAACAAAAAGGAACAAGAAAGAATAGAATCCGCGCTAAAGGAATTAAGAGAAAGAAATTTAAAAAGCGAAGAACTGCCCTGCGAAGAAACCGCCACCGATTCCCCCTTGGAAGAAGAACCGCAAAATAACGAATAGCAACTATCCGCTTTTTAAGAAATGAGGAAAATGCTGTGTTTTAAATTTTGAAAAACAATGAGGCTTAAAAAGTGGCGCAAAAGAAAAGCCCCTTGTTCGGGGGCTTTCTCGGTTGTTATTTTTAGTTTAGTTAGTTTGGCATTATTGCCTTGAAATTTTTACAAGTGCTTTGCATTCTTCGTAAGCTTTGTCCGATTCAGATTTGTTTTTATTGTATGTTTCGGTAACTTCCTGTTTTCTCAATTTCATTTTCTTAAAAAACGGTATGCTTAAGAACCAACCTATTACGGGAAGAATAAAGAAACCGAATAAAACAAACATAGTCGCAAGCCCTTTGGCACTTGCGAACGCCTTGTCATAATTAACCGCATTTGTTAAACTTGTGTCAAAATATCTTTCGGCTTTGGCTGAAAGTTCAGCTATTTTTGCGTAATTAAGCATACTTGTATCTCTTTGCATTTTTATATGCGTTGAGGTTGAGTAGTTCTTTGTTCCGTCCGAACTTTGCCCTGTGTAAACTTGCTTTCTGTCCATGTCCATAATTTGCCAACCGCAATTTTGGTAAAAATCGACATATCTTTGTTCGGTGTAGTCATTGGGGTAACATTTTAAAGTTTTAAATTCATAATTTGGCATAGTTTTTCTCCTAAGTTGTGTTATTTTGTTGAGTATATCACACCGTTTGGTGTTAAGTCAACCTTTTATAACCGTTTGGTGTTAAATTTTTATAACGATATGTACAAAGAAAAATTAGCAGAAAACTTAAAAACCCTTATTGGTAACAGAAGTGTGGGCGGTGTGGCTAAGGAAATCGGCATTCCGCAACAAACTTTATTTAGATATTTGCATTGCCAAAGAGAAATCGGTTTAGAAAATTTAATAAAAATTGCCGATTATTTTGACGAAGATTTGGATTGTTTAACAGGGCGCAAGCAATAAAACTAATTTGCTAAGCCCTCTTTTTGTTTTTTATGGAATAATTAAGATACTAATTCCATGCCGTCTATATTTAAAGTTATAATTTTTTCGCTTGGTTCTATTGCCTTTTTGTTTATCATTTCAAAAATTCTTGGCAAAAAGCAAATTGCACAGCTTGATTTTGTGGATTATGTGTTTGGGATATCTTTGGGTTCTATTGCGGCGAATATGGCAACGGACACTGGCGGTACGCCTTTTTATTATTATCTTACCGCTTTAACGGTGTTTTTTGCGTTTAGTTTGCTTGTGGTGTTTTTGGAAAGAAAAGGGCCTGTGTTGAAAAATTTCTTTAAAGGTAAACCCAAAACCGTGATTTATGAGGGGAAAATTGATTATAAACAGCTTAAGAAAAGCAAGATTGATATCAATGATTTAATTGCCCTAAGCAGAGATAAGGGTTATTTTGATTTAAACGATATTGCTTATGCCATTCTTGAAAACAGCGGTTCGTTAAGCGTTATGCCCAAGTCCCCCCAAAAGCCCGTTACGGTTGAGGATTTGAATTTGCCTATAGCCCCTGCCAAGTTCCCTTTCTATTTGATAGATGACGGACACATTTCGTACAGCAGTTTAACCGAATTAAATAAAGATATAAGTTGGCTGTACAAAAAAGCAGGCATAAAGAATAAAAAGGATTTAAAAA
This sequence comes from Bacillota bacterium, assembly GCA_009781445.1. Lineage (GTDB taxonomy): Bacteria > Bacillota > Clostridia > Christensenellales > DTU072 > WQYD01. Next base: position 27,504 of record WQYD01000015.1, on the reverse strand, counting down.
ATATAATCCTTGCCTCGTACGATAAGGAAAATAAAACCATTATAGTTTCACGAAAAGACGATTAAGCCAAAAAACCTGTTTATTGCACCGTGCGTTAGTCTATGCCATAGTACGCTTACAGGATTCCCAAACAGGCACTTTTCGCAAAGCTGTTAGTTGCAGGCAAGCAAAAAGTTTAATAGAGTTTCAAGGCGGGCTTTTAGGGAATTGGTTTTGTTTTCAAAGAGGATACTTGGGGGGTTTAGCGGGGTGAGGACGGCGGTTTTTTGGAATTTTGAAAGTGCGTTCATAACGCTTTCATTTTTTAGGACGGAAAAATCATAAAAGATTAGCGAAAGTGCGTCCTTTTTTGCAATTACGCGCTTAATATCAATTTCCATTGCAAGGTTTTTGATTAGCCCCACCGCCAAAAGCGCAAGTACGCTTTCTGAGGGTTCGCCGTAAGCGTCCTTTAAGGTTATTAAAAATTCGCTAAGTTCGTCTTGAGAGGTTAGCGAAGCGGTTTTTTTATAAAACCTTACGCGTTCGCCCGCGTTTTCAATATAGTTATTAGGTAAGGAAACATCGCCGTCCACAAGGATTTCGGCTTCGCGCCGTTTGCGTGCGGAAGTATTATTTAATTCGTCCATGCTTTCGTTTAAAAGTTTAACATAAAGATCATAGCCCACTTTTTCCATGTTTCCGTGCTGTTCTCTGCCAAGCACATTGCCTGCGCCACGGATTTCCAAATCCTGCATGGCAATCTTAAAACCGCTACCGAGTTCGGTGTGGCTTAAAAGTGCGTCAAGCCGTTTGCCTGCATTTTCGGTTAAAACTTTGCCCTCGCGGACGGTGAAATATGCGTACGCCAAGGCGTCACTTCTGCCCACGCGCCCCCTAAGCTGATAAAGTTCGGAAAGCCCCAAGGAATCCGAATCAACCACAATAAGGGTGTTTGCACTCGGCAAATCAATGCCGTTTTCAATTATTGTGGTGGAAATAAGCACATTTGCTTCCTTGTTATAGAATTTTAAAATCCTATCTTCAAGTTCACCGCTTTCAAGCTGTCCGTGGGCGTAAATGATTTTTGCCTCGCTTGGCAGGAAATCACGCAGGCGGTTATAAAAATTTTCTATCGTTTGCACGCGGTTATAAAGCACAAACACCTGCCCGCCACGGCTAAGTTCCCTTAAAACTGCGTCTTTAACCAACGCTTCGGAATATTCGCAAACGAAAGTTTCTATCGGTTGGCGGTTGACGGGGGGCGTTTCAAGCACAGAAATGTCCCTTATTCCCGAAAGTGCCATGTGAAGCGTGCGCGGAATGGGCGTGGCGGAAAGCGCAAGCACATTTACATTGGTTTTTAGGGCTTTGATTTTTTCCTTGTGTTCAACCCCGAACCGCTGTTCCTCGTCCAGCACCAAAAGCCCCAAATCTTTAAAAGAAACATCTTTTGAAAGCAGGCGGTGTGTGGCAACAATCACACTTGTTTCACCGCTTTTTATGCGTTCTAAGGCGGAAGAAATGTAATTTTTACTCATAAAACGGGATAAAACATCAATTTTTATACCAAAATCGCCGAATCTCTTTTTAAGCGTGTTATAGTGCTGTTGGGTTAAAATCGTGGTTGGGGAAAGGATTGCGGACTGCCGTCCCTCAATCACGGTTTTAAAAATCGCACGGATTGCAACCTCGGTTTTTCCAAATCCCACATCGCCCGCAAGAAGCCTGTCCATAACCTTACCGCTTTCCATATCGCTTTTGATTTCGGCTATCGCACGAAGTTGATCCTCGGTTTCGTTAAATTCAAAGCTATCCTCAAGTTCCTTTTGCCACACGGTATCTTGCTGATATTTATACCCCCTGCCACTAAGCCTCTTTTCATAAAGCGAAAGCAAATCCACCGCCAAGGCTTTCACGGATTTTTTAACGCGTTCTTTAATCCGTGCAAATTCCTTACCGCCGATTGCATGGATTTCGGGCTTGCCACCGCCTGTATATTTTTCCACAGTATCAAGCTGATCCACTGGGATATAAAGCCTGTCCTCACCCTTATATTTAATAACATAATAATCGCGAAGATTGCCACCTGATTCAATTTGAACAACCCCCTCGGATATGCCGATACCGTGGGTTTCATGCACCACGAAATCACCCTTTACAGGGGTGATAAACGCACCGCGCTTTTCCTTTAGGCTTTTTGCCTTCGGGGCTTCACGGCGGATAATGTCGTCAGTCCCTATTACGGTGATTTTGTTTTGAGGATAAATAAATCCGCCCGAAATATACTTTTTAACAATTAAAAACTCACCGTCTTCCCCGCCTGTTTCGGATAAAACCGCCTTTAAATCATTTTCTAAAAAGAAGTTATAAAGCGCGTTTGCGCCCCCTAAGTTTCCTGCAAAAATTATCACCCTGCCACCGAGGATAAGCGCGTTTTTAATATCGCGGACGAGGGCATCGCGGTTAATTGCGTACCGCGTAACGGGCAGGGCTTTAATTGAAAATATTTTGCTTGGCTTATAGAATAGGTTACCCGAAGTAATGTTTTGGAATCCTAAAACCGCGTAATCACGAATATCGCCCGCTATTTTATCGGGGGTGGGAACTAAGGATAATTCGTAATCAATCTCTTCCCCTGCCTCGGTTAGGTTTTTAATCCTTGTAATGTGGGATAAATAAAATGCCTTAATCTTTTCATAAATTTGCACGGTTTCGTCAAGCGCGATAACCGCACTTTTATTAAGATAATCAAAAAGCGTGCATTGGGGCGCATTTGCTGTGCTTAAAGCAATCGGGGAAATAGTTATCTCACTAATTTCCTTAACGCCAGTCATGCTTTCAGGGGCGAAGTAGCGCACGCTTTCCACAATATCGTCAAAGAATTCCAAGCGCACAGGCAAATCCTCGCCTAATGCCCAAATATCCACAATCTCACCTTTCACGGAAAAATCCCCCGTTTCCTGCACCGCGCTTTCGCGCTTATAGCCTGCGTTAATAAAGAGGGAAATAAGTTTATCGCGGTTAATTGTTTGGTTTTTATTTAGTGAAACGATAAGCGAAGAAAAGTGTTCTGCGCTTGGAAGATACTGCAAAAGTGCCTCGGCGGAAACCACCGCACCGCTTGCACCGCCAGTTAAAATTTTGGTTAAAGCGGAAAACCTTTCAGTATCGGAAAGGCTTTTAATAGGCTTACCTTTAAGCCTTACGCCCCCGCCCTCAGGGATATACACAACTTCTTTTTCGCAGTAACCTTTTAAAATCTCTTGCGCTTTTCTTGCCGAAACGCTATCCGAAGTAACAAGCAAAAAAAACTTTTCAAGCCCTGCGGAAATATGATAGCGCGCATTTCCGATAGCAGAAAACACCGCGGTTTTTTCACCTCGGGTTATTGCGGTTTTAAGTTCTGTAAATTCACCGCCAAGGCTATTGAGTGATAGGTGCTTGGGCAACATTGTTATTTAGGGTGCAGGTTGCAGGGTGCAGGGTGCAGGGTGCAGGGAATATTTAAGATTAATTCAGAATTAAGAATTCAGAATGCAGAATTATGGATTTATTTATAATGAGATTTAGATTCCTTCCCTGCACCCTGCAACCTGCATCCTGCCCCCTGAATAATGCGTTCGCATTATTCAAACACCTCAAACCCGTCATTCGCTTTAACGGTTGTGGCGTCTTGCTTTTCGGGGGGTTCTGTTTCGCTAAATTCTTCCCAATGCACGGTGGGGGCAAGTTTGGTATACTCGGCTTCCGCGGGTGCGCCACTGTGGAATGCTTTAAGCATTCCTGCCATAATATCCTCGTGGTTGAGTTCGTTTATCGGCACGCCCACATCAAAGTGTTCCACAAAATCCGTAATGCTTTTGCGCACAATGGTGGGTTCTACCGTTCTTTGGCGTTCAATATCGTTTTCATTCGGTGCGTCCTTACCTGCAAGCACTTCTTTAAGCATGGCGTAAGCAAAAAACACAAGGCATTCCGCCTCTTTGATTTTGCCTTCGGGCGCGGTGTTATTATCGTAAAGTTTAATGCTGTACCCCGGTTTTCTATAAACATCAAGGAAGTTCCAAAGCCCGAGGCAAGCAAAATAGTCGGGGGATTTTAATAAAAGATTGGTTTTGTTTACGGGCATTTTAATGCTTGGAAGCCCTTTCAAATCCTTGTAAAACTTGGTTCTTTTAAACCCCAAAAGATATTCGCGGATTTTTTCAATGCGCTTCATATTGGCGTTACCGCTTTCGGCGGTGTATCCGCCGTCCTCAGTTTTCACTTGCAGGCTATATTTGGTTTTTTCATTATTCCTATCAAATTCACCCTTAAACGCTATCTCGGATTTCTTACCGCGTGCATCCGAAGTAAGTTTTAAGTAACGCATTTCCACGAAATCCGTAACTTTTAAGAGAAGTGTCATAACAAAGCGGTTTTCATAAAGATCAAGGGTATCTTCGTTATGAAAGGTAAGAATTTTAGAGGGCGTAACCTTTTTATCCTCAATATTTCTGATAAGGTGGGAATTTACCGAAAGGTGGCGGATTGATTTAACGGTGATTTTCCGCGCGAGTTCCACCGCGACAACATCTTCTTCAGTTTTAAGAAATTGGCGCGGATTATTGATAATTTGGCTCATGTGGGGGATTGCAAGCTCAATAGCGCGAACCCAAGTTTCGTCTACCTCACGATCAATAAATATGTTTTGCGTGGTAAATTTGCGCTTTCCGCCCTGCAAAGAGTTTAAAAAACTTGCATAAAAAATATCCGAACTAAGAGTGCCGAAAACACGCTTCTTAAAAGCTTCGTAAAATTCTGCAATCTGCTTATCGTTCATTAGTTCTCTACAAGCCCTTGTATTTTATAGCAACCGAGTGCTTTAAACTTTGATTCGTCTGCCACGGTATCAATTCCGTAAGCAACCACTTCGGCTTTCATGATTTTTGCGTAAGAGAAAATGTGGTGAACCACCGAACGCGCACGGACATCTTTGCTGAAATTTTTAACCAATTCAGAACCGATTTTAAGCACGCTTATTTCAAAATCAGGAATCTTTCCGTACTCAAAAATATTATAGCCAAAGTTCTTAACCGCAAGTTTTATGCCAAGTTTTTTAAATATTTCAAAAGTTTTGCTGTTTCTTTCGTGATAGATAAAAGCATCGTCATTAATCTCAAAAAACACATTTTGAGGGAAATCCGCATCGGCAAACATTCCCACAAAATCACGCACAAATTCCGCACTTTGGAAATATCCTGTGGAAATTTTAACGCAAAGTGGCACGGTTTGCGCCGAGGCAATGCTTAAAACCTTTTCAATAAGAAGTTTATCAAATTTAATTTGGAATTCAGGTAGCACTGCCGCCATTCGGGAAATATCTTCCTGCGTGATAAGCACGCCTTTTTTATTCTTCAAAGAAAGCCTGTAATCAAATAAGAAGTTCTTATCTGCCACGGTATCTTTCGCCGCCCTGCGCCAAAGCCCTGCGCTTTTCCAATCAATAGCCTTGTACGCTACGGCAGGATCAAAAACTTCCACTTCGGGAACTTGCATTTTTTCGGGTGCTTTTTTGGGGGTGGCAACCTTTTCATATCCTGCTTGCTTTCCTTGAGGTTTTGCAGGCGGGGCAGGTGCGGGCTTTTCCACGGCAACTTTGGGGGTGGCAGGCTTAGCGGGTGCTTTCTTAGGTGTGGCGGGCTTTGCGGGTGCGCCCTCTGCCACTGCTTTGCGCTTTCTTGGTGGCTTTACGGGAACAGGCGCAATCACAGACGCACCCTTAGAGGCTAAGCCCAAAGAAGCACTGCCTAACGGCGCACTGCTAAGGGGTGGCAAACCTGCCGAAGTACCGCCAAGGGGCGGAAGCGGATCAAGCGCAGGCATACCTGCAAAGCCTGCGGTTTTTGGCGCAGGTTGAGAATCAGCAACCTTTGGCGATTGCATTAAGCTATTTAAATCTACTAAATCGGGAAGTCCGTCCATGTTTTAACCTCTTATCTATAATGCGTTCCGCATTTTCTAATTAAGAATTCAGAATGCAGAATGCAGAATTGTGGAATTTTATTAATTATATTTGAAATCCTTAATTCTGAATTCATAATTCTGAATTCTGAATTATGCACTCGTGCATTATTATATCACCTATCTTATCATTCTCTGAATGAATTCTTTAGATTCTTGCATATTTTTTTCGCCAAATATGGCGGTTAGCACAAGAATCAGCTTTTGCAGGTTCTCTTGTTCGTGCGAAGTGTTTAAACTGCCGAACTTTCTGAATATTTTTGTGGTTAGGAAGAAATCCAAGCCGTCTATCATATCACCGCCACAAGCGGCGAACACAGGCAAGAAATCCTTCATTTGCTTTAAAATACGGTTACCGAATGTAATGCGGAAGGTTTCAAGCACGAAGTTATCAAGCTGTGCGATTCTTGCAAAAAGCCCTTCGGGAATTATGTATTTTTCCTTAGCTTCCACAAAAAGTTGCTTTAGGTATGTTTCCTTAATGTCGTACCTCTTATACTCACCCGGTTCAAACGCAACGCCCTTTGTGTTAATGGGGATAGCGGTAGCACGATCATAAACCTTATCGGTTATTGTGAAAGTAGAGTCGTCATTATTTGCAGTTCCCACAAACCAAACATTGGTGGGGAAAGGGATTTTGCCCCCTGTGAGAAGTTTAGGATCGCTTGCCCAATTATCAGGCACAACATCAAGAAGCCATTCAGCGGTATTGGGAAGTTCAAGCATTGAAAGAACTTCTGCAAAGTAATATTCAATACGCGCCAAGTTCATTTCGTCAAGAACAATTAGGCTTACCGTTTCACGATATTTGCATTCGTACACATTTTTCAAGAAGTCTGTTTCATTAAAACGGCGGGTAAATTCGTTAAGATATCCCACAAGTTCCGCTTTATCACGCCATGAGGGTTGCACAGGCACGATAGGTGTGTCAAACGCGAAGAATTTGCCCACGGCATACGGCAAGCTGGTTTTACCAGTTCCGCTGATACCTTCAAGGATTATGATTTTAGAGGTGGCAAGCCCTGCCACAAAAAGCCCTATTATGCGGTGGGTGTAAAAAAGTTTAAGTTCTTTACACGCGTAATTCCTTAAATCGTTCACAAGCTGTTCAAGGGTGAAATCCTGCGGGTGTTCGGTAACATACATTCCCTCTGCGTACTGCTGATCCACGCTGATAAGTTTAACAAAGCGTTCGTCTTTCTCGCCTGCCACTTCGCCGTTACCCACATCGTCCCCCGGCTTTAGCCCAAGTTGGGAAACCTTGAGTGCCATAAGGTAATCCTTTTCACGAATCAGCTTTACCACTTTTTTATTAAGATCATCAATTTGCAGAACCATTTCTTCCTGTTCCACAAACTTTTTCCTTACCCTTATGTACTTTTTCACAAGCAAAACAATCATAAATCCTATAAGCCCGATAAAGCCCACAAGAAGAATTAAGAACACAATTGTGAAAAACCAAGCCCAACCGTTGAAGTCGTCTTTATATAAGGAAAGGATTCCGTTATAATCTCTAATGCTGAAAATCGCCCAAAAATTCCGCCAAAGTCCGCCAAAAAAGTCCCCCAGCTTCTCAAGGAGTACATACATGACTTCATAGAAAAATTTTAAAAAGACATCCATATTAATCTAAAAAACCTCTTGCGCAAGGGTTATTCCGCAAGAGGTCTTTTACTCGGTTTGTTTCCCTTAAGCGTTTTTGTCCGTTGCTTTTGCTTTGGGGGCTGTTGCTTTGGGTGTGGCTTTAGCCGAGGCAGGTTTTGCCGTGGTAGCTTTGGGGGCGGTTGCTTTTGCAGTTGCAGGCTTTGCGGTTGCGGTTTTAGCTGTGGTAGCTTTGGGCGCGGTTGCTTTTGGGTTAGCGGGTTTTGCAGTGGCTTTGGGGGCTTTTACTTCCGCCACTTCCGCTTCTGCCACTGGTTCTGCTACGATTGCAATTTCTTCTGCTACTTCTGCCTCAGTAATGGTTTCTGCGGGAATGGCAACCTCTTCTGTAGCCACTGCTACGGGTTCGGCTTGGGTTATAACCTCAGCGGGAACTTCCGCGATTTCTTCCACAGCTTCTTCTTTTGCCGTGCCTGCCACTTTTGCCTTTAATTCCTCTAATTCCTTTAAGAGTTTAAGCTGATCTTCTTCGGATAAAGGTTGCTTATCTTTATTCTTTTCTTTCTTAATGTCAAGGATAATTTTAACCAAGATATAAACCCTGTAGCCTGCAAACAGCACAAGGGGAAGAATAATAAGAACAATAAACCCTGCTGTGGATTTCAAAAAGCCCATAAACGCGCCAAGCCCCGAAAGGTGTCCGTTATATTTGCCTACGATATCGGGAAAATAAACGCTGTCTGCGTCCACGGCGGTGTTATTATCACCTTTGGTTTTAAAGCCGTAAACCTCGCCGTCTTCGTTTAAAATCAAGCTATGAATTCTGTGAGTGTTAAACTCTTGCCCGCCGTCAAGGTTACCTGCCCTGTCAAACTTAAAAGTTATAATATCGCCGACTTTTAGCTTTGCTTTGTCTGCATTAGAGGATAAAACTTCCACTTTAACAAGATCGCCTTTTTTGAAGTTATCGGACTTGCTACCCTTCATTGAGTCAGATTCCACAAGCATAACGGTAGAACCGAATAGCCTTGGAAGTTCGGATTCCCTCTTAGTGGTTACCGAAAGCATTAAGGATAGAACTGCAAGCAAAACAATGCATGCTATTGCCACATAAGAAACGATATCAAGTATCAATTTCACCTGCTTTTTTGTGATAGTAAATTTGGACATTTGCCCCCCTTTGTGTTGTTAGCTAAAGCACGATGCAAGCATCGTGCTTAAAGCTTTCATATTTAAGTTGTTTAATAATAACATGTGTGTGCGTAAGTGTCAATAATTATTTACACACTTTTGTTTACTTTTGGTTCTTTACGCTATTTTAGCGATTCCGTAGAATTGAAGTTGCGCTATGAAGTTGCTGTTTGCGGCAAAGTTGGTGTTGTAGATATCGTTGCCGTCTACCCAAATGTAGATATCAATCCTTGTGGTGGTTTCTTCAGCAAGTGCTGTGGTTGAATCGTCAAATGCGTCCGTTGTTCCAATCTTAAGTAAGTTTGCGCCACTCACTTCGGGACCGCCTTTCACAATATCAGTGGAAGGAATAGTGCCAGCTACGCTTGCCCAAGTGTGTGCGTTATAAATGTTAGGAACGATATTTCCGCCACCTCTTGTATCAAGCAAGTCGCCAGTAAGGTTTGCCGCCGCTCCCGCATTAGTTCCGCCAACAATTTCGGGTTGAGGTTTGTAAACAACCGTTTCGCCATTATGTACGAACGCGAAACGAACGGATTGCGAAATTATTTGCCTTGCAATCGTACCATTTTCTCTTGAATCTGCAAAAGTGTTGTCGTGTCCGCCGTCAGCAGTGGGAAGTGCAATATAAATATCGGTGTCACTTGATGCCCTGAAGAACAAGGGGAAGAAGTACCAACCGCCGTCTCCTGTACCAGGGGTTGTTGCGTAAGAAAGAACTCCGCCTTTGTACTTGTACCAATTAAACGCAGGGTGGTTTGCCCATGTGGAAGGTAAGCCAGAATATATGATACCCATTTCCATTGCTTTGTCTATTGCTAAATCGTAAGTTGCAAAGGTTTCGCCAAGAACAGTGTCTCTTGTTGTTTCGTTTGCTACAAACCAATCTTCAAACAAATCGGGGCAGAATTCCATGCCGTCCCCATAAAATTGTAACCTGTTGTTTAAACCAAGTTCAACTTCGCCAGTGGTTCTGTTTGCTTGGGGTGTTACAGAGGTAAGTTTCGCGGGAAGGTTTGCTTGCGCATGAGGATTTGTGCTGATACTTGTCCAAGTTAGAATTCTTGAGAAAGTGCCGTCTGTTCCGAGGTGCGAAATCTGTAAGGTTTCCGCGCCTGCAACTTCTGCCCTAATTCCCGTTACTCTGGGATCTGGTGATGCACTGAACCATGCAAAGGTTACGCCCACGATAGACACAACAGCAATCATAACCATTGCAATTGCGCCGAAAAGGGCTGTCCCCTTATTCATAAATTTGTTCTTTTTCATAAATTTGTCCTCCAAATTTGGTTTTTTAGTTTATTAAAGTGCGCAAAGAAAGCGTTTTGCACTCCCCTTTAGCACACCGTGTAGCTATTTTACCACAAGTTTCCAACTAAGTCAACAGCAAAAAATTTTCTGCGAAATAGTAAATTAACAGTAAAACGCCAAAAAGCACTATCAAAACCCGCCATTTACGCGCTTTTTAGGCACTTTTTGCCAATTTTTCACATTTTTCACTCGTTTTTTACTGTTTATTTTCCGCTTTATTGCAGATATTTCTGCATTTTTTGGGCAGGAAAACACGCCTCATATCATGGAAACGGGGATTGCCCAATTGTTTCCGTCTAATTTGATTGCATTTTTATATAAACATATTACGGCACCCTCAGCAATATGCTTAGAGGGAATCTTTTTTAAAACATTAAATGCGCTTATATGCCCCTTTTTTGGTTCTGTGGTTGTTTTTATTTCCACGGGGTACAGCGTGTTGCCCTCTTCAATAATTATATCTACCTCATTTTTTTCTTTATCCCTATAATAGTACAACGGCGGATATAAATCCCCGTCATTAAAATAACTTTTTAGCACCTCGCTTATAACATAGGTTTCGTAAATATGCCCCCACCTTGCGCCGTTTAACAATTGTTCAGGCGTGTTCCAACCGCCCAAATAGCAAATTAGCCCCGTATCCAAAAAATACAGCTTGGGCTTTTTAATAAGCCTTTTGCAAGAATTATTTGAATAAGGTTGCAATAAGTATATATGCCCTCCCGTTTCCAAAATAGAAAGCCAGCTTTTTATCGTGTTTACATTCATTCCTGCGATTTCAGACAAGGTTTCAAGGCTTAGCTGTTCTCCGCTCAGCGCAGCGGCACCCTTAATAAACTTGATAAACGCACTCATATTTTGAGGCTTAATCAAATCCTTAATATCTTTTTCTAAATATGATTGAAGATATGAGGCGTAATAATCTTTCCAATCCTTTAAATCTGTTTCAAGTTTGTACAATTCGGGAAACGCGCCCTTGTGGATAATATTTATCGTTTCGTTATAATCAAATGTTGCTTCGCTTTCGCGCATTGCCTCTATATGCCCTGCTGTGGGCTTAAACGGCTCGCGATAAGAAACACCGCTTAATTCTCTGCCCGAAAGCCCAAGCATTCTTATTATCCCAGCTCTACCCGCCAAGCTTTCGGTAACACCTTTCATTAAATTAAAGCTATGCGAACCTGTGAAAAAATATTGTGCCGTCTTCTCTTCACTATCAACCGCAATTTTCACATATTCAAATAAAGACGGCGCTTTTTGAACCTCGTCTATTATCACAGGGGGCTTATTCTGCGCCAAAAAGGCAAAAGCGTCCTCCGTTGCAACGGTTTTTAGCATGGGGTCGTCAAGAGTAATGTACTTTATATCGGGCATTATATGTTTCAAAATCGTGGTTTTGCCAACTTGGCGAGGCCCCGTGATTATTAACACCGCTTTTCTTTTCTTTTGCCTCTCAATAACGCTTGCAATGTGCCTGCCATAAAATGTTCCGCTCACCTGACACCTCCTGACTAAAATGAAGTACAACTTAATTATAGTCAAGATTTTTATTTTTGTCAACATTTTGAGGGTTCTTTCTAATTCAGAATTGAGAATACAAAATACAGAATTGTGCAGTGAAATTTTTCCTGCGGAAAAGTGAAATTGCTATCGCAGTGAAATTCACTTTGTGAGTGAAATTTGCCTTACGGCAAGTGTAGGATAAAATCCTATAGAACCCCAAAGGGGTGAAATGTGCATAACCCCGTGCAAGCGTTAGCGTAGCGCGGGGTGTATAGGTGCGCATATATAGATATACCCCCACCCTTCCGCCAAAGGCGGAAGGGTGGGGGTATGGGGTGTGGTGCGTGTGCTTAGCTGTGCCGTTTGTGCCGTGGGTTGCACCCACGGTTATACATATCCTGCCCGCTTTCGGGGCAGTTACGGATTTATCTATATATTAACTTGCTTTCCGCTATGGTGTGCCGTGGGTTGCACCCACGGTTATACATATCCTGCCCGCTTCGGGGCAGTTACGGATTTATCCATATATTAGCTTGCTTTCCGCTATGGTGTGCCGTGGGTTGCACCCAAGGCTCAAGCATATCCTGCCCGCTTCGGGGCAGTTACGGATATATCCATAATTCTGAATTCTGAATTAAACCTCAATTCGTACTTCGTACCTAAAATTCTTATCCCTTATCTCTCAAATACCGTGCGCTACGGTTGTTTCCTATTTTTTTAATTGCGCCACTTTTAACCATAGCAGAAAGAACCGCCTCAATTGTGGTTGCGCTTATATCGGGAAGAATATAGGCAATCTCACTTTTGCTTATGGGCATAATGCTGTTAAGAACGGTGGCTTCTATTCGTTGCTTTTTATTCGCCTTTTTTTCGTTGAACAGGGCAAAGCGTTTGTCAAGTTCCTTATAGCAAAGCATAAGTGTGATAACAAAACTTTGAATGAAAGGGATATAATCATTTTCGCCCTTATCCCAACCGATTGAGGATTGCTTAAGTGCCTCATAATAGCTATCCTTACATTTATTGATTTGTTCTTCAAAAGAAATGTACTTGCCTGCATCATAGCCGTTTTTATACAAAAGCAACAAGGATAGCAATCTGCTTATCCTGCCGTTGCCGTCTGCAAAAGGGTGTATGCAAAGAAAATCAAGAATAAAGCAAGGGATAAGCAGAAGTTGGTTTATACTGCTGTTGTTTCTTGCATCTAAATACGCAAAAACGGCTTGTTCCATGGCTTTGGGGGTTTCAAACGCGGAAGTGGGGGAAAAGCGGACACGGCGGTTGCCTAAGGCGTCTACCTCAAGAATAACATTGTCGCTTTGCTTATACTGCCCTTTTTCTGAATAATTGGTGTAACTAAGCAAAATGTTATGCAGGTGCAAAATATCCGCTTCGCGCGCATCAATCGTTTCATGCCCGCCATGCACAAGGTTCAAAGCATCTCTATAGCCTGCAATTTCTGCTTCATTATGGTTAAGCGGTGCGCTACTTTTATTAACGATTTCTTCAATGCGCTTATCTGTGGTAATAATGCCCTCAATGGCGTTAGAACCTTTTACGGATTGAACTTTGGCTACAGCTTCCAAACCGCTAAAAATGCCCTTATAACTCTTTTTGCGTGCATCTTGCAATGCCTTAATTTCGGCAATGCCGTTAGCATAATCAAGAATTGCCACAGGCAACCGTGCATTTTTTAAAAACGAATAATCAAACTTGCGCATATAACACCTCACCAATTGCATATATTTTAGCAGTTTATATGCAATTAATCAAGCATTAGTGCAAATGAATTGCATATATTTTGGCGAATAATGTGCAATAATGATTAATTCAGAATTAAGAATTCAGAATGCAGAATTTTTTCAGCGCACAGCGCACAACGCACAGCGCACAGTGAAGGATTTGTTTATAATGAGATTTGGAATCCTTCATGTTTATCGTTTATCGTTTCTCGTTTCACTTTTCATAATGATATTTAGAATCCAAATGCCCCTCTAACTAATAACCAAAAAGTCCCAACTCATTCGGATCATACCGCCTAAGATATCGTTTATGCATTCGGGGTCTTCGCCTTCAAGGTAGAGGATAATGGTGTATTTGTGGGCTTCGCCCGGTTTTAGGGTTTTTTCGTCATAAATAATGGTTTTGCCGTCTCTAAATGCGATATCTGTGAGAGGATCAAGCCCGCTACCGTCTTCACCGATGCCGTCTTGGGCTTTTTTGCCGTAAATTGTGTGCTTGCGCGTGTTTCCGGGGGTGGTATACGCAAGTTCGTCTTCCACAATGATTATGCGCACAGCTTCGGCTACCCCTTTGGCTTGGCTTAAAAGGTTAATGCTTGAAGAATATGTGATATCCGATTCCATGGTGCTGTTCATTACATAAAAGGTATAAGATAAAAAACTTACCTCTTTACTGCCCGAAGCCATATAGTGCCATGAACCGTCTATATCGTCTATATCTTCTATACTGGGCAAGCTGTCACCGAACCAAGTGTAAGTGATATTAGTCATATCGTGCTTTAGGGGGGCAACAGTGAGTGAAGAGGTGGGATTTATGAAAGTTCTTCTTTCAAAAAGCGAAAGCCCCCCTGGGTCAACACCGCGGTAAGTGAGGTTTATTGTTAGCCCGCCCATATTTTGATTAAGCAAAGATACCGCATAAGTGATAAATGTGATAGCCAAAATCAATAGCAGGCAAAGCACCACTATCTTTATTAGCTTCTTTTCGCGGGTATGTTTTTTTGCAATTTTTTCGTATGATGCCATGTTTCTTTAACGCATAACGCATAACGCATAACGCATAATGGTGGGATTATTTAATAATGGGATTTAGAATCCTTCATGTTTCTCGTTTCTCGTTTATCGTTTTTGCTAATCTTTATCTGGATAGTCGTCTGGCTTAGGTTCAATGAAATATTGTATTTGCTTTAAGTTTGGACTGTTGCCTTTTTGTTCGCGCCTTGCCAAGCGTTCTTTGGCTTCTTCCACAATTTCTTGCAACTTGCTCGCAAATTGCTCTTTTGGTGGCACTTTAGTCCAAAACTCTGAAACTGCTATGCCCGATTTATCCATTTCTAATAATTCTACCATATCGCGGTTGGCTTCGGTGCAAAGAATTATGCCGATAGGCTCTTCTTCCCCGCTCTTGCGTTCGGTTTCGTTTAATATTCTGAGATAACCTTCCATTTGCCCCTTATGCTCAAGCCTAAATTTTTCAAGTTTTAACTCAATGGCTACAAGACGGCGCAAATCACGATTATAGAATAAGAGATCAATGTAATATTCTTCGCCCTTATATATAATTCGTTTTTGCCTGCCCACAAAGCAAAAGCCACTGCCGAATTCTAAAATAAATTTTTCAAGTTCGGCAACAATTGCTTTTTCCAAGTCCGCTTCTAAAAAGTTTTCTTTTAGGTTGAACGCGTCAAGTAAGTAAGGATCTTTAAAAACATTGAATGGTATTTTTGATTGGCTGGGTAATGCCAAATTGGCAATATCGCGCCTTTCGTAACCTTTCCGCGCTATAAGGTGGCGCAGGTCGCGCACGCCAAGGTTGCGTTTTGCGGATTCCTCTGCGTAGTAAATTTTTGCCTCTATCGTTTTGAGTGGCAGAAGTGCCAAAATGTGCGACCACGATAATTGCTGTGACAGTGTAACAGCAATCTCTGCGATTGGGAATTCGCGGGCAAACTTTATCATGCGTGTCAAATTTGAATGTTCGTATGAGTTCCCGTATATCGCTTGCAATTGGTGCGACACTGTAGCACTAATTTGTTTTCCGTATTCCGCCCGCTCGTTTCCAAGTATTTCGTCATTTATTCGCTTGCCTACTTTCCAAAATGTCATAACCACACCGCTGTTCACTTGGTGGTAAATGGTTTTCTTTTGTTCCTCAATAATGCCGACTAAGTCGGAAAGTAGTTCGTTTGGTGTTTCGTTTTGCGGGGTTAAACCCTTTTTGTTTGCCATATTTTTTTATATAATTCAGAATTATGAATTCAAAATGCAGAATTGTGGATTAGTTAATAATGATATTTAGAATCCGCCATTCTTAATTCTGAATTCTAAATTCTTAATTGGGCATAGCGCGGAACGCGCTATGCACTATGGCGGTGGTTCGCCACTATGCACCGTGTGTGAACCGCTTGCGCTTTCTTTTGTGAAATCTGAGGAATCGCCGTTATAGTACACATTTACATGAATTGCGGAACTATTTCGGCGGAAGTACGCTTTGCGTCCGTCTATTACCCAATCAAATTTTAGGCTTAACTCTGTCCACACATATCCGCCTGCGTTCACTGGAACTATATGCCCTTGCGCGTCCTTATACACAAAGTCTACCGTGCTTACTGTGCCTGCGTCAATACCCCCGCTTTCGCCTTCCGTTTGCCCCTCAACTGCCACATAAAGGATTTGCGCGTTAGCGTTGCCTTGCACACCGCTGTGTTGCCCTGAGTTGGTTTTGGTTTGAATTGCGTACATTCCTGCGGTGGGAACTTCAAAAACGCAACCCGCCGAAGTTTGGTTTGTGGGCAGGTGCAGAACTTGGATAGGTTCGTCCTGCCAACGGTTTCCTTGATAAAACAACCGCGCTAAAATGATTTGCGCAGTGCCTTGCGAGGGCAAAGCATTTCTTCCGATAACTATAATCTTTGCATTCGGTCTTGTGGTTTCAAAGTGAACAGACGCGCCGATAACACCTGAACTCTGCGCGCCTTGTGCGCCTGTGTACTGGTGTGCATGAAAGAAGTTTTGCGGGTTGTTTTGAACAGGTGCGCCGAACCTTAAGCCGTAATCAAACCCCCTAATAATTCTTTGCGTGCCACCCTTGAAAGGATCTATAATATTGGTTCTTAAATTCCGCATAATGTTATCTTCATTCGCGGGAACAAGGTGGGGATTAGAGGCATAATCCTGCGCTAAATCAAAGAGTGTGCCTGTGGTTTGAGGATTTGCGTAATCCCCGTATCTAAGGGGCGAACTGCCCGCAACAGGGGTGTGGAAATAATGGAATTGGGTTACGGTTGTGCCTATTGGTTCTGTCCTTGTTATATTTCCTGTGCCGTCATCTGTGATTAGCCTAAAAACACCGAACCCCGGTAAGTTCCTATTTGATTGGAAATTCCAACCGCCACCTGCACGCACTGTGGCAAAGCCCCCTGAGGTTAGGTAATTCGTATCCTGCATTCCGTTTTCATAATACCTTGTGGGTGTGCCTATTCTTGTGTTTAAACCGTCTGGGTGAAGATACCCCACATCGCCTGCCTCAATGTACTCAGAATCACCGTTTAGGAACCCGATAGACACCAAAAAGGTATCCACAAAGCCTATTGTGCCAAACATGGAAGTGTGGTTTTTAAAACTTGCGGACTGTTCGTAATAATCAGTTTCAATGCTTCCGCCGTACACGGAAATATCTTCCACAGAACCTGCCACATGCCCCACTGCAAGCCCCACATGCTTATAGCCGTCCCGCCTTAAAATGTTAGTATACTGCCTGTACTCTATGATTTGCATACCTGCAATATCCACAAGATAACCGCCCAAAGCCTTGGAAATAGTAAGCCCTGAGGCTTCCACAATATTAACATTTACATGCAAAAACACCCTGCCTTGCGCGTGGGTGGCAGGGGTAGCGGAATACACACCGCTGGGGCTGATATCTATTTGAAAATTAAACCTATCGGAAGAATGCAGGGTGTAAAATTCATTTCCCACACTGTTACCGTTGAGGACAATAGTGTTATTTGCTGTGTTATGAGTAATGCTATAATTTGAGGCAGGATCTAAGGAATCAAGCACCCCTCTTTCGGGATAAATTCCGCTTACTATCCTTGGATTATCCAAAATTAAATCTCTTACAGATGCCCCAGGGCCCACGAATCCGAAGAAGCCAAGATCGTCATATTCATTAATACCGTCTGGCTTGCCTGATACCACCATGGCATTTGAAACAGTCCTGCCTCTGCCGTTGAAATGCCCTGTGAACGGATATTCCGCACTGCCTATGGGTGCAGTGGGGTAGCCTTCCATGTTAATAACGCTTACCGTGCCGATTTCGCAACCTGTGCAAATTTCATAAAAATAAGGGTTCATTAAATAGCCCACGGCAACAAGTTTGGAAAGGTTTGCCATGTGCCTTGGCTGGTGAATAATGTACGGATCTTGCGAAGTGCCTGTGCCTCTTTCAAAGAACGCGCTTAGGGTAACTCTTGAATCCGTGTCTATAACCTCTAAAGAAACTTTCCAAAAATTCGTGAGGGCATAGGAAGTCAGCGGTAACGCAACCGCCACCGCAAAGCAAAGCAATATTATTAAAACCGCTTTAATTCTGCCCATTTTTACTCACAACCTTTGCATGAACCCTTATTTCGGTTCTGTTCCAAATAGTTAGAAACTCTTCGTCTGGGTGGCTTCTTATTGCTTCAAGCACGGCAACTCTGTTAAAACCAAGTTTGAGATAAAAAGTAACCGTTTCAAGAGGTTCAACTTCTAACTCAATATCCTTAAGCAATTCACCGCCTGCTGAAACGAAATTAAGGGGTGAAGTTTCATGCGGAATTATTCCGCTTTTAACTTGTTCGGGGGAAAGTTCAGTGCTTGCGCTTGGGATAATTACGCCGAACACAAGCAGGTTAGCAGTATCAATATGCGGGTGAGGCGCGGTGGCGGAAGAGGAAGGAATTTCCACATTTTTAAAGATTAAGGATAGGGATACTTCCCTTTTTGATAGGTTTTGCACACTTATTTTATAAATATCGCTTATATCTTGGCTTAAAACGGATTCATTTGAATTAAGGCTTGCGCTGAAAGCATTTCCGTTTTGAGGCATTCCAAGGTATTCCGTGCCGTCCCATTCCTGCGCGATAACCTTGATACTCACTTCGGCGGTGTTTATATCCGAACCCGAAAACTCACCCGAAAACAAGAACCAAGCATAAGTAACATTAGCTACTAAAACCGCAACAAAAACCACCGCTGAGATTAGCGGAAGGATTAGG
This sequence comes from Bacillota bacterium, assembly GCA_009781445.1. GTDB lineage: Bacteria > Bacillota > Clostridia > Christensenellales > DTU072 > WQYD01. The sequence goes on along the minus strand of WQYD01000015.1, from coordinate 8,909 downwards.
GGTTTGGTGTTTTTGCTTAAAAAATGTTTCATTTTTTGTGTCAGCGCACAGCGCACAACGCACAGCGCACAATGGTGGAATTTTTTCAGCGCACAGCGCACAGCGCACAATGGTGGATTAATTAACTAATAATGAGATTTAGATTCCGCCATGTTTCTCGTTTATCGTTTCTCGTTTCACTTTACATAATGAGATTTAGAATCAATCATTGTGCGCTGTGCATTGTGCGCTGAAAACATTATGTGTTTTCCTGCGTTAGCCTTATCGCGGTGAATGAGAACTTTTGGTTTTGCAGTTGGTTAATTTCAGTTTCGGTTATGCTATCGGGGGGAAAGAATGCAATGCGGAATCTTATCACAAAATCCTCATTTGCGCTTGCCCTTCTTGCCGAAAACACTTTGATTCCGCTTGCCGTGGCAGGAAAGGCGGATACTGGTGCGTAAGCCGAAAAATCCCCGGTAGCAGTATCGTAATACGCCATTTGGTACATATCCGACATTTGATAGTAGCCACCACCCGTCTTCTCAATAGTAAGCATATTTGAAGTTACGCCCTCTAAGTACACACCGAAGCCAAGAATCTTTTCGTCTATACTCTCAATTTCCACAATGTACTCAAGGATATCGCCCACCACAAGCGGAAGCGAATCAACTTCTTCAAGCTGAATGTCCTCACCGTTAAAAGATACCGATACGGTTGCCACAATATCAAAATTCTTGGTTAGAAATAAGCCCCTGTTAGTCCTTGGATCAACTGAATCCACATACCATGCGTACGCAAAAACTACCACGAAAATAAATGCAAGAACTATTACAAGCGACAGCACAGGAAAGAATAAGCGTTTGAAGTTCTTATTTAGCTTAAATTTTCCTTCTGTTTTTGCACTGCTATCCATAGGCAACACTCTCTTAACAATAAAGATAGTAGTTAATTATAGCATGGTAAATAAAAATAGGCAAGAGGGAAAGCAAAAACGCGCCTCTAAAGCAAAACGCGCCCCGTAAGGCGCGATTTTGATTTTAGATTTCAGCGCACAGCGCACAATGCACAGCGCACAATGGCGGATTAATTAACTAATAATGAGATTTAGATTCCGCCATGTTTCTCGTTTATCGTTTCTCGTTTCACTTTACATAATGAGATTTAGAATCAATCATTGTGCGCTGTGCGCTGTGCATTGTGCGCTGAAAATTATTCCTCTATCGGTGTTCCTTCAATAGTGTCATATTCGTCTGCCTCGCCTCTTGGGGTGAGTGCCATGCAGGCTACTTTGCCGTCATTTTTGAGGCGCATTAGGCGCACACCTTGGGAAGCCCTGCCGATTTTGCTAATCATATCGGCGCGGATACGAATCATAGTTCCGTTATCGGCAATTATGATAATATCTTCGTCCTCTGAAACAAGTTTTAGGTTAACAAGCGCGCCAGTCTTATCTGTGAAGTTGCCTGCTTTTATGCCCTTGCCTGCCCTGCCTGTTAAGCGGTAATCCTCAATTTCACTGCGCTTGCCGTAACCCTTTTCGGTAACGGTGATAACCTCTGCGTTATCTTTAAGCACTGCCATATCCACCACGCGTTCGCCCTTATCAATTTTCATACTGCGGACGCCTGTGGCGGTACGCCCCATGGCACGGACGGTTGCCTCATTAAAGCGGATACATTTGCCTTGCGAACTTGCCACAAGAATTTCATTTTCGCCTGTGGTGAGTGCGGCTTCAATAAGTTCGTCCCCTTCATTCAGGCTTATTGCGATTTTGCCCCCTTGGTGGATTCTTGCAAATTCCTCTATGGCGGTTTTCTTAATTGTGCCGTTCTTGGTTGCCATTAAGATAAAGCCGTTAGCGTAATCTTTCACAAAAAGCATTGCCGTAATCTTCTCGCCGTCTGCAAGCGGAAGAAGGTTCACAATTGCGCGCCCTTTTGCTTGACGGGTGGCTTCGGGTACCTGATATGCCTTGATTCGGTACACTTTTCCCTTGTTTCCGAAAAATAGCAAATCGTCATGAGAATGCGTAACAAGCATTTTGTTCACAAAATCTTCCTCTTTAGTTTTGTGTGCTTGAATGCCCACACCGCCACGGTTTTGGGATTTATATTCGGCTACGGATATCCTCTTAATATAGCCGTGGAATGTCATGGATATAACCACATCTTCTTTTTCAATAAGATCCGCAAGATCAATTTCAGAAGGATCAAAGGATAGTTCGCTTCTTCTTTCATTGCCGAAATTATCTTTGATTTCAGTGAGTTCGGTTTTGATAATTTGAAGGATTCTTTCGGGCTTTTCAAGGATATCGTTGAAGTCTGCAATCATTATTTGAAGTTCTCTCAGTTCCTCTTTTAGCTTTTCAACTTCCAAGCCTGTAAGCCTTGAAAGGCGCATATCAAGGATTGCGTTGCCCTGCTTATCACTTAAAATAAACCTTTCCATTAGCTTTTGAAGTGCCTCGGATCGTTCTTTGCTTGCCTTGATAACCGCGATAACCTCGTCTATATTAGCAAGCGCAATCACAAGCCCTTCCACGATATGTTCGCGTTCTTTAGCCTTATTTAAAAGATACCTTGTGCGCCTTTCAACCACGGCTTGCCTATGCGACACATGGGCTTGCAGGATTTCCAAAAGGTTAAGGGTTCTCGGCACGCCGTTATGAAGTGCAAGGAACGCAATTCCTGTGGAAACTTGCAAGTTGGTTTGCTTAAACAGCGCGTTAAGCACCACTTGGGGGCTGAAATCGCGCTTAATATCAATCACAAGCCTTGTGCCGTCCCTGCCTGATTCGTCCACAATGTTAGAAATTCCTTCCAGCCTTTTATCCTTAACCTGTTCTGCAATACTCTTAATTAAGGCTTCTTTGCTTACTTGGTAAGGAAGTTCGGTAACCACGATTCTTCCCCTGTTGCCGTCCTCTTCAATTTCGGTGCGCGAACGGATAACGATTCCGCCCCTGCCTGTGCGGTAAGCGCGCCTAACTGCCTCACGCGCCAAAATTAAACCGCCTGTGGGATAATCGGGGCAGGGCATATATTCAATAAGTTCGTCTATTGTGATTTCGGGGTTATCAATAAGCGCGATTTCCGCGTTAATAACTTCCGCAAGGTTGTGGGGGGGTATACTTGTTGCCATTCCAACCGCAATACCTTCGCTTCCGTTTACCAAAAGGTTGGGGATTCTTGCAGGCAAAACCACGGGTTGCAGGCGGGTATCGTCAAAGTTCGGGTAAAAATCTACCGTTTCTTTATCAATATCCTTAAGCATTTCGTTTGCAATCTTGGAAAGCCTTGCTTCGGTGTACCTTTGGGCGGCGGGGCCATCATCTATTGAACCAAAGTTACCGTGTCCGTCTATAAGCATTTCGCGCATAGAAAAATCCTGCGCCATTCTCACAAGGGCATCGTAAATTGAGGAATCGCCGTGAGGGTGGTAATTTCCCATTACATAACCCACAGCGTTAGCGCACTTGCGGTACGCTTTCTCATGCGTGTTGCCAGTTTCGTTCATTGCGAACAAAATACGGCGGTGTACAGGCTTCAAACCGTCCCGCACATCGGGAATTGCACGCGACACATTTACCGCCATTGCGTAGCTTATGAAAGATTTACTCATTTCCTCTTTCACGCTTATATCAACTATCTTGGTTTTAGATAGCATTTCTTGGATTACTTCGGGTGTTAATTTTTTCTTTTCCATGTCTTTTAGTGGTTAGTGGTTGGTGGTTGGTGTTATGTGGATTGAGGGGTTAGGCCATAGGCCATAGGGCATAGGGGTGGAATTTAAATTTCATTATTAGTTACTTAATCTGTGAATTCGTACCTTCCCTATGCCCTAAGCCCTATAACCTATGGCCTCTAAATATCAAGTTCCCCTATCATAGTTGCGTTTGCCTCAATAAACGCGCGCCTAAGTTCGGGCTGTTCGCCCATAAGCACGGTAAAGATTTCGTCTGCTTCTTCCGCGTCTTGAAGGCTTACTCTTAAAAGAGTGCGCGTTTCGGGGTTCATTGTGGTGTCATAAAGCTGATCGTGGTTCATTTCGCCCAGCCCTTTATAGCGTTGAAGTTCATATTTGCCTGTGTTCGTTTCTTGAAAGGCTTTTAATTCGGCGTCAGAATAAAAATAGGTGACTTCTTTGCCCTTTGAAACTTTGTAAAGCGGGGGTAAAGCGATATACACATGCCCTTCTTCCACAAGCGGACGCATAAAGCGGAAGAAGAAAGTTAATAAAAGAATCCTAATGTGGCTACCGTCCACATCGGCGTCCGTCATGCAAATAATGCGATCGTAGCGCAGTTTTGAAAGATCGCATTCCTCTTTAAATCCGCAACCGAACACCGAAAGCATGGCTTGGATTTCCTTGTTATCAAGAATTTTATGAAGCCTTGCCTTTTCCACATTTAAGATTTTTCCGCGAAGCGGAAGTATTGCTTGATATTTGCTATCCCTGCCTTTTTTCGCCGAACCGCCTGCGGAATCACCCTCAACAAGATAGATTTCGCAATTTTTAGGATCTTTGTCAATACAATCGGATAATTTTTCAACCGCGCCGAAGCCGTGTTCAAGTGCGGATTTTCTAAATGTTTCGCGGGCTTTCCGCGCCGCTTCTCTTGCTTGCTGTGCGTTTATTGACTTAGAAATGAGGTTTTTGGCAATTTTGGGATTTTCTTCAAAGTATTCGTTCAGCTTTTCAAACACAACTTTGGAAACAAGCGCGCGCATTTCGCTATTGCCGAGTTTGGTTTTGGTTTGCCCCTCAAATTGCGGTTCGGGCAATTTAACCGAAATTACTGCGGTTATGCCTTCGCGCACATCTTCGCCCGAAAGTTTTTCGCTTTCTTTAAGGGTTTTTGATCTCTGTCCGTAGTCATTGATTACGCGGGTTAAAGCGGCCTTAAAGCCGTCAAGGTGCGCACCGCCTTCTTGGGTGTTAATATTGTTTGCAAATGTAAAAATCTGTTCTGCGTAGCCTGTGTTAAATTGCACTGCAAGTTCCACAATATTTTCACCGCTTTTTTCTTCAAAATACAGAACCTTGGGGAAGATAACTTCCTTGTTCTTATTGAGTGCGTCCGCAAAGTGGAAAATACCGCCTTCAAACATAAAGGTTTCTTGTTTTTCACGCCCTTCGCGCTTATCTTCCACGCTTATTGTTAAGCCTTTATTAAGGTAAGCAAGTTCTTTAAGCCTTCCGCGCACGGTTTCAAATTGAAGTTCGGTTGTTTCAAAAATTTCGCCGTCTGGGAAAAACCTTACCGCAGTGCCTGTGGTTTCAGATTTACCGATAACCTTTAATTCGCTTTGCGGGATACCTTTATGGTAAGTTTGGGAATACAAATTACCGTTTTGGCGAATTTCCACTTCCAATAAACTTGAAAGCGCGTTTACCACAGAAAGCCCCACACCGTGAAGCCCACCGCTAATTTTATATCCGCCACCGCCGAACTTTCCGCCTGCGTGAAGTTTGGTTAGCACAACTTCAACGGCGGATTTATTTTCCTTGGGGATTATCCCTGTGGGAATACCGCGCCCGTTGTCGCTTACACGGCAAGAACCGTCCTCAAGAATCGTTACGGTGATTGTGTCGCAAAAGCCTGCAAGGGCTTCGTCTATCGCGTTATCCACAATTTCGGTAACAAGGTGGTGAAGCCCTCTTTCGTCTGTAGAGCCTATGTACATTCCGGGGCGTTTTCTAACGGGATCTAAGCCCTCAAGCACCTGAATGGTTTCTTGGTCATAATTTTTTTGAATTTTTTCCGGCATAGTTATTGGTGATTGGTGGTGAGTTTAATGCACTTCGGCATTAAATAATGCATAACGCATAGCGCATAATGCATAATGGTGGAATTATTGCTTTCTATATTATAGCGCGTGCGCGCGTGTATGTAAAGTATATTTTGTATATATTGTTATTTTGTATATTATTAGAGTGAAAGGGCATAGGTTATAGGGTATAGGGTATAGGGTATAGGGAAGGATTCTAAATCTCATTATTTATATTTTGCTATGCCCTATGCCCTATGCCCTATGCCCTGCACAAAGTGCGCCAAGCACTTTGTGCAAATAATGTGAAACAACTTGTGAAACAATTCTTTTTGTGTTATACTGCTATTGATATGGACGGAAACGGCAGTATTTTGCTTTTGAAAAGCGTTTTAGGGGATTATAACCTTAGCGAAAGCGCAATTGGGCAAATGAGTACGCACTTTAACCTTTTGCTTGAGGAAAGCGCGCGCATGAACCTCACCGCCATTAAATGCGAAACGGAAATAGCCAAAAAGCACTTTGCAGACAGCCTTTCCGCGCTTAAGCACATTGAAAACGGATATAGCGTGCTTGATATCGGTAGCGGTGCGGGATTCCCTGCGTTGCCTCTTGCCTCGTGCGTGCCAAATGCGCATTTTACGCTTCTTGACGCAACAAAAAAGAAAACTGCGTTCATTGATAGCGTTATAGCGAAATCGGGCTTAAAAAACGCGAAAACGCTAAATGCGCGCGCAGAAGAAGTGGCGCACAGGAAAGAACTGCGCGAATCTTTTAACATTGTGCTTGCAAGGGCGGTTTCACCGCTTAGCATACTTGTGGAACTGTGTGTGCCTTTTCTAAAACCAAACGGCACATTCATAGCTTATAAATCGGGCGATACCGCTGAGGAAATTAAGGAAGCCACCTCTGCCCTAACCGCGCTGAACGCAGAAATTGTGGCGATAGAAACCTTTAGCCTTCTTGGTGAATTCGGCAGAACCTTAATCCTTATTAAAAGGAAAGGGAAACTTGATAAAATATATCCGAGGGCGTATGCAAAAATTACGGCGAAGCCGAAGGTTTAGCGCACAGCGCACAGCGCACAATGGCGGATTCTAAATATCATTATTGAGAAGTACGAGGTACGAAGTACGAAGTACAAATTGTGGAAATTTTTATTATTAAATCCATAATTTATATTTTATATTTTATATTTTATATTTTTCACCAAATACAAATCACCAAAAAATAAAGAGGATAAAATTATGTCAAAACGAATTGGAAGAGGATTAAGCGAATTGCTTGCAAGCATTGAAGATGCGCGCGTTATGCCCACTTATGTTCAGGTTGCTGAGGTTATAGACGGCGAGAAGATTTATTATCTTGATATCGCCAATGTTAAACCTAACCCTGATCAGCCCAGAAAATATTTCGGGCCCAAAGAACAAAAGGAACTTGAGGATTCAATCCGCACACACGGAATCATTCAGCCCCTTATTTGCGTAAAGAAAGGCGATTCGTTTCAAATCGTGGCAGGCGAACGCCGTTACCGCGCGGGTGTTGCCGTGGGGCTTGCAACCGTTCCCGCAATCGTAAAAGAACTTACGGGGCAAAAAATTAGGGAAATCAGCCTTATTGAGAACTTGCAACGCGAGGATTTGAATCCGATAGAAGAAGCGGAAGCCCTTAAAGAACTTTCCGATATGTACTCTTTAACTCAAGAGGACTTGGCAGGAAGAATAGGCAAAGCAAGAAGTTCGGTGGCAAACACCTTGAGGCTTTTAGCTCTTCAAGACGAAGTTAAAGATCTTGTAAGGCGTGGCAGGCTTTCTTCAGGACACGCAAGAACGCTTGTGCCGATTGAAGATATAAGCGCGCAGGTAGATTTTGCTTACAAGGCTTGCGACAATCAAATGTCTGTAAGAGAACTTGAACAAAAAGTTAAATTTTACTTAAATCCGCACCTCTTACCCAAAAAACTTGATCCTGTGGCAAGAGAAAAACTTTCGCTTGAACTTAAAACCTTTGCGGATAACTTAAAGCGCGTTTTCTCAACCAAAGTTAAAATCGTGGGTAACGAAACAAAGGGCAGAATTTCAATTGATTATTTCTCAAAAGAAGATTTGCAAAGAATTTACGATATTGTTGAGAAAATGAAGAAATAGATTTGCGAATGCAAATCTATTTAGGGATTAGGGGCAAGGGATTAGAGGTGGATTATTAGTTAATCAATCCATAATTCTACATTCTGAATTCTGAATTCTTAATTGTTTTTAAAGCTACATAATGGTGCTGAACTTAAAAGTAAAAACTAAACTTGAGGCTTTTTTTGCCTCTGATTTTTATCTTTTGCTGATTACCGCAATCTGCATTTTGTTTTGGGTTATAAACCAAACGATTGCAGGGCTGGCTATTTTTGCGGTTTTAATGCTGTTAATGTCCTTAACTTGCAAAAATATGAACGGCGCGCTTGCGATTTTGGGCGGATTTATGTACTTGATTGCGGATCAACGCGCCATGACTGCGCAACCAAATATAACAATATTAGTTGTATCCGTGGTGATAATGTGTGCGTCTGTTTTGGTTTTTTATGTTAAAAACAGAGTAAAACTGCGCTTTTCGCCTGCGCTAATCGGCTTTGGCTTGCTTTTATTTGCAGGAATCTTCGGCGGAATCACAGAGGGGCATTTCGGAAGCACAGGTTGGCTTATCGGCGTGGGCATTTGCCTTGCCCTCGGCGCGGTGTTTTTTATAGCTTCAAACGCAATATCGTTTGACGCGAAGTTCTTTGCGAACATATTTGTGTGCGTTGCGATTGTGGTTTTGGTGCAAACTTGGATTTATTTATTCCGTCAGGACGATTTCATGCGTGCAATAATGGGTAAAGCATGGGCTACAGGTTGGGGAAACAGCAGTAATGACAACGCGCGCATTCTCACCATGTGCCTGCCGTTCGTGCTGTTTTCAGCGTCAAAAACAAAACTTTCCTTTTTGCATATCGGCTTGTTTTTCGCGCTTTTGTTCACGATTTTATTCACAATGTCCCGCGGGAATGTGCTAATTATTGCAATATTCACCGTTCCGCTTTTGATTTACGGGCTAATTATATCCAAGCACAAAGCCCTTTTCCTAATTTATCTTGCAGTGTGGATTGCGGTTGCGGTTGCGCTTTTC
>WQYD01000014.1 GCA_009781445.1 Bacillota bacterium | reverse complement strand
CAAGGGAACATCAATAGCCCGCTAACCAACAAACACCAAACACTAACCACCAAACACCAACCAACAAGCACCAATCAACAACAACACAAAAAACACCTCTCAGTTATTTGAGAGGTGTTTTTTTAAATGCTCCATAGTTATTTTGTTTTTTGTTGGTAAAGTTTCATTAGTTCTGCAACGCAGTCGGATTCGGACATGGTTGAGAGGAAACCATAAAGCTTCATAACCGCTTTATCAAGATTTTGATGCGCTTTTAGCAATTCGGGTGGCATAGTTAAAGGGTCGTAAAGGTCGGCAAGTGAACTTGTCGGATAATTTGCACGAGTGTCTAAAATGACTTGAGCAAGTTTTTCAATTTCGACTTTTTGCGTGTCGGTTGCCCCAGCCCACGGGAAACAATTATAAACCAGCTCTTTCGAATAATTATAGTCGCTTTTCAGTTTTCCGCCAACTGCTCTCATCCAAGCCATGTGAACATTTGAGGTCAATATACCAAAATGATAAAGAGTGGCATTTGGTATAATATTCAATTTGTTACTAGTAATTACAGAATCGTCAATGAAACCCAAAGGAATGTACTTTCTTCTTTCAGTTGAGTTAATCGGCACCACTATTGCAGTTTTAGGGTTAATCATTTCTCTAAATAAAGTAGGAGTTTCTGCAAGACGCCGTACTGATTTATCAGAATTAGCTAATCTTGTTTGGCGTACTATTTCAATGCGTTTCACAACCAAAGGCATTTTTTTCAAATCGGTCGGATTTGCATTTAATAACCATAAGCAATAGCGTTTTTTATTATTTAGAAATTCATAAGCCCCAATAATTGGGCGGATATATTTTTCGGAAAGCGGCTCACTTAATATAAAGAAACTGCGTTCCTCTTCTGTTAAATACAACGCCATTCCGCTGCCTGGGTGATTGCCTTCAACTAATTCAGGAACTGGACAAATCGGCTTTTTTCGCCTATCAATAAAAACCATTGGCGTTTCCGTCAGGTATGGACTTATCCTTGGCTCGGTCTTAATTTGGCTGAATCCTATAATGACACAATGCACAGCCGCTTTGCCCTTTGCCTCATTATTCCACACAAATGTAGGAACGCCAAAATTAATATAAATTCCGCTTTTAGTTAGTGGCTCCCACAAAATTGCAACTTGTCCACCTTGTGTAATGGAGTTTGTTGAAACAAAAGCACATCTTATCATAGTATTTTGAATGTAATCGCTTGCTCTTTTATACCATGCAGAAACATAATCAAGATTCCCGACATTTTTATATTTAGCTCCAAACACAACTAGCATATCTGCCTTTTGGTACTCTTCCATTCTTCTTGCCCCCCTAAACGGCGGATTGCCCAAAATATAACTCAACTCTTGTTTTGGCACAACATTCTGCCAATCCAATCGCAAAGCATTGCCATGCACGATTTTCGCACTTTGAGTTAATGGAAGTCTTGCGTAATAAGTGCCAAACTGCTCTGCAAATAAAAGATTCATTTGGTGGTCGATTAACCACATTCCGACAGTTGCTATTTGGCAGGGGAACTCTTCGTACTCAATGCCGTAAAATTGCTCCACATTAACCTTTAGCATTGGCGAAATGTCAAAAACAAGTTGATTTGTGTCCACCTTCATTTTTAATATTTCAAACTCTAACAAGCGCAATTCCCTATAAGTAATGATCAAAAAGTTTCCGCAACCGCAAGCAGGGTCAAGGAATTTAAGCTTACTAATTTTTGTGTGAAATAAATCAAGTGCGCGCTTATCTGCCTTTAACTTTTCAAACTCCTGCCACAAGCCATCCATGAAAAGGGGGTTTATAAGCTTCAAAATATTTTCTTCGCTTGTGTAATGCGCGCCTAATTCACGGCGTTTTTCTTTGTTCATAACGCCTTGAAACATTGCGCCAAAAATAGCGGGGGAAATTTTGCTCCAATCAAAATCTATACAATCAAGTAAAATTTGTCGCATTTTTCTGTTAAACTCTGCGGTAGGCAAGAGTTCGGCGAATAAACTTCCGTTAATGTAGCGAAACTTTCTTAATTCGTCAGACAGTAATTTGCGCTCACTGCGCGTCTGCTCGTCCATATTAAGAACTTCAAACAATTTGCCTATTCGTTCCGACAAATCTGATCCGTCAATTTTTGAATTGTTAATATAATGATAAAAAGTATCTTGAGGGAAAATGCCCGTGTCGTCTGCAAATAGACAAAACAACAAGCGGACTAAATAAACCTCTAAATTATGCCCCGTATAACCGTAGCTTTTTAATTCGTCATAAAGTTTAGCCATTTTTTCGGCGGCATTCTTGTTAACCTCAACCAAGTTATCGCGGATATGCTCCAAATCGTAGCCTGCGATTTCGGCAAATTTTCTAATATGCTTTTTTAAGTCTTTTGTTTTAAAATCATAAATTAAATTGGCAGAACGGCGATATAAGCGCATATTTTCAAAATCACTTACAAGCCACAAATCGGGTATTTGCTCAATGGGCAGATTCATTAAATAGTTTTTCAGTTGCTCAAACGCGGTTTTAAGGTCTTTGCCCTTAGATTTCATTTCAATAGCAATTTTTCCTTTCCAAAGGTAATCAACATAGCCTGTTTTGCCACTTGAAAGCGGAATTTTGAATTCAAAATTTCCGACATTTTCGGGGTCGGTGACTCCAAAAACTTGCAGAAAACTAACCAAAAATGTTTGAGATTGCGCCTCCTCATTGAAAGCTTTTTCCCAACGCTTACTAAAACTTACTGCGTTATCTTGAATTTTATCCCACGACAATGACATTGCTTTAAACCTCTAAAAGTAAATCACCAAAAGTCTACCATATTATGGCAAAAAAATCAACAAAGCGCGCATGGCTGAGTCCGCTCTCAATCGGTGCTAAATATCCGTGTTTCCATGCCAATTAGCAAAACTATATTCTGCGTTTCGTTTTAGACTTAAGTTTATCCAGTTCTCAATCCAAAAATATATGCTATTCCGTAGCTATGGCTACTAAATAATGCAGAATTCAGAATTCAGAATGCAAAATTGTGGGTTAACTAATAATGATATTTAGATTCCACAATTCACATTTCACATTTCATATTTCATATTTAAACGCTATGCCTATTGCCTATCCCCTAAACCCTAAAGCAGTAGCTTTCCGCACTGCTTGCTTATTTTTTACATAAATTTAAAGATTTTGTTATTGCAAGTTCGCTTTATATAATATATAATAAATAAGATGAAATCGCGCGCGCTTAATATAGCTTCGTTTGCTGTGTTGCTTTTGCTTGCCGTCTTTGTGGCGGTTTTTGGGGTTTTTGCAGGGAATTATACGCTTGCAGATTCTGATTTTAGCGGAAGCGGTACGGAATATGATCCTTATGTGATTGGTTCGGCTGGGGCTTGGAATCAATTTGCAGTTTTTCATAATGCAGAAAATTTGGGTGCTGTTAGCGTTAGGCTAAGCCAAAACATTTCTTTTTCTTCTTTCCTTATTCCTATCAGAACATTTAGAGGCAAGTTTGACGGCGGTTCTTTCGCGGTTATAAATCCTGCAATCAGTGCGTCTGTAATGGATACAGTGGCTTTGTTTTTAACTGTGGAAGAAGGCGCGGTGGTGGAAAACTTGAGTGTTTTCGGTGGAACGGTAAGCGGTTCACTGGCAGGTGTTACGGAATACGGTGCGTCTATTGCGGGAATTAACAGGGGAACAATAAGATCCTGCTTTTCTACCGCTTTTGTGGGCGGTGCGAAGGTAATCGGCGGAATTGTGGCGGTGAACGCAGGCGGAACTATTGAAAATTCTTACTTTAGCGGTGAAATTTCTGTGCTAAACGGCGGAATCGCAGGCGGAATCGCAGGCATTGCGGATTTTGGAAAAACGCTTGGCGTTTCGGATGAGGAAAAGATTGGAAATATCTCATTCGGATTCAGCCTTGCAAAGATTAACGGAAACGGCGATATCGGCGGATTGATTGGGCGGAACTTGCTTGGCACGAAAACCGTGCTTAATTCACAAAATCAACCCGAAACAGTGCAAATTATCAACCTTGTGTGTTCGCGCCTTTTTTATAGCACCGATACTTTGGGGCAATCAGGCAAAACGGCAGTTTTCGGAATGGGTGATGACGGCGAAAGGTTCGTGGGGCTTCAAAACTCTCAAATTTCCACCTTGCAGGCAAGCGAACTGGGCAGTGCGGTTTGGCGCCGTGCGTTTGCTTCGGCAAATTTTTCGGCGGATTTTGCCCCTGCGCTTATAACCTTTGCGGATAATCCTTCCACTTTAAGTATAGCGCGCGAAAGCGTAACTATAAGAAGGTATGGGCATGAAACTCAAGATTTTGATAGCTGGGGAAGTGAACAAAATCCCTTTATCATTTCAGCCCCCTTGCATTTAATAAACCTCTCAAATGCGGTAAACCGAAACGGTTTTGCTTATTCGGGCTTACATTTCAAGCTATCTCAGGATATTTCAATGCTTGGCGTTACTTCGTTTGCACCGATAGGGGCAGGCGCGGGAACAGGAAGCGGAATTCCTTTCCGTGGCACGCTTGACGGGGACGGACACACAATTTCGCACCTCGTGATAGATAACCCCGCAGAATATTGGCAAGGATTTTTCCAAAACCTTTCGGGGACGGTTAAGAACCTTAATTTTGACGAAACTTGCAGAATCACGGGGCTTGATCAAGTGGCTACAGTGGCTTCTTACGCGGTGGGCGCAGTTATTGAAAATGTAAGCACAAGTGCGGTTTTATCCGGAAACGAAGTGGGCGGAATCGTGGCTATTGCGCAGGCAAGCACGATTAGAAACTGCCTAAGCAATGTAACGATTTCCACAAGAAATCAAATTGCTTACGGAATTCTTTGGCAGAACAGCGGAAACCAAATAATTAACTCATGGTATGTGGCGGAAAAGGTTGGCTCAAATGAGGGCTATCCTGCAAATCCGCTAAACGCAGGGGGGAACAAACTTGTGGTGGACGCTAACGGCGGTTGCGAACCTTCGTTAACTAACGGCGTTGTGCGCTTTACTGCGCTACCGAACCTTGACGGCGGATTTTCGCAAGAATTTAGGTTTAGGGACGAAACCACAATTACCGATAGAAGCGTGTATGTTCCCGATTCGCGCCTTGAAAACGAAACGGTTTATTTAAGGTTTGTTAAAAGGCTTTCCGTGGAAAGATTCACAAATATAGGCGGATTGCTTGCGTGTGAATTTGTGTTCGGCACACTGACAAGCACGGCAGACGAAGCCTCATTCTATGAGAATCAAACCGTAACTATCACGGCAAGGATTTATTACGGGCGGTACCTTACTTTTGTGGGCGGTGCGGCAGGAAGAGAACTTTTAAACCTTTCGGTTACGCCAAGTAGCACGGCAGGGCTGGATCATGTGCGCTTAAGCATTCAATTTAATATGCACAATGATCTCACGGGGGTTATTTATACCGTGGCAGAAATGGGCGTTCCTGCGGTTGCGCCTGCCAAGGTTTACGATGCTTTGCCTTATGCGTACGATGAGGATACTTTGCCAAAACCCGAAGGCTTTATTTTTTCGGCAACCGATTTCGGCGGAACTTCCGTTGCGCCTGTTAACGCGGGGGAATATTCACTTTTCGTTGCCGTACGAAGCAGGCTGAACGGTGTGGATTTGGTGGTATGTGGCAGGCAAGTTTTGCCGTTTGAAATTGAAAAGGCAGAACTCACAATTCCCACTTCCGCATTAGCCGGCGCAAAAACCAAGCAGTGGGATAGCCTCTCGCAGGACGCAGGTGTTCCTTTGCCTGTGATTCAAGCCGAAATCGGCGGTGTTGCTTTGGCGGATAGGGCTGAGGGAAACAATCCGCCCAAAGTGATTGTGGAAGCAGATGTACTTTTCACAGATCCGTCTAATCCTCTCAGAAATAATCCGGGGGAAGGCTATAATCTTGTGTATCGGTTTTCGCTTTCGGGTGCGTCTGCAAATAATTACGCTTTAACAAATTACAGTGGCGGAATCGTGCTGGGGGAAGAGGGCGTTATCACAAGGCGCGTGGTAGAACTTTATTACAGCGAAGGCGCGCAGGCGGAAAGGCTGTTCAGAACATATGGAAACAGCGATTCTTTCGGCAATCCTCAGCTTACTGCGGACGGCAGTGCGGTGCGCCCATTTGAAAACTTTACAAATTTTGAATATGTTACAGGCAAAGGGCCTGTGGGTTCGGTTGAACCTTCACCAAGGGCGGTTGTTTCATTTTGGAACGGAAGCGAATGGGATTATAGCACACCTTGCGTAAACGCAGGCACTTATAGGATTGAGGTAGTGGCGCAGGCAAGCAGTTTTTACGAAGCGGTGTTTGCCGTTAAAT
The DNA here is from genome assembly GCA_009781445.1 of Bacillota bacterium. Classification (GTDB taxonomy): domain Bacteria; phylum Bacillota; class Clostridia; order Christensenellales; family DTU072; genus WQYD01. The sequence continues at coordinate 27,686 of WQYD01000014.1, read as the reverse complement.
GCAGTAGCGAATGTAAGCTATCTTTTTCCGAATGCGCGGATTGCGGATACTATGAACTTATCGTTGCCCCCCGCCCTGTGGATTTACAATATATTAACACGGTGTTTGATTATGACGGCAATGAAAAGCAAGCAGTGGCGACTTACACTAATGTTTTCGGCAATGTAATAACCCTTAATTCATTTTCATATAAGCAGGGCGGGCAAGCAGTTTCATATGTTAAGGACGCAGGAACATATGAAGCGCACGCAAGTTTAAGCGGTAATTACATGGCAAGCGCCAGCACCAAAAGCGCGGTTATCACGGTTAATAAAGCAAATCAACCTGCGTTTAACATAGAAATAGGCGAACCGCAAAACGGCATTAACTATGCTTACGGCGATACCGCTTATCTTCTTTCGCTTAATGACGCAAGCGGTGGTGCGGTTACATTCAGCATTGTTAAAGGCTTTGCCGAAATAGTAAACGGTTCTTCCGTTCTGTTCACAGGCGGTGGCGAAGTTATTATTAAAGCGGTTAAAGCAGAGAGTGATAATTATAACTTAGCCGAAACCACACTAACTATAAATGTATCCAAATCCCTTATATCATTAAGCCTTGACGCAAGCAAACTTAGCTTTTATTACGGCGAAGAAATCTCAATATTAAACCTCATGATATTTGGCGGTGGCGAAACCCCAAGCGGTTTCTTGCCACCCAAATTTATGCTTAACGGCGAAAGCTACGAAGCAAAATCAAAATTTGATTGGAACGCGCAAACATATGCTTTTACTATAGTTCAGGACGCAATTTCAAACGAATATGATTTTGATTATTCATTCTTTAATTCACCCTTAACACTCACGATATTAAAGCCTCAAATTGAAATCCGTGCAGACGAAAAGAGTGCGGTTTACGGCGATTCTTCCTTAAGCCTTACATATAAGGTTTATCTTTTAAACGGAAATGTAAGCACCCTAATGAATGAAGCCGACTACTCAATCAACATTGAATTTTTTGTTAATTTAGGCTTAGGCAATGTGAACGATTATCAAATTTCGTTTAAAGATATTCAAGCTATCCGTGCGGAAAATCCCAATTATAGTATTAGCGAAATTTACGGCGCAATGTACTTTATTTTACCTTATGAAATAATTATCAATATGGTAAGCGGTGATCCTTCCTACCCTAATATGCGCAAAGATTTCGGTGAAGACGATCCCGAACTTTCTTGGGGCAATTTTGTGTTTAATAACAGCTTGCCGTGCGGAAATTCATTAGTGGATACCGTGAAAGGTAAGAACGGCGAAAGTTTCCCAGTGGCGGTTATGAACAGCAGAATCAGCGGTGAAAACGCATTTTCCACTAATGATTCAAGTCTGCCTTACGGCTTTTACCGCTACCAAATCAGCCCGCAGGATTTAGTGCCGTTACCCAATTATAAGGTTACGCTTAATGAAATCTTCCTGCATATATTCCCCGCGGAAGTTAAGTTTACTAAGGTTTCAGACGAACCTATCGGAATCCAATACGGTGACGAACTCTCAAGGGTAAACCTTGCTTCCGTTATTTCCACCCGCACGGCAGGGGTGAATGTTACTGGAATTTTTGCATGGGATAACCCAAGCCATGTGCCAAGTTTAGCTATCGGGGACGATTCATTAAACTTTGGTTTTAGGTTTACGCCTAATGCAAGCCAAAGGAATTTTGTGTTAACTTTTGGTGAGGTTGAACTTGAAATTATTAAAAGGCAAATTAGGGTTGAATTTGTGGCGGAAGCAGTTCGGGAATATAACGGGCTTTCGCACCACACCGCAACATATGTTTTTAGCAATAATTTGCCCGCAGACGCGCTTAATGCGCAAATGCGATGCTTTAGCGGAAGCGGAAATGCACCCTTAAGCCTTGCTTCCGATGTCGGGAATTACCGATATGAAGTTTCTATAAATAATCCTAATTATGAAATAGTGGCGGACTTAGGTTACACGGTTGTGGACGGCAATGCGGTGTTTGCGTTTGCCATTACACCAAAGAAACTTTTTATAGGTGTGGAAGATTTAGAACATGTGGACACGGTAACAACCCCCCCCGATTATGTGTTTACATACAGCGGATTTATCGCAGGGCAAAATGAAAATATGCCTATGGTATTAGTGCAAAAGCCCTCTATTGTAAGCGTGCCTCAAATGGCGGGAATTCACACCGTTACCCCCCAAGGGGCAACCGCGCCTAACTACAGCATTGAATATTTGTCTGGCACGCACCACATTTTAAAATCACGCCTAACAGGTGGCGGAAATGCAGGCTTTGCATATGAAAATGATAGCGGATTTGCAGGAAATACTGCTGTAAGCGTGAATAGCGTGGGCGGTGAAGCACTTGATAAAGTGAGGGCGGATTTCGCTAACGAAAGAAATATTTTAGGGCTTATCGGCACGCGCATAGAGGTGCTTTACAAGGTTGATTTTTCAGGCGCAACCAAGCCTGAGGGCGGTAGGGCAGAATTCGTGATTCCGCAAAATATCAGAGGGCTTTCGGTGAATGTGGTTACCGTTAAGGACGGCAAGATTTCCCGTGCAACCCAAACGCGGACAGACGGCGAGGTTATCAGCTTTAATTACACCGATGCAGATTTCTTCGCAATCGTTGCGCTTGACGCCCAAGAACCAATTAGCACCACACTTATTATCGCGCTTGCGGTAAGCGGTGGCGGAATTGCGGTTATTGCGGTTCTTGTGGCGGTGGGCTTTGCGCTTCGCAATAAAAAAGCTATAGAAAGCGGTAAAAAACAAAAGGTGAATTCAAGGTTTGATTAGTATGATTGATTTAATTCCAAAACCGTTAATATTAAAAGAGGGGTACGGCGCGTTTTTTATAAACAGCACCGTTAAAGCATTTTGTGACAAAAAAATCCTACCAACTATTTCAAAGCTATTTTATGACGAAGTGGCAAAAATCCTTGGGTTTCAAATTGCGACTGCCAAGGAAAGCGAAGCACAGCTTAAATTTTTAATAGCGGAAGATTTAAAGGAAGAGGAATATAAAATTGAAATCACCTCAGAATCCGCCACGGTTTGGGTTAGCGGACAGGGGGGCGCGGTTAACGCCGTTTCCACGCTTAAGCAACTTTTTTCCATGGGGCTGATTAAAAGCGCAAGCTACCTTTCTGCCCCTGCGGTGTTTATCCACGATAAACCTTTTTATGAAATGAGGGGTTTACTGCTTGATGTTTCGCGCCATTTCTTCACTAAAGACGAAGTTAAAAGGCTACTAAACCGCATGGCGGATTACAAGCTGAACACCTTTCATTGGCACTTAACGGATAACCAAGGTTGGCGTGTTGAAATCAAAAAATATCCCGAACTCACCAAGGCAGGTGCAGAAAGAAGCGGTTCGCAATGGCTTGCATGGGGAAAGCCTAACGCAAAGGACGATATTCCGCGTGCAGGTTTTTACACCCAAAAAGATATTACCGAAATCGTGGCTTACGCAAAGGATTTAAACATTATGGTTATCCCCGAAATTGATATGCCGGGGCATTTTGCTTCCGCACTCACGGCTTATCCCGAACTTTCTTGTGACGGCAAAGGCTTTAGCGAAATTCCGCTTAGCTATCTTGAGGGAAATTTAAACGGCGTTGCCTGCCTCGGCAGTGAAAAGATTTATGAATTTACTTACGCCGTGATAGACGAACTTGTTAAACTTTTCCCCGCCCCTTATTTCCATATCGGCGGTGATGAGGTTTTTAAAAGGAATTGGAAAAATTGCCCGCATTGTCAAGAAACCATTAAAGCGCACGGGCTTGACGGCGAACTCGGGCTTCACGGATTTTTTAATAACCGCGTTGCCACGCATTTAAAGAAAAACGGCAAGAGAATGATTTGTTGGAACGAAGTTTTAAAGTGCGGTGGCATTTTAAAAGATATTGTTGCGCAGTATTGGACGCCTCTTAGGGATAAACACGCAGAAACCGCGCTTAACGCAGGCAGAAAAATTATCGTATCCAAGCACAGTTCGTTTTATTTTGATATGCCCCACGCTTATGTGGGGTTAAACCGCACTTATAATTTTAAAGTAGAGGATATTAACCTAACAAATGACGAAGGCGGTATTTTAGGAATCACAGGCGCGTTATGGACTGAGTGGGTAAAAGACGAAGACAGGCTTAACTTTCAGCTTTTCCCCCGCCTTTTCGCGCTTGCCGAAACAGGGTGGACTTGCCCCAAACAAAAGGATTATAAATCATTCCTAAAAAGATTGCCTTACCACTTATCAGTTTTAAAAGGCGATTTGGTAACCTTTGCGCCAAAAGAGATTTGGGATAAGAGGGATTTAAAAGGAATGGCGAAGTTCTTAAAAGCGGATGCGCACTACGAATATAACAAAATAAAACGAGAAACGAGAAACGAGAAACATGAAGGAAACTAAATATCATTATTGAGGGGGCAGGTTGCAGGATGCAGGATGCAGGGTTGGAATCTAAATCTCATTATAAATAAATCCATAATTCTGCATTCATAATTCTGAATTCTGAATTATAAAACCGCCATTGTGCGCTGTGCGCTGAAAAAAATAATATGGAAACAAGAGAAGAACAACTAAGAAAAAGTATGGTTGATTACGGCTTAAAGCTTCAAGGCGGGGGGCTGGTTTTTGGCAGGCTTGGAAACATTTCCGTAAGGCTGGACGAAAAGCATATGCTTATTACGCCTCTTGGTTCGGTTTTTACCGAACTTTTGCCCCAAAATATAGTTATTGTTAATTATTATCACCTAACTTACCGCCTTTCGGCAAAGCCGTCCTCTGAATGCGGTTTGCACGCGTCAATTTATAGGGCAAGGCCTGAGGCAAATGCGATTATTCACACTCATTCGCCAAATGCAAGCGTGCTTGCGGCTTCGGGCAGGAATTTACCTTTTGTTAGTGACGATGTGCGCAAATATTTGGGCGGTGCTTCCCGCGTGGCGGATTACGCTATCCAAGGCACAAAAAAGCAAAACCGAAACGCTTTGCGCGCGCTTACCGATAGAAACGGTTGCTTTTTAAGTTCTCACGGAACGGTTGTGTTCGGCGCAAACATTGCAGACGCATTTAAAGCCTGCAAAGTTATGGAAGATGCAAGCGCGGAATACATAAAGAAAGAAATAATGTACTTTTCAGGAAAAAGCGAAATATCCGTGAGAGATGTTTTTGCTTTATTTGCGGAAAGGAAGAACAATTAGTGCTTTGCACTAAAGGTTGCAGGTTGCAGGTTGCAGGATTCAGGGAAGGATTCTAAATCTCATTATTAGTAAATCCATAATTCTGAATTCTGAATTCTGAATTGAAAACATATTGGCGGACAACATGAAAGCATTTTTAAATAAAATATCTTACGGATTATTCGGGCTTAAGCAGGATGACGAACTTAAGCCCAAGGAAGCATTTAGCTACAGCATAGCAGGCTTTGGGCAGAACCTTATTGTGGGCTTTGTGGGGGGCGCGTATTTAACCTATTTTTTCATAAACGGGTTGCTTATCAGCGCGTACACCGTGGGGCTAATGATGCTTTTTTGTCGACTGTTTGACGCGTTTACCGATCCTATCATGGGAAGCATTGTGGATAGGACGAGAAGCAAGTGGGGCAAGTGCCGTCCGTACCTTTTGGTTGCGCCTATTCCGATAGCTTTGTTTACCGTTTTGTTATTCTTGCCTCTTGACATAAAAACCATTGGTGAGGTAGGAACTGTAGCCACGGCTACAGGAATCTATGTTATTTGGAGTGTTTTTTACACAATCGTGGATGTTCCTTATTGGGGTTTAGCTTCAAGCATGACTTCGGATACGCATAAACGCGGTAATATGCTTATGGTGGCAAGGATATTTTGCACGGTAGGCGGTGGCATTATCGCGCTTGTTGTGCCTCAATTAACTTCATGGCTTACAAGGGATTTTACCGATTCTTCGGGTGAAATAATAGTGGGGCTTGAGGCTTCGGCGGCGGAAGCCGTGCGTTCGGGCTATATTTGGATAGCACTTGTGATTTGCGTGCTTGCAATACCCACATTTTGGATTGGATTTAAGAACACAAAAGAACGCTTTTACAGTGCTGAAAAGCCCAAAAGTTTAAGGCACAACCTTGGGCTTGTGCTTAAAAACAAACCGCTTCTTCTTGTGGTTGCCGTGGGGGTTTTGGGTTCTGCTAAAATGCTTTATATGTCCAGCGCGATTTTCTTTTGCGATTACGCATTAAGAACCACCAGCTTTATGGGCATGAGTGGGCCTGCGCTTTTCACGCTTATCACCTTTACAGCCGTCCCGGGGGGCTTGCTTGCCTCTGTGCTAACACCTTGGTGTACGCGCAAATTCGGCAAAAAGGCAACTTACATAGCTTCGCACCTTTTTGGCGGTGCGGTGCTGTTTATAATGTTTTTTATAGGCTGGGACGCACCTTGGAAGCTATTTGTGGCACTCACAGGCTTGATTTTCGTGGCAATACCCATGGGCTTTTGGAATGTGCTTAGCTATGCTATGATTGCAGACAGCATTGATTATTTAGAACTCAAAACAGGGGAACGCGGTGAGGGCATTTGCTTTGCAATGCAAACATTTATTAACAAAGTAAGCATGGCGGTTAATGCGGCGGTAACCTGCTTCGGGCTTGCTTGGGCAGGAATTGTGGCAACTAACCGCGAAACCGTAACCACGCAGGCAATTAACACTTTATGGCTGATTTCAGTGCTGATTCCCGCAATTTCCATGGCATTATCCGCTGTTCCGCTGTTCTTTTACAAATTTACCGAACAAAAGCAGAGGGAAGCGGTGGAAGAGGTGAATGCAAGAAAGGCAAGTAATGCTTAAGCATTATTCAGCGCACAATGCACAGCGCACAGCGCACAGTGAAGGAATTATTTAGTTTAGGTACGAAGTACGAAGTACAAAGTACGAATTATGGATTATTTAACTAATAATGATATTTAGAATCAATCATTGCGCGTTGTGCGTTGTGCGCTGTGCGCTGATAAAATTCACCGAATTTTCATAGTTATATTTAAATATATATGATATAATGTATAGGTGAAGAAACGCGCGCTTATATTAATTTTAATTTTAATTGCACTTTTTGCGGTTATCGCGCTTGTTTCTTGCGCTCAAGAAGTTACCGTAACGGGTATTGAAATTTACACTTCCCCCAAATTAAGATATCTTCAAGGCGAAGAATTTGATTTAAACGGTGCGCAAATCCGCGTTAAACGATCAGACGGTTCCACGCATTTAAAGGATGTTACGCCTTATATGCATTCTTCCTTTGATCCTTGGTACACGGAAACAGCGCAAGTTATCACAATTTCTTATGAGGGCAAGAACTGCTTTGTTTTCGTGAATGTTGCGCCCAATAAGGTGGGCAAAGCGTGGCTTGGCGGTGAGGGCTTTAAGGATAACTATATTCAAGGGCAGTTGTTTTTAGAGGACGGGCTTTTTGTGTATGTCCTTTTTGGCAATGAGGACGGCGACTTTAGCGAAATCCCAGAAGGGCATTACGATTTAAAAATCCCTTTAACCGCCGAAATGGTTTCGGGGTACGATAGAACCAAGCACGGTTTGCAGAGGATAACCGCCACATTTGTGTATGACGGCATTACGCACACGGTAGACGAAAAAGCGAACGGCGAACCTTTTATAATCACCGTTGCCGAAAAGGTTCTCACAAGCATTATTGTAAGCAAACTTCCCGCCAAAGAAATTTATTATCAAGGCGAAGAACTTGATTTGGCAGGGGGAGAAATAACCTTAAACTATAATAACGGAATCCCCGAAGTTATCTTTATGAACGGTGGTGCGCTTGGGCTTTCGTTTTCGGCAAATATGAATGTGATTCCGCCTAATAATGCTTCCACCCCTGTTATTGTGAGTTACGGCGGATTTCACGATACTTTCAGCATTAGGGTTGTGGAAGAAGATGTGGCGCAGTACATATTGATTCAAGCACCGCAACCACCGCCCTCACAATCCGTAGGCACACCGCTTGATATTTCGTGGCTAAGATTTCAACCTGTTTATTCTAACGGCAGGCAGGGCGCAATTTACACATTCGGGCAGGGTAGCACCGTACGCGTTTGTGTAGACGGTGTTAACGGCGAAATCCCAATCGGCAATTACGATATTTTTGTAAAAGGTTTTAATCCCGATAAGGTGGGCTTCCAAGAAGTGGAAATCGGCGTTTATTCGGGAACAAAACGCTTAAGCACAACTTTTAAATTAGAATTATTTTTAACGGATAAAAATGTGGAAAGCCTTGAAATTTTCCGCACAAGAAGCGTGGATTCAAACGGCAATCCGCTTCAAGATAAGCCCATTTATGTTAACACACCGTTTACACCTTTCCATGCCACAGAAGGCTGGGCTTTCAGGGTATCGTACAGCAACGGCACTAACAGCGGAATTTTGCCCCTTACCCAAGGAATGTTCGGCGCGGAACATGAGGGCAAAACTGAATTCGTGCTTGATTTTGTGGGCAAGGCGCGCTTCTTTATAAGATATCATGACGGAATCCGCAATGATTTAACCATTGAATACGAACTGGATGTTCTTCCTGTGGCAGTAACTTCAATTTTGCTTTCGGACGCAAACGGCAGTGCAAGCGAACCGATAAGGATTTTCCGCTACGAAAGCATTAACACAAACGGCTTCTTCATTAAAGCGTTTTTAAATAACGGCAAAGAAGTGCTTTTCCCGCTTACACCTGCTATGGTGGGAAGTTTTGATAATTCCAATTTAGTGCTTACCGATATTCCTATCGTTATAAACATAGCCGAATACCAAATTTATTCTCATAATGCTTCTGTTCCTGCAAGGGTTGTAAAGCGCGTGCTTGGAATGGAATTTATCAATGAACCTATAAGCAAAAATTTCCTCTTATATAACCCAAGCGATCCCGATAATTTGCATAATTATCTCTTTAATCCAAGCGGAATTGAGATTAGAGTTTTCTTCGGCGGGGACAACGGGCAAGAAGCGGAAGAGTTTTATTCGTTAGATTCTCAATCTTGGATTTTTAGCACAAACGGCGAAGCGTGGACGAATGACTTTTCAACTTGGTTCTTTACGAAGCCTTTTGCAAGCGGAATCTATTCCGAACAACGCACGGTGAAAATCGCGCACACAGGGCTTCAAGATATCAATGTGGGCTACCTTGAATTTAGCGTTACCGTCCGCAATTTTATCACGCATATTGAACTTCCCAATGGAAGCCTTGGCAGAATTTATTCGGGTTCGGTGCTTGATTTGGCAGGCGGGCTTGGCACGGAACTTCTTGCAAGCGGGCTAACTTTGCGCTTTGAAAACCGCACTTCGCTTACCGTTCCGCTATCTGATCCCAATATAATTGTGGAAGGGTATAACCCCTCTCAGCACACTTCGCCCAATATCAACTATGCAATAAGAGTGAGATACGCAGGCGCAACCTTGGATCATAACACTTACCCCAATAATTATTACGAAGCGCAAATCACGGTTATTGCTAACCCTGTAATCGGCATTGAGGTGTACGCGCCCCATAAAACTAAATATGTGCTTAACGATTCCCCTAATTGGGCAGGGCTTGAAGTGTTTTTGCTTAACGCAAGCGGTACGCGCACAGGCGCACTTTTTCATGATAATCCTAATATTGAAATCACAGGATTTGATTCACGCACCGTAACCAAAGAAAACCTTATCACCGTGCGTTATTCCGCAGGGGATAGCTTGTTTTTCACCGGTTCGTTTACCGTGGAAATAGCCTCTCTTGTGCCTATCAGATTGGAATGGGCAAGCGGAACACCGCGCATAGAACTCATTCAAAACATTGATTTTGTGCTTTTTAGCACCGTTTTAGGACAGCTTATTGCCTATCCCACAGCAAACGGCTTAAATCTTTGGACGCTTGATGTAATCATAACTTATAGCGACAATACCACGCGGACAACCGTTCCTCTCGGCGAACTTGCAGGGGACGGCACAAGCCTCAGAGTGGTGGGATACAATAAGGCAAACACAGGCACACAGAATCCGCAACTCTATTATCAAGATTTAAGCGGTGATTGCTGGCTTCCTATTGAAGTTAATGTTACGCCCCGCCAGCTTCATTCCGTGCATTCCACACAGGCGGTATTTAATGTTATTGAGGGCATGGATCTTAATCTTTTAACGGCAAGGCTAAGAATCGTGTTCAATAACGGCGATGAATATAATGTGCCTTTAATGCGCGAACATATTCAGCGTTCAGCCAATAATCCTTTCGGCTACGATAAGGACAGCGGAATAACAGGCAATAATATCCGCCTTGATATCCGCTACGAATTAGACGGTTTGGTAGCTTGGGATACGGTTGTGCTGAATATTGCCGAAAAACAGCTTATAAATATCGCTATCCGCAATATGCCCAAATATATGTATGTGGAACATGAGGCTTTCTCAATAAGGGACGATAACGGCGAACTTGGTTCAATAACCCTTTATTATAATAACGGAACAATCCGCGTTGCCGACTTCTTCAATGCGTCCATAGGCACAAACTCAAATTCTAACAGCGATTTTTATATAAATATTGAAAGGTTTAATAATAGCGAACTGGACACAGGCGCACCCCCTGTTTCCCAAAGGATATTCATTTATTGGAATGAAGGCAGGCGGTACGAAACGCATTACGATATTATCATGCGTGATAGAAGAAACGCTTCACCCGATTATGAAGATTCCTCACCTGTGTATGAATTTATTTACGGCGAAATCGGGCAGGATATGCAGGATAGAATGCCCAAAATCGGGGTTAGCGGTTTCACTTCGTACGATCAAAGCACAGCTAACGCATTTGCGGATTGGCGGTTCACTGTGGAATATGTCCCCCATGCGCTTTATAACCTTTACGAAAGCACCCCCTCAATGCACGGGCAATTCTTGCAAATTCCCACCGAAGCAGGGCTATATTACATAATTGTTTCGTACAATTCGCTGATAGGCGGAATAGACGGCTTTGGTGCGCCCACAGGTGGCATTGATTTGGTTCACAATTCGTTTAAAACCACAAGCATAAATTCAAAACGCCTTGAAATCAAACCGCGCAATATATATATCGGGCTTGAGGACAGTTCTAAAATTTACGGGCAAGATATGCCAAAACTTTATCTTTATGCGGTGGGTTCTTCGCCCTCAGGCACAAAGGACGAAAACGCGAAGCCCTTTGCGTTCAACGAAAGTTTTAATTCCGTTCAGTTTGCAGAACAAACTTCGGGCGGTTACGCGCTTTACTTCATGATTAGCGGTTCGGAATATTCAGTTAGCCTCTTTAATTTGGTTGCCTTGAGGAATTTGGTAAACCACAATTTATCTAACACAACCAATGCAGGCATTTATGAATTAAGGCTGTCTTCGGCAATCAGCAATAATTACAATATAATTTACGAAGACGGCTGTTTAATGGAAATCTTTACAAGAGATGTTTTCGTTACCCCTGAAAATATCGTGATTGAGTACGGGCCTGTGCAGGGCGTTTCAATACCGTGGCAAGCCTCAGCAGTTAAGGACGGGCAGGGCAATAATATCCCCAACACAGGGCTGTTTGCAGACGAATTTTTGAACCCTAACGGAAGCCTGACATTCGGGCGGATTTTAGATGACGGAACCGAAACCGAAGGCATGGTTCTTGTGCCGGGGGCGAATATGTGGGTTCATAATGTGGGGCTTTATGACATTTTGCGCGGAACTCTTGGCTTAATGGATATAAACTACAATGTGATTCTTGATAAGGGCTTCACGGTTGAAGTCGTGCCAAGAAATCTCTATGTTACCGTGTCAGGCGCAAGCAAGATTTTCGGTGAAGAAAACCCCTCATTCAGCGTTACATATAACAGGTTTATAGACGGCGCGCCTAACGGCGGTGGTTCGTATGCATTCGCTTATCCGTTTGAAAACATGGTTGGCTTAACCGTGGGCGCGCTTGGCAGATTAAACTTTACCTGCTTAGCCGAAACGCTTTCAGACGCAGGTGTTTACCAAATTTCCGCTGAGTTCACAGAGGTAAATGCGGAAGGCGTTTGGAATGCTTATAATAATTACATAATCCACTACGCAAGCGCAAACCTCACAATTTTGCAAAAAGAAGTAAGCGTGCTTATCCATAATGCTTTCAAAGAATTCGGGGACAATGATCCTATCGGCGGTTTCACTGCCGTATTTAACGGACACCTAACCGAACTTATCGGGATTCTAAAGCGCACCGCAGGCGAAGAAATGGGTGATTATTATATTGATATAGACGATATTATAAGTAAAAACACCAATTACAGCTTCTCTGTTTTAAATGACGGTGACAGGGGTATATTCCAAATAATTGTGAAACAGCTTTATGTGAAATTTGCCCCAAGTGATCTTGAAAAGGTTTATGACGGTAAAGTCGCCGAAGTTAAAGGCTTTATGCTTGTGGATAATCCTTTAAGCGAAGTTCCGTTTGCGCCCCAAGGTTTCAACAGGGACAGCGTGGTTAGAGTTTCGCTTGATAACCCATTAAGAGGGCGGGGAAATTATCCTGTGGTTATCACGAATTTGGATCGCAATTACAATGTTAGTTCCGCAGACGGCATGGCGCATAGCTTTGAAATTCTTGGCGCGCCTATTTCATTTAACGATATTATCTTTGAACTGCCTGACGGCGAAGAGTACAGTGGCAATGCGTTTGGTTATTCCGCAAGAATAAACCCCGCCGTGGTTCGCTTGGTTTATAACGAATTCGGGCAGGAAATCGGTAGCGATTCTGTGAGTGTGGTGCTTCAGCTTGTGGGTGCTTCCACGGTGCTTAACGCAGGCGGTTACAGCGTGAGAATTCTATCTATCACAGGTGGCGGTGCAAATAACTATACTCTTGAAGATTACGAAATTTCCCAAGGTGTTTTCGTGGATTTAAGAACGGTGGAAGTTAGCTTTGAAATTCTTCAAAAAGTTCTTGAAGTAAGGCTTTACGAAAGTTTGCTTTTAACCCTTGAATCGGATAATGGAAACACAGCAGTTTTCACCACGGTGTACAGTTCTCAAAATATCCGCATGGAAAGAAACGCAGGGGACTTCGGGGTGTACGAAACTAACGGCACACCTTGGGATATTAGCTTCAATGTGGCGGTAAGGCTTACCGAAGGCAGGGACGATTGGCAACCCTCAGATGTTAAATACCTCAACGGCGAAATTGATAGCTACCTTGTGTACACCTTCCAACACTTTAACACAAATTACCTCATTCAGCTTGATAAGGAATATTATGTTAAAATCCTTCCGCGCCTTGTTCTGATTGATATTCCCGCGGGTTCTTTAATTCAACCGTATAACGGGCAACCCCCCGCAATAAGAAACCTGCAAATCGGTTCAGATAGCGGATTCACCTCTGATATGATTGATTTTGTGTTCACCCCCACAGACGGGCAAGTCCTCGGCGATGCAGGGCGGTACGCAATCAGCGTTTCCACGCAAAATTTAAACCACACCGTTAGGTTGCTTGCTGATTTCTATCAATTTGAAATCACAAAAGCCACTGTTAATGTGCGTATAGAACAGCATGTCCGCCCCTATAGCGGTATGCCTTGGCTGTTTGAACTTTCCACCCTTGCATTGCCCCAAACGGCAGGCACACCCCCAAGAATAAGGAATTACCGCTTAGAATCCGAATTTGATATAATGGATTCTTTCCTCACGGAACTCATGGGGCTTCTTAACGATTCAAGGGGCGCGTTTAACCGCGTGATTGTGCCTTCACCCCTTTCGCTTGTGATAGATCGCGCAAATACCGCGCAGTCAGAATTAACAAGGCTTTATGATAAGATAATTTCAGAGGGCGGAATAGAACATTTAAAGAAGAATGATAACGGCACAGATAATTCAAATTATAATGAAATTATCAGCCTGATAGCAGGGGCAGGAACGAACACACTTTTCGGCAGGCTTACCGAACTTCTTCATGTGCTAAACACCGCCACCGATTTTAGCGAAGGCAGTACCTCTTTAGCCCAAGCTACCGCGTTGATTACTGTACTTAACGGGCTTATGTCCTCACTTAATGCCCTTATTCTTAAAGAACTTAATTATATTGCGTTTATCGTAACCCCAAGGGACGGCGGTGCTGATTCTTCCCTTAAAGACGCAGGAACATATAATGTGGTGTTGCGCGGTTCAAGAGATCCTAACCGCATTTATAATCTTCAAAGCAACAATGTGGTAACGATTACCGCATTAAGAGTAGATATTTATGTGGATAATCTTTACATGGAATACGGCACTGTGGATTGGAAAGACGGCGAAGACGAAGACAGGTTTCAAGATCTTGGCTTTACTTACCGCGTTATGGTTAACGGCGTGGTAACAAACGCTTTTGACAGTGAGATAGTGGGCAAACCTGTGCTATCCCCCTCGGCGTACACGCTGAATGACAAAACAGACGCAGGCAAATTGCGCGTTATTCAAGGTGGCTACGGAATTGATATGTCCTCTTTTGCCAATAAAGATAAGCATAATTTGGATATCTTTATCACAAGCCCCGGCAGGCTTCATATCACAAGAAAGGTAGCATACATTCAGCTTACTCAAAATATCGGAAGCGGTTTGGGTGAAGATAATCCGCTTATTTCGTACGGCACAGATCTTGAATATATGTTGCTTATGAACCGTTGGACTTATTTGCCAAGTTATGTCGTGAACGGCGGAACGGTTGAGGGCGGTATTCTTGCAGGCGATATTTGGCAAAGCGTTATAATGGGCGCAGGCGCAAGATATATTTTGTGGCAGGGCGAGAATATCATTCTTAATATGGATACCGTGTCTGCACAACCGCGTGCAGGGCAGTACACGCTTACCGCCACAGGTTTCTTAGCAAATAATTATGAGATTATGGTTCTTGAAGGCACGCTTGTGGTTAAACCTGCCGTGCTTGAGATAGACGCAGGCTTTAGCAACCTTTTGTCCCGTGAGTATGGCGATCTTAACTTCAGCATTACATATAAGGGCTTTAGATATAATGACGCTGAAAACTTAGGGTTTTTGGCACTTCTTAACAGCGTGCCTATAAATGAATTTGTGGCGTTTTGGAATAGCGAAGACGAAGGTGGCGGTGGCAATGTAAGAACAGGCGTTAACAGCGGAATACACTCTGTGGGCTTTAATACCCCCATTGCTTCCGATTACGGAATCACGGATTATATCTTTGTGTTTGAGGGCGAATACGATTTTGAAATTGTGCGCGCAAGGCTTGATATTGAAATCAGAACGGCAGGCGGAATTAAGCATATTGAGTTTGCGTACGGAATGTTCGCGGAAACTAACGGAATCATGCCTGTAAAAAGCACCGAATTTGCGCTTTTCATAGGCACAAACGGTTACAGGAATAATGATAACGCTGATAACAGCAAGCTAAACAGCCTTAACCCCCTTATCAATTTTAAAAAGAATGTGTTTGACACAGGTTTAGAGTTTGATTTGGGCGCAGGCAGGTTTACATTTGGCGAAAATGATTTCGCAACTCATGAAAACTATGAATTTAATGTTATAAGTACGCCTTTCACGGTTACGCGTGCTGAACTATCGGTTGAACTTGATAAAGAGTTAAATATAAGGCTAACTTCCTCAAACACAAGTACATGGGCTATAACGCCGTACATGGTTAGCAACGAAATCAGATATGAAGAGGTTGAAGACCCCGAAACAGGCGAAACAGATATAGTACCTATTGATTTTTACGAGGTTCACAGCGGTTACTATTGGCACCGTGATTTTATATTTACTTGGCTTCGCGATTCAGGTGCTTCCACTCTGCTTCCGTACGGTGAACAGTATTTTAATATTTTTAGAACCGAATCAGGGCAGGGCGGTGCGCACCATATTCTTGGGCGCGAATTTACCCCCACCCACACTATAGATTCGCCCACCGCGCTTGGCAAGGTTAACCTTTCGCTTGGCGGTTTCTCACTTGCCTGCAAGAGGGAAATCCCATGCGGAACAAATAACTGCGCGCACACTAATTACACAGTTAAAGAAACCAAACCCGTAAAAGCAAATGTGTACTCACAAATCACCGAAATGGCACACGCAGAGCAAGAGTTTATCTTATTAAGAGGTGAGGGCGGTTCGGTTGATTTTGGCAAAATCGTGGTTGAGTTCTTAACCGAAAGCGGGCTTATTTACAGGCGTTCAATCACCGCAAGCGAAATACGAATGGACGGCGGTTTGCCGAGCAATATGGCAAACGACAGCAACGAAAGCGTTGTGCTTTGGTTTCAAGATCAGTTTGCGCTAAACATACTGAATATTCCGCGCTTTGATAAAATGCCTATCGGTTCAGAATGGGAAAATGGCACCTTTATTGAACTAAACGACTTTTACACAGCTGGTTTTGCCCTGCAAACCGTGGGCGATTTGTTTAACCTGAGGCGAACCCTTACAAACCTTTCGGATCAGTATGATTTCATATTGCGTGTGTTCTCTCAAAGTTCACAGCATTTCACGCATGACTTTGTTCTTGGTAGCGGTTCGGAAAGCCTTGTGTACGGAAAAGAAATAAATGTCCCTGAGGATACCTATGCGCAGTTCGTTTCGGTAACCGCAGGCACAGGAAATTACGATGTTATTGATTCCGCGTTCAAATTCATTCCTAATTCCGTTCACAATTTCTCATTCACGCTTTTAATTAACGGAAGCATGAATGCGGATTCGCTTATGCTTGTTATCGGCGGAATAGGCGCGAATATCGTGGCAATTAAGGATAGTGTTCCCACATTTATTCCCATTAACTTAAGCGGTATTAACCTATTTAACGGCTTCACGCACACAATAAAGATTTATTATAACAAATTCACTAACACAATCTTAATTGTGATCAATGACGAAAGCCTGCTTGTATCCGTTCCGTTTGACGCGTACACCGCCACCGATAATTCTGAAACTGCTTTTGATATTTCGGGGCTTAGAGTGTGGGTTCGCCACTTTAACACAATGCGCCAAGGATATAAGGACGACTATGGCACGCTTGTGCTACCTCACGGTTCTCAATCGTTCGTTTATGTTGCCGAAGGCTTTGATAGTGTGTATCTTCCGCTTGAAAATCTCTTTAACATTAAAACCCCCAAAGCAGAGGGCTATACGCTGTCTTACCTATTTAATAATAATCCGATTGCTTTATTAACTTACGCCAATCCCTTTGCAGACACTATGGTTAATCCCTCTCTTGGTGTTCACACTGCGGAATTAAGGGTTTATCTTAACGGCAACTTGATTTCGCACTATGTGCTTACGCTTATCGTAACCCACTCTTATAAATCAGCCACCATTCTTGCAGGGGAAGTAATTACCGAACACAACCCTGTGGAAATCCCCGCGCCTAACCAGATAAGAAATATTGGGATTACGCCAAGCAGTTCAGGCACTTACAGCAGTGTTTCCCTTTCCTTCTCTGTTAATAATACCGCGCCTGATTCGGATTCCGAATCAGTGTTCTATGCCAAGTTCGGCACAAACGAAGCGCAACTCACGAACAACGCTTATATCGGTAAAATTTGGCAAATCCCTGTGGGGCTTGAAAGCTACTATAATTCGGTGCTTGCTTTGGTTTACAATGAGGCAATAGATAATTACGAAGCCACAATATATTTAAGCGTAAATAGAAAAACCGCTTACTTTGATTTGCCCTCTATTGATTGGAACAGCGGTGCAATTTACACGGCTGATTTATATTATGACGCCTTTAGCAGGGAAAATTCGGGCGCAAGAGTGGTGTTTGAGCTTTATGAAAACGGCGTGCTTTTATATTCTTATATATTTGATTCACGCTTTGAATTTACGGGCTATGTCGTCCCCACGGGTTATGCCGAAGCCTTTACCGCAAGTGATTTCTTTGATCTTTGCCTTAATAAAATAGGGCGCACAGCAGGAATTTCGGCGTCCAATATGATTTTGAACTTGTCGCGCGCGTTGTTTAACACCGAACACCACAGATTTAATTACGATTTCACACTTGGCGGAAATTATGTTCAGCGCGTAAGCGAAGCGGGATTCATTGTTCCACAAAACCAAAAATTTGCAGTGGCAAACTCATTCGGTGAAATGGCACTGCGCGCCGTAACCCAAGCGTCTTTAACCTTTACCGCGGAAGAAAATAGCGGTTCAAACCTTAGGTTCGTTATTGCCTCAACCGAAAAGAATGTCGAAAGCCCAACTGCACGAAGCCTCTCACTTATTTATGATCATGACTTACGAACCCTTTACTTTGCTTTCGTGTATAACGGTACAGAGTTCCGCTTGCAACCTTTAGCCACAAATGTAAATCTATTTAACGGTAGCGAACAAACCATAAGCGTTTCAATCTCAAGGTTAGCGGTATTCGGTGATATTGCAGGCTTTAGCGTTGCGCCTGCTTATTCAGAAGTATTCGTTTCGTTTAACGGCACACCGCTTAGCGTAAGCGGAAAATTCCCCACCACAAGCGTCCCCTCAGGTTGGATTTTCGGGCAAAACAATTCAATACACACAGAAGAAATAGAAAACGACACAAACTTCGTTACGCCGTTTGGATACACATATTTAATTCATACAAATGCTAATGGATTGGGTGTGGGGGATTTGAGAATTAATTAAGAATTCAGAATTCAGAATTCAGAATGGCGGAATCTAAATATCATTATTGAGAAGTACGAAGTACAAGGTACGAAGTACGAATTATGGAATCTAAATCTCATTATTAATTAGTCCGCTAAAGCCCCAGAGGGGCGCAATGTGCATAACCCTGTGCAAGCGTTAGCGTAGCGCGGGGCATGAGAGAGTGAGCGTATATAAATATACCCCGCCCCTTCCTGCCAAAGGCAGGTAGGGGCGGGGTTTTGTTTGGGGTGGCTGTTTCGCCCTTGTCGCTTGTGCCGTGGGTTGCACCCACGGTTATGCATATCCTGCCCACTTCGGGGCAGTTACGGATTAATCCACAATTCTTAATTCTGAATTCTTAATTCTGAATTGAAAAATAATTTTCAATTATTTTTCACCAATCCACATCTCTTCCCACTTCTTCCCGGTAATCTTTTCAACTTCTAAAATTTCTTCTGCGGTGGCTTCGCTTTCGCCTGTTTCGTTCATTTTGAGGATTAGGGCTTTAATCATATTGTGCCGTTTTTCGTCAAGGCGATAAGTTCGGCTTATTGCCACCATAATTACGGAAGCAACAATCGGCAGGGCGCAGAACATAATTTTTAAAGCGGTAAGTGTCCCGCTTGAAACCTCACCGCCGTCATAAGTTAAATCACCGCTGTTAAGCCCGAACGCGCCAAGAATAAAGCCGAACAGGGCAACCGTTATGCCACTCACAAGTTTTTTGCCAAGCGTGTTTAACCCTGCGTTAATTCCTTCCGCGCGCTTGCCGTACATCAATTCGTACACATCTGTAAGATCGGGCAGTAAGGACATCGGCACAAAGCCAAGGCAAGAAAACCCCGCACCCAAAAAGCACATTGCCAAAAGGAAAAGCCAAATAGGGGTGGTGGGTGAAACGAACAGCACAATCACGCAAGCCACTGCCAAAAGCGGTAAATCCACAAGATATGGCATATGCTTGCTTTTCTTTTTCATCATTATCACATTCGGCACAAAAAATGCAATTTCCACCGCGCCTTTTAAGTTAATCACCACAAAAAGCAATGTAAATGTAAGCACAAAATTTTCAATGTTTCCGTAAAGAACATAAACGAATATCGCAAGCGTGGCAAGCACCGAAGCGGATATAAACACGGCAAGCAGTGTTAAATAAAAATATTTCCTAAAAGTTTTGCTTGAAAGCACCTGCTTGTAGCTAACTAAGATTTCCTTAAGCGTTTCTTTAAAACTTTTCTTATTCAAATCAAGAGGGGGCAGGTTTTTCTCTTTTGTTCCAAAAAAAGTAATCACAAGGGGCAGGGCAAAAATCACGCCTATCACTATCCCCATTACGGTAAATTTATCTTGAAAGGCAGGTGAAAGGGGGTTAGTTCCGCTTACAGGGATCATGAGTTCATAAATATAAACCACAAGCACGCACATAATGCCCGAATAAATCATTCTTAGGCTTGAATAGCTTATGCGTTCTTTATAGCTATCCACAATTTTGGGCAAAAGTGCTTCATAAGGCACAATTCCTATGGTAAGCGCAGAGGTGTAAAACATATAAGCAAATGTGAAGTAAGCAAATTGCGAAGCCTGCCCCTGTATCCCGAACGCACTCCATAAAAGCACATTTCCTGCGAAAATAGGGACGGTAGCCAAAAGAAAGAAAGGACGGCAACTGCCAAAGCGCGTGCGCGTTCTATCCACAATCACACCCATTACGGGATCAGTAATTCCGTCCCAAATCCTGCCTATTGCCACCACAAGCCCTGCAAGAAAAGGGTTCATTTCCACCACAAGCAGTAAAAAGGATAAATAGTAAAGCGAGGTAAGCTGAGGTATAGCACCGCCCAGCGCATCACCCGCGCTGTAGCTATTCATTTTTAAAAACCTGCTTACCTTTGCTTTATCCATATGTTCAAAATTCCATAATGAGATTTAGATTCCACCATTGTGCGCTGTGCGCTGAAAAAACTAATTCCACCCCTATGCCCTAAACCCTATGCCCTATGCCCTCAATGATCTATCTATCATTTCCCCGCGCAAGCGGAATCCCCGTAATTTTTTCGCCTATCCAGTTAGCGTTTCTTTCGGGATAAAAGTCGTCATACTTTGCGTTATTGTTTTCAGGATTGCGCCAAACCTTCACGCAAAAGTTGCACCATATCACAGAGGGCAAGCCGATAATAATTAAGAATAAAGGCCCAAGAATTAAGGATTGAATTGTGTGTCCCAATTCATGCGGGCGTGCCTTTGTTTGCCATGCCTCATTGTGCTTTGCGCCTATAAATAGGAAAATGCCAAGCGAAATTCCGCCCCAACCTTCCTCATGATAGGTTAGCAAAGTATTGTAATACCTTTCCTTTCTGCATTTTCTGTATTTAATTAAAAACACCAAACCCAAAAGGTTTTGCAGTATCCCCCAAGTAAAGTTAATTATGTAAAATAATATTAGTAAAAGTGCTTTAAATAGTTTTTTCATTGAGTGCCATATAAATAATTTTATCGTTGTTGGTTATTGTAAAATTTCTTTGCGTGTCAAGTTCTTCGCAGAAAAATTCATTTTTACCGTTAATAAGAATGCCGATAGGTATCAGAGTTTTCCCCGAACCGTTATAAACCGCGCGCACAAATTCCGCATAAGAGTTAAAGGGCTTTAAATCTGTTAAATCAAATAAATTTTCGGCTTTATCAATCCAAAAATCCGAAAAATCTGAAGTATGTGAGAAAATATCCTCATAAAACAAGCCTGCACTCGGATCACTAATTAGCTTTGTGGCAAAAAAACTTACAATTTTTGTGGAATCAATAATGTTTTCCACATGAAATTCGCTAATCCCTGATTGGTTTTCGGGTTCAAGAATTTCCGCAATCACCTTAAATAATCTTTCGTTATAATTCTTGCGCTTTGCAAGTTCAATAAGCGTTAAGAACACATTTAAATCATGGTTTTCGGGCGGGGCGGTGTCATCACTTAAAATCACGGCAACGCTGTTTTCGTCCCCTTGTTCGGAAACATCTTTTGCAAATTTTTCAATATTATTTATATCGTAGCTATAAAGTTTAACATTTGCTTTTTGAGTTTTTAAAGCCTCAAGCATATATTCAATTTTATTATTTTCGCCTATTAGATAAAGTTTAATTTCTTTCGGTGCAGTTGCTTTTTTGCTTAAGGGTAAAATCCTGTCAGTTTTGTACGGCGCAATTCTTTTCTGCGTAATGCACTCAGGGCTTTCGGCAAGAAGATAAGTTTTATCCGAAGCAAACACAGGCACAACCCTGCTGTAATTTTCAAGATAGTGTTCAATGTCCTTTCCTTCGGCAGGGTAAAATTCGCAACCTTTAAATGAAAGAAGTTCATTCAGCACGCCCGAAAAATCGGGGTTAATAATGGTTAAAGCAAGAAACTGCCCAAGTTTTCTTCTGCTTGAAAATGGCTGAATGCTTTTATCCTTAAGCCCCGAAATTTCTTGCTGTAATTGGCGGATTGTTTTCGCCGAACCGTAGCAATCAGTTTCAATTCCGATAGGGCAAGTCTTGGGAATATCAAGTGAGGATAATTTAATTGCAAGTTTAATTGCGCTAAAATCCGAATTATTATTTTCAGCACTCATCACGATAATGCCACGCGCCTTTTCAAGCGCGATTTCTTTTAAATCTTGCAGGTTATTCGGGTTGCCTTGCCTAACCACAAGCCTTAGCTTGCAATTTGCAGGATCTTCCATTGAGGCAGTTTCCGAAGCCAAATCTTCCTTCACAAATTCCTTAGTTTTATCCGATAAAATAAGCACCGTGGTATCCGTGCCGCTGTGCATTAAATCCGAAAGAATCGTGGTAACCTCACGGTTATAATTTAAAATAACAATATGATCTGATAAGTTTAATTTTCCCTTAGCACCGCCGATTTTTGCAATATAATCTCTGAGTGAAGCGGTAACAACCGCAATAATTGTGCCTGTGAATAAAATCATACCGCACACAACCACCACAATGGCAAGCACAAGGGTGCTAAAATGTTCTGATTGATCTATCTGTGAAATTGAGTTAGGCAAAATCAGCCAGCGGAAGGCAGACGCGAAAGCGGTAAAATAATTTGCGTACAAATCCGCCTGCAACGCAATCGCAACCACCGAAGCAACCGCTAAAATTATAAGGTTGGCAAACAAAAGCAAAACCACAGTCATTAAAATGGGTTTTTCACTCATTTTAACCGTGAATGAGGACATGAATTTGGATATGTAAGCCTTAAGTTTGTTCATTCTTAATATTTTTTCAGCGCACAGCGCACAATGCACAGCGCACAATGGTGGAATAATTAATTTAAGTACGAAGTACGAAGTACAAAGCACGAATTGCGGATTAGTTAATAATGATATTTAGAATCCTTCATTGTGCGCTGTGCGCTGTGCGCTGATATATAATGATAATTAGATTCCGCCGTTTTTACTTTTTTGTTTCCTTACATATCCCTCTCTGCCACAATGTTCACATCTGTTCCGCAAACATTCGCTATCACGATATCGCCCATTTTAACAGGGGACACAAGGTTAAGTTTATTTACTTCTTCCACCACATCAAATTTAAATTCATCTCTAATCGGCTTATCCGTTTTCACAGGAATCACCTTATGAATTCCGCCTTTAATTCTTGCGGTGGTGCAAATCATACGGGTGGGGTTGGTTAATTCGTCATGCGCGTAGCCTATGGCTTTGGTGCATTTTCCGCCACTCACAACCATTTTTTCAATGCTACCTGTAATTTTTAGCCTGCACCCGATAGGGCAAACAATGCAAACAAGATCTTTTTCCATAATTATTTCTTACCGCCTTCTACTTCAAGAGTGATTTCCAAATCGCCTTTGCAATCCTTAAATAGTGCCTTTACCACCGTTTGCTTAATCATTTCCCCGGGGGTTAAGTGCGTTTTCTTAAAGCGTGCAAGTTCTTTGCCTTGGTTTTTGATTACAATTTTGGCTTCGGGGTAAATATCTTCCACCCTCAAAAATAAATCCATTTTATCGGGCATTGCCGAAAGGCGGATTTTGTGAGGAACGCAATAGCTAAGTCCGCCCGAAACCACCACATTCATAGCTTCCGATTCGGCAGAAATTTCGCCTTTCACATACCGCGCCGCATTCCTGCCAGCCCTGCAACTTTCTTCGGTAACGAAATCCACCACATCATGCACATGAACCACATTGCCCGAAGCAAAAATGCCTTCAACCGAAGTTTCCATGCTTTCATTCACCACAGGCCCGCTTGTTTTTCTATCAATAATAATGCCTGCTTGCCTTGAAAGTTCGTTTTCGGGTATCAGCCCCACAGATAAAAGCAGGGTATCGCATTCATATTCTTTTTCCGTACCGGGGATAACATCTTTTCTTTCGTCCGTCTGTGCCACAACCACGCTTGTCATGCGTTCTTTGCCCTTAATCTCTATTATATTATGATTCATAAGCAGGGGAATATTGTAATGATCAAGGCATTGCACGATATTCCTTGTTAGCCCCTTCACAATATTTCCGCGTGCAAGCACGGCGATAACCTCACCGCCCTCAAGCACAATGCGCCTTGCCATAATCATGCCTATATCGCCTGCGCCAAGGATAATAACCTTTTTGCCCACATTATAGCCCTCAATGTTAATGAATCTCTGCGCCGCGCCTGCGGTTAGCACCCCCGAAGGCCTATCCCCCGGAATGGCGCAAGCACCCCTTGTTCTTTCACGGCAACCCATGGTTAGAACAATAGCTTTGGCTTGAATATCCAAAATTCCACCACAATTCGTGGCGCGCACGCGTTTATCTTTAGTAATTGAAGTTACTATGGTATCCATAAGCAATTCAATATTTTCCTCACGCGCCATATTGATATATCTTTGCGCATATTCAGGGCCAGTAAGTTCTTCCTTAAAGATATGCACCCCGAAACCGTTATGTATGCACTGTTGCAAAATTCCGCCGAGTTCTATATCGCGTTCAATCACAAGAACTTTTTTAATTCCTTGCTTTTTGGCTTCAATCGCCGCCGCCAACCCCGCAGGGCCACCGCCTATTACCACAATATCGTAATTTTTCATATTCACCCTTCCTTACTTAGTTTTTCCTGTGAGGATAAAAGAGGATTTCTTTTCAAGAACCACCGAATCAAGAGGTTTGTTTAGTTCCCTTGATAAAATCTCTTGAACTTTCGGGCCACAGAAACCGCCTTGGCATCTGCCCATACCTGCACGGCAACGCCTTTTCACGCCGTCTACCGTTGTCGCACCCATTGGGCGGTTAACCGCGTCCACAATATCGCCCTCAGTGATATTTTCGCATCTGCAAATAATCCTGCCGTAAAGCGGATTCTTTTTAATTAACTTTGCTTGTTCTTTTTCGCTTAAATCAATAAATAAAGATCTTTCCACAATAGGGTTAAACTTCTTATTTTTTTCTAAAGAAAGCCCCATATCTTTAAGAAGATTTACCGCATATTCTGCAATAGCGGGCATAGCTGTTAATCCAGGGGATTTTATGCCTGCAATATTCAAAAAGTTCTTCGCGCCTTTTGCTTCTTCAATTATGAAATCGTCTGTATCTGGTTCAGCCCTCATGCCTGCAAAAACCCTGATTGCGTTCCTTGTTGTAGCCTTGGCTACCAAAAGGCGCGCACCTTTGCGCACAAGGTTCAAGCAATCCTCAGAAGTTCCAAGGTTTTCCCTATCGTCAATATCGTCAGACGCAGGGCCTAAAATTATATTTCCGTGTGCTGTGGGCGCAACCAAAATTCCCTTACCGATTTTGGTAGGGCAGGGGAAAACAGTGTGCTTTACAATTCCTTCCTCGCTTTTATCAAGCAAGAAGTAATGCCCCCTTCTCGGGTTAACCTTAAAGCGCGGGGGTGCAACCATATCGTTAATTTTATCCGAATAAACACCGCCCGCATTCACCACAAATTTTGCAGAAACGGATTCGGTGTCAGATTTTAAGGTATAACCGCCGTTTTCGGGGGTAATGGACTTCACTTCAAAATCAAATTTACATTCCGCGCCGTTCATAACCGCGTTTTCAAGCAATGAAATCGTTAAAAGCATAGGATCAACCACGCCTGCGGTTTCCGCCAAAAGCGCGCCTTTTGCTTCGGGATTAATGTTGGGTTCAAGTTTTAAAAGTTCGGCGTGTCCTATAATTCTTAATTTTGGTATGCCGTTTTCAATTCCGCGTTCGTAAAGTTTCATGATATGCGCAAGCTGTTCGTCATCAAACGCAACCACAAGCGAACCGTTTCTTTTAAAAGGAACGCTTAATTCCTTTGCCAGTTTATCGTACGCTTTATTGCCGTCCGCATTAAGTTTCGCCATAAGGGTATGCTTTTCAGGATCGTATCCAGCGTGAACAATTCCCGAATTCGCCTTAGATGTTCCCACGCAAGCGTCAAGTTCCTTTTCAAGCACCAAAATTTTTAGCTTGTAGCGCGATAATTCCCTTGCCACCGCCGAACCAATAACACCTGCGCCGATAATTGCTATATCGTACATTATTGCCACCCACCTTATTTTCTTTAATTATTTCTTTATAAGAACATTATACTACATAAACCGCGTATAATCTATCCTTTTCTATCTAATCTTTGCCATCGCTTTGATATATTCTTTCAAGCGAAATGATAAAATCATTGCTAAACATTATCGTCCTGAATTCATCGTCCGAAATCAGGTGGTTTGTGCTGATTTCCGCTATCGCGTTAATCTCTTCGCCCACATTAAAATAGTTTATCCTGCTAAAATTTGATACGCCGAACAAGGTTTTAATCTTTTCATTTTCATTTTCGTCCTTGTGTGCTATAAATTTAATTTTGTAAAAATAGTAGCGTTTTGTTCTGAAAAGCGGAATTTTTAAATGTAAAACGAACTGCACGCCGATAATAAACACCGTTCCGCCCACAGCAAGGACATACATTCCTGCGCCCGAAGCCATGCCTATGCCTGCCGTAGCCCAAATTCCCGCTGCCGTGGTAACGCCGCGCAACGAATCGCGCCTAAACATGATTAAACCTGCGCCCAAAAAGCCGATACCCGTTACTATTTGCCCCGCAACCCTTGCGCCTTCGTTCGCGCCCTCAAAGCCGAATTTTCCCACAAGAAGCATTAACGCCGCACCGCCTGCCACAATCGCGTGCGTCCTTGGGCCCGCTTCCTTATACCTCATTTTGCGTTCCAAGCCCACAATGAACCCAAGCACAAAAGCCAGCAAAACCTGCCCAAGATAAGTTAATTCAGTTAAAAAATTTTCCCACATATTTTTTCCCCCGCGCGCTATGCGCGCTTTTAGTAGTTACCTCAATTATATTAAACCCGTAATAGATTGTCAACATGATATTTGCGATTTGGTGGCATAGTTTTTAGAACTTAAAGCCAAAGTGTGCAGTTTTGATTTTTGGCTTGAAATATCTCAAATTCTGTTGCTATAGCTACAGAATATTAGCCACAATCAAACGGCACATATAAAATGCTTTGCAAAAATATAATCGTAGCGGGTGCATGGAAAGTTTAAAAAGTTTTTTACTTTACATTACGGAAGTTAATCCAAAAATTGTACTAACAAATGCACCTAAATGTGCTTCATTTACTTGCAAAGAGTTCAAAAAATCAGTATAATCATAAAATACATTGAGTATAATGTTGTCAAATCAATATAATCATTAAATATATCAAATAATTATGCCGTTGTGGCGGAACAGGCAGACGCAAGGGACTTAAAATCCCTCGAAGGCAACTTCATATCGGTTCGACCCCGATCAACGGCACCAGCAAAAGGGCTAAATTTCTGAGAAATTTAGCCCTTTTGCAATGAAATTTTTCCTTCGGAAAAGTGAGATTCTTTCAGAATGATATTGCCTGTTTGCTACAGGCAGTGATATTTGCCCCGTTTGGGGCAAGTGGCGGTGATTCCGTTGCCATAGCAACAGAATAATTAAGAATTCAGAATTCAGAATGCAGAATTATGGATAAATCCGTAACTGCCCCGATGCGGGCAGGATTTGCATAACCGTGGGTGCAACCCACGGCACAGGCGACAGAGCTACCAGCCACCAACCACCTCTAAAAACCGTACAACT
>WQYD01000013.1 GCA_009781445.1 Bacillota bacterium | reverse complement strand
ATCGTTATACATTGTCTTTCGCAAAAAAATTCACGCCTACAGGAGGCACAAGAGATGTTTAACTCAGCAAGGTTTGTTGTAATTTTGGTTTTGTTGGCAATTTTAAGCTTAGGTGTTTTGATCTCGCCCATTGTGTACATGAAGCAGGTTTCAGATGTGGACTTTGCACGCGAAGATGGATTGGCGTTAGGTTTCAACTTTTCAAAACCTTTAAAGGGCAACCGAGCGACGAACCCACTGACAATTGCACTAAAGGGTGATAGCGCCCATTTTGAAATGTCAACGCTAAGTTCTGAAGTGCCATTGAAACTCTTCTTTGGATATCTTAGTAAGCCCCCCTCTTTGAATTTGCGAACAGGCAACTCGCCTTTGTCAATTTTTCTTTTCGTCGGCACTATCACGAAGTTTGATTTTAATGTCAATTCCTCGCTCGGCGAGTTTTTTGCCACACAAAACCACGCTCATCTTTTGCTTGCCATGTCTCCCGACGAATTTTGGTCAGAGCAATATGCGGTCAGCCAAACGAGAAAAAGGGGTAAAACCTTTAAGCACGACGGCGAAACTATATCTATTCCAAGAATCTTTTTTAATGAGCCATCTGGAAGTCTTAAAATACGAGTAGGTTTTTACTATCACTATCGTGGTGCCGACGGCTATGAAGTTTTTTCAATTATATCATCTGATTTTGATAGTGAATGCCTATCGGTGCGATATAGTAAAAACGACAACACTATAAAACTTTCCAAATAAACAACATTACTATTAAGGAATTATGATATGCAACACACAACAGAACGCGAAGCAATTCAGCAACAATATCTCGATTGTAAAAATTGGGAAAACTATTCTAAGAAATTGGCTGACTTAAAAAATAAAAAAGTTGACTCTGCACCCCCTCCGCCAACGCGTCCTACATCGCCCTATTTTTTTTATGATGGCTTTGGAATCATTGCGGAACTCTTGCTTGCATTTGTCCTTTTCTTGCTTGCCTTCTTTGTGCTTTACAGCATCTTCTACATTTTCGCTAAGCAATACTTTTTGGGCGCAATAGCAGAAATTTTTCCTAATATTTTCTTTAGGGGCGAGCTTTTCAGTTCAAGCATTTTCAAGGGTGCCAATAGCTTCTCAGGTTCGAACTACAGCTTTGGTTTTAGGGCAAAAGCCTTCTTTTCTTCGTTCGGAATATATGCGTCATTAATAGCTTCGTTAATAATTATCGCGATGGCGGTCTGCGCTATTGTATTCCTGATTTTGGCAATATCGGATTACAGATCGCGAGTACGATCGTTTCCCAAAAAACTGCAAGAGTTTGAAAGCGTTACATTGCCTCAATATAATAATGTTACGCTACCGAAGTATAATGCGGAAAAAACAAGAATTTTGAATCAAATTTCATCAGAAATTGTAGCAACGGAACAGCAAAGGGCAATCTGCGCTCAATCAATTGTTAATCTTTCACAAAACGGTGGACTTGCGAGTGATTTTTGGCATTCGGAAATTCTGTTTACATTTTGCGAATACTTTCGGCTTGGCAGAGTTTTTACCAAGCAGGAAGCAGTAAACTTATATCTTGCTGAAAAAGCAACGCAAAGCCATTACAAAAACCTTGAAGCCCAAAGCAAAGTGCGGACTGCGGTTGAGGTAGCTAAAGCTGTTGCGGTTTTGGCTGAAGAGCAGAAACGGACTGCAATAACCTCAGACATGGCAAGCACAGTGAAGAGTGAGCAAAGGGCGCAAACTGCGACGCTTTCAGACATGGCAAGCACAGTGAAGAGTGAGCAAAGGGCGCAAACTGCATCGGTTGAGAGAACGGAAAAAAATATCAACGATTGGCTTCGCAACAATTAGATTTTGTGAACTGTTGCCCCCTAAGCAGAATGCAGATAAACTTGTTTATCTGCATTCTGAACTCTTACAGCACCACTTACACGCCCCGCACGAACACACGACAGGGGTAAGCAGGCAGTTTGGGGTTTGCCCTAATATCTCGGATATTTTTGTAAGCATGAATATATCGGGAAGGCTTTCGCCCCGTTCCCATTTTCCTACCGCTTGAGGGCTAACGAAAAGTTGCCCCGCAAGTTGGGCTTGGGTTAAACGCTTTTGTTTGCGCCCGATTGCTATCATTTCCCCGATATTTTCGTTCATTTACTTTTTGCAACTTGGGCAGTTTCCGCCACAACCGCAATGGCTTTCGGGCGTGCAAGTGCAACCGCCGTTACCACCGCATACGCAACCGCAATTACAATGTGCTTTTTCGTTTGCCATAGGTGTTTCCTCCTTTAAGATTTTTCGGAATTCCTATTGCTTATTTTAATGGAAAAGGGGCTTAAAGTCAATACCCCGCACGCTACCGTTAGTTGTATTTCGTTCAGAGTGCAATAAATTCCTGCGGTATTTCTTGCACTCTGCTAAGGGGGCAATCGTTCGTAATTACTCACCGCCTGCCCCCTCTATTGCCGATAAATCGGCAACATTCACCCCTCGGCGCGGATTTATTCACGGCTAAAGCCTAAAATCCGTAAGGTGAAAAACAAAAAAGTGCGATTTTTTGTTTTTCCTTTGCTACCGCAACGAAAGATAGTTTCAAAAAAGCCAAGAAATACTTTTAAACTTTCTTGGCTTTATGTTTTTGATACGCAAAAGCTATCTGATTCTTAGCGTTTTATTTCTGTTATTTTTTCCGCATTAAAAGTGAACCGATTAGCCCGCGCTTTTTAAGAAGTGCTTTATCTTCATAATTATCAAGGTAAATTTCCTTATTCTTATTTGAAGAATCTATTGCGCCAAGGGCAAATTTCATTACCTCTTTGGCGCGTTCGCCTGTGAGAACGGGGGGGCGGTTATTCTTTACGGAATCCACGAAATCTTTAGTGCAATCTGTGAAAGAATCCTGCCAATCTGCGCGTTCCACCCAAAACTCTGTTAGCTTGCCGTCCCTATACATTACCACAGGGGCAACGGTAGGCATCATTGTGCCTGTGCAACGCGTAATCCAAATAACACCGCGACTTCCTGTGATTTCCACGCGTTCATCGCAGGTGTAATACTTGCTTTCAATATACATTTTATCCGATTGCATTATATCCCACACGCCGTACACGGTTTTATCCTTATATTTCCACATGATAACCGCGGGGCTATCGTTATACACCCCTGGGATAATTTGAGTTTTATCTATCCATGCGTTAACCTTTTCTACCTCGCCAAGCAAGTACATTGCCACGGAAAATTTGTGATACCCGTCATCAAACACGGTAGGCCCGCCACCGCTAAGCGTTTCGTTAAACCGCCACAGCCAAGATTTTTTGGGGATTTCCCAACCTGTCGGCTCAAGGTTTTTATCCACAGGGGCGTGTCCTTTATCTGCCTCTTTAAAAAGAATCGGCACATTTCGTGATAAAAGCCCTGCGTTGTTCATTTTAAGGCGGATACCCTGCGGTTCGCCGATTTCCCCACTATCAATCATTTGTTTGGCAAGGCAATAAGGCGGATAGAACACAAAGTTTTCGTAAACCTTTAAAATCACACCGTTTTCCTTGGCGGAAGCAATCATTTTATCGCACTCTGCAAGATTTAACGCCATGGGCTTTTGGCAAGAAACATGCTTTTTTGCCTCGCAAGCCTTAATGGTATATTCGCAATGCAAGTGGTGCGGAATTATGAGTTCAACACCGCTAACCTCAGGATCTGCCAAAACCGCCTCATAGCTATCATAAACCTTGGGAACTTTAAATTCCTCTGCAAACTTTTCGGCATTTGCCCTATTGATGTCAAACACACCCCAAAGTTCCCCGTCTGGATTATTTTTATACCCTTCCACATGCATTGTGGAAATTCTGCCACAACCTATTAAAACAAATTTCAATTTTGCCATATTCCGCTCCTTTTTGCTACTGCTTTATTATCAAGCCTTGTTCTTGTGCCGTTAAACCGTTTCTTCGGAAGCGTTTTTCTCGTAAACCGCTCTTTTTTCTTCCATATATATAGGAATAGGAACATCCCACCAACCAAAGGCCCTACCGCCCGAATAAGGGTGAACCGCCGTAACATTGATATGGATAAGGCAGGGTTTATTTAATTTAACCGCATCTTTGAGGGCGGATTTTATGGCGGATTCGTCATGCGCTCTATATGCCTTTATGCCAAAACTTTCTGCAATCGTGGCGAAATCGGGGCTGTACGGCTTGCCGTCTTTAACGAAATCATTGCCGAAAGGTTGGTTGAAAACATCTATTTGCAAATCCTTAATCGCCATCCAACCGCTGTTATCAGGCACAACCACTATCACGGGAATATCGTACTTCGCCATGGTGGCAAGCTCTTGCATTATCATCATAAAATCGCCGTCCCCTTGCAACGCGATTACGGGCTGATTCGGTGAGGCAAGTTTTGCGCCGATTGCGGCGGGAATCGCCCAACCCATGGTGGAAAAACCGCCTGTGGTTAAATTGCAATAAGGCTCTTTATAGCAATATTCTTGGAAAAGTTGCGCTTGGGTGTTTCCTGAGGAAGTGGCAATAATCGTGTTTGCGGGAAGCGTATCGTTAAAAATACCTGCAAGTTTTGAAATTGTCATTTTATCAGTTTTTTGTTTTCTGATACCGTCTAAATAACTAAACCAATCTTTTCTTAACGCTGTGATTTCGTCAAGGTACGCTTTGCTAATGTTGAATTTGGGATTCTTGGCAAGAATTTGTTCAACCGTATCAATTAAATCTGCGTTAATGGCTACATCGGCTTTGTAATTCTTGCTGATTTCGTGGGTGTCTATATCCACATGAATCAGCTTAGTATCGGGGAAGTTAAAGGAAATTCCTTTTCTGTAAGAACAGGTGGTTTCGTCTGCAAACCTTGTGCCAAGTGCAAGAACCACATCTGCCTCTCTGCAAATCTTAACACCAATCGGTGTGCCTTTTGCGCCTGTGTGGAAGCAATATTGGGGGTGAGTTTCGGCTACAGTTCCTTTTGAGGCAAGCGTGGTAATCATGCCTGCGCCCCACTTTTCGGCAAGTTTTGTGATAATCTCGCCTGCCCTTGCATTCAGCGCACCGCCACCCATAATGATAACGGGGCGTTTGGCGGATTTCATTAGCGCGATTGCCCTTTCAATGGCTTCCTTATCCGCGCAAGCCTTAATGTTGATATCCTCTTTAACGAATGTGTCTTCGCTAACATTTAGCCCGTCTGCCTGAACATCCATTGGCAATGCCATAACGCAAGGCCCGCGCCTGCCTGTAAGCATTTCACGGAAAGCGCGTTTCACCATTCTTGGCAACTGCTTAACGGATTCTGCACGCCAGCTTCTTTTGGCAAGAGGTTCTAAACTTCTGATAATGTTGCTGTCCTGATATTTTTCAAGTTCTTGCAAAACGCCTGTGCCTTTCATGTGAACATGGGTATCGCCACAAAGTGCCAAAAATGCGGTTGAATCCGCATAAGCAGTGCCAAGCCCAATGCTTAAATTAAGCGCGCCTGGCCCAATGGATGCAAAAACCGCAAGGGGTTCGCCCTTAATGCGGTAGTAGCCGTCTGCAATGCCTGCCGCCGCCTGCTCATGCTTAACTTGAATGTACTTGATATTACCCGCTTCGTCCTCTTTCCTAATCGCGTCAAACAACGCAAGCGCACCGTGCCCCGGAATGCCGATAATATACGGAACACCCTCTTTAATAATTTGCTTAATTACAATTTCACCGCCTGTTAATTTCACAATCGCCTCACCTTCGCCCAAAAATGCAGGGCATTATATTTTAGTTTTATTATTACTATTGTAACATAAAAAACCCTTAATGAAAATGTAATTTTAATTTTTAAATCAACTAAATAAAATTTAAAGAAAATTAGACACCAAAATACCGCCTGTCGTAAATTCCCACAAGAAGAAAACGGTAGCATTTGCTACCGCTTAATTAGGTAATGTGTTGTTCTTTTGTGCTTTGACTATTCTGCTGAAATGAAGGTTATGGTAACTGGGGCGACTTCATGACCTTCTGCGTTATGAAAGTGAGTGTAGCTATTGGGGGTATACCTGCTTGTGGGCGCGCGTCGTATAAAGTTATTATCGGGTATGTGCTCTGTTGTCCCTGTCCAAATTTCAACTTCCGAACCATGGGTTACGCTTGGATTAACTGCAAATGTTATGGTGGCAATCATAACCGATCCGCCGCCTGCGAGAGTATTCATCCTGTCGGAACTGACTGTGCCACTCTTGCCGAACAAGAGATATCCGTTTGCGGGGTTATTTCCTTCCTCCGGCGAACCCCCTGCTATAGCAGGTCTATAGGAATAGGGATGATCAAGGTCGTCGCAGAGCTCCATGTTTGTACACCCGCAGATAGTTTTATCTAATACCGTGCTTACATGGGTAAGCATCGTAGCGTCAAAATTCAAGGAAAGCTGATAAGAGTTAAAACCTATAGGGCTGGTGTTATCAATCCAAACTTCTAAAACTAAGTATTCTGAACTTAGGTCGTGTGTGCTACTTGTTACCAAGCGGAACACAGCGCAAGCGTGTTCGTCACACGGGCTACATTCGCAACATTTATGTGCTTCGTCACATTCTAAGCAACAATTGATTTCGCAGATTCCTTTGCAGGTTGTGCAAGTGTGATCGTTGCAGGTTTTGCTACAGGTTGCACAAATGTGCAAGTTGCAAGTTCGGTTGCAGGGTGTGCAGGTGTGCAAGTTGCAGGTTTTGCTACAGATTGTGCAGGTGTGCAATTCGCAGGTTCTGCTACAGGTTGCGCAGATATGTTGAACGCATTCCCTTTCGCATTCGCCACAAATGTGCAAAGTGCAGGTTCTGCTACAGTCGCCACAAATGTGTAAGTTGCAGATTTTGTTGCAGGGTGTGCAGGTGTGTTCGGTGCAGGTTGTTTCGCAGGTTGCGCAGATATGCTCGCCACAAATAATTCCACAGCGTTCGCAAGCGTGGGCTTGGCATTCAGTGCCACAAGCGTCACAGGTGTGTCCGTCACAGGTTGTTTCGCAAATATCACATTCATGCGCTGTGCAAGTTTCACCGCAAATCCCGCAAACATGCAAATCGCATTCCATTTCGCATTCACCACAAATGTGCAATCCGCAGGTTCTGTTGCAGGTGGTGCAAACATGATCGTTGCAGGTTAGATTGCAGATTGTGCAGGTGTGTTCATTGCAAATTTTGTTGCAGGTGGTGCAGATATGTTCGGCGCAACCTCTTTCACATTCGCCACAAGTGTGCAATGTGCAGGTTATTCCGCAAGGGGCGCAAATGTGAATGCCACAAGTTTTTTCGCAGATTGCACAAGTATGCAATGCGCAGGCTTTACTACAGGGGGTGCAATTATGCGCCGTGCAAGGATCGCAAGCTAAGCAAGCGTGCAACCCGCAATCGTTGCAAGCATAATACGATCCGCCCTCGCCACCGTCACATATCGCGCAGGTTGTTTCTTCACAAATCGTTTCGCATATTTCACAGGTGTGCAATGCACAGGTTATTTCGCAACCGTTGCAAGTGTGCAGTTGGCAAGCCTTGTCGCAAGGGGTGCAGGTGTGTGCGGTGCAGGGTTCGCAAGCTATGCAAGCGTGCAATCCGCATTCGCCACAGCCTTCGCCTGCGCCGTTGTTCTCGGTTTCTCTGCTACTGCAAGCAGAAAGCACCACCGAACATATTAAGATAATTGCTATGATTGTGATAAAAGTTTTAAATTTGTTTTTCATTTTTCCCTCTTCCTTAAAGTGCGCTTTTGTTTCCGAAAATAATTCCGTACGCACTCACGCGCATGAACGCATATAGGCGCATACGCACGACTAATTAGGTTACCCCTTACCCAAATAATACACCCGTGCATTTGCTTTGTCAATAGCAAAATTGAAAATAATTTTAAAAAATTTGAAAGAAATTCCTCATGGAAAAATTTACATATGATTTGCGTGAATTTAGTTAAAAATGTTTACTGCCCTCTTTGCCTTTCAAGATACTCTTTAAGCCCTTTGGGATTAGCTTTTCGTTCGGTGCGGTTTTCTTTTCCGAATATAAATTTGGAAATTGCGCCTGCGCCCACCGCAAGGATTGAGGACGCCTCTTCCATGTGATCAATGTTATAAACGCACTGCTTGCCTTGAAGAGTGTAGCCCACATTTTCAAGATTGTCTTCTGTGTTTTTTTGGCGGTAAAGATAGTACGGAATATAATTATTTTCGCTTAAAACTTTAATTGAATAATCCGCAGACATTGCCGAAATGCCAAGCACGGATTTAACTGCGCCGTCCGTTTTAAGCCCTGCACCGCGCTTAATTGAAAGCGTGTGAACGGTTATGTTTTCAGGCTTTAGGCTTACGGTTTTATTGAGTGAATTCTTGAAATCAGCATACGATTCATTAGGTAGCCCTATAATTAAATCCATATTGATATTAAAGCTAAATTTCCGCGCAATTTCATATGTTTCATATATGTTTTCTGCGGTATGGGCGCGCCCCAAAGCCTCTAATGTTTGGTTATTAAACGATTGCGGATTTATAGAAATCCTGCTTACTCCCATATCATTTAAAAGGCTTAATTTATCGGCATTTAAGCTATCAGGCCTGCCTGCTTCCACGGTAAATTCGCTTGCAACTTTGCTTAAATTTTTAAGAATTTTTTCAAGCAAATTGATAGGTAAAGCCGTGGGTGTGCCACCACCCACATACACCGATCTTACCGTTAAGCCTCTTTCATTTACCGTTTGCTTTACGCTTTCAATTTCTCTTAAAACGCATTCCGTGTACTCAGGCAGAAGTTTTTCCGCCCTCTTAATTTCTGTGGAAATGAACGAACAATATTTGCAACGCGAAGCGCAAAAAGGAATGTTAACATATATGCTTACCGCGTTTTCACATATGTTTATATGGTTTTTTTGGTTTTTAACAGTTTCGCAAAGAAGGTTTGCACGCTCAGGCGATACATGGTATTCGCTTATCAATTTTTGCGGATTGCACCCAACCGCACGCGCCACTGTGGTGGGGCGCACACCTGTTAAAGAACCGTACGGCAAGGCTACCCCCGTAAGGTTTTTGCAAAATAAGTACAGCGAATTTTTAACTAATTTTTTAGCTTCGCGCTTGAATAAAATTTCACTTTCTGCTAAAATAAAAAAGGCTTCTTGCACTGTAGGCGCAAAGGACGAACCTATTTCAAAAATCAGTTCACCGCCCTTTATTTTTAAATCAAGCCTAAGTTCTTCTGGCGAATCAGCGTCTATTTTGAGATACGGAAAAAATGCCCTTAGAACTTCCGGCACTTCGTTCATAAATTCAGGCAAGTGGCTGATTAGCTTAAAATTCATATGTTTTACTGCAAATACTTCGCAATTTCTTTAAGAAATTCAGTGGAACTTGCGCCCCTTGGGGTTACGCCGTTTCTTTTAAATAGGGGCAAAAGATCCTTTGTCATTACACCGCTTTCAATGGTTTTAAGGGTTGCGCTTTCAAGCCTTTTTGCGAATGCTTCAAGTTCTTTATTGTTATCAAGTTGCCCTCTTTTGGCAAGTGCGCCCGTCCATGCAAAAATCGTTGCCACGGGGTTTGTGGAAGTTTCTTCGCCCTTAAGGTACTTATAATAATGGCGGGTAACCGTGCCGTGCGCGGCTTCGTACTCATAGCAATTATCGGGTGAAACAAGGACGGAAGTCATCATTGCAAGCGAACCGAAAGCGGAAGCAAGCATATCGCTCATAACATCGCCGTCATAGTTTTTGCAAGCCCAAATCAATCCGCCCTCACAGCGCATTATCCTTGCCACGGCATCGTCTATTAAGGTGTAAAAATATTCAATCCCCGCTTTTTCAAATCTTTCCTTATATTCGCTTTCAAAAATCTCTTGAAAAATATCCTTAAATCTGTGATCATAAGTTTTGCTAATTGTATCCTTAGTGGCGAACCAAAGAGGCTCACCGATATCAAACGCGTAATTAAAAGAACTGCGCGCAAAACTTTTAATGGATTCGTCTGTATTGTGCATTGCCATGATAACGCCTGCACCCTTTAAATCCTTAACCGTTTTCCTTTCGCCTGAGGGTAGCAAAATTTCCACCTTTCCGCCGTTCGGCACATAGGCTTCAACCGCGGAATATATATCGCCGTACGCGTGCCTTGCAATAGTTATCGGCTTAACCCAATTTGCCACAAGGGGCAAGATTCCGTTTGCGATAACGGGGGTTCTGAAAACCGTGCCGTCAAGAAGCGAACGGATTGTGCCGTTTGGTGATTTCCACATTTCCTTGAGGCTATATTCCTTTACCCTTTCCGCATTGGGCGTAATGGTTGCGCACTTAACGCCAACCTTAAGCCGTTTAATTGCATTGCCTGCCTCTGTGGTAATTTTATCATTTGTTTCGTCACGCTTCTTTAGCCCCAAATCATAATATTCTGTGTTAAGTTCCACGAAAGGCTTAAGTAATATTTCCTTAATATCCGCCCACAAAACGCGCGTCATTTCGTCACCGTCAAGTTCGGCTATTGCATTTTTCATTTTGATTTTTTGCATAATTTATTCCTCTTTGTGCCTGCGGTAAAATTCACCGCTAAATTATTATATAGGAAAAGAAAGCAAGAATCAAGAGATACAGCGGATATGAAGACGCTAACGCTTGTGAAGACGGCTCACCTTGCAAAGATACGAAACGCACCATAAGGTTATCCTTGCGTTTTGAGTGCAATAATTTTGAGGTAGTTACTCTATTAAAATTGTCAAGCTGTGTATAAAAATGGTATTTACTACTTGAAAAACTTTTACAAATAACGCAAAACTACCTACTCGCTCTTGTAGCAACCAGACAAGCACCGCTGTGTGGCTTTCTGCTTCGCAAAATTCTCTGCAAGTGCCGATGATACCTCTTTAATGATATTAAGCGAACTTTCAATGAAGTCTGTTCCGTAAAATGGGTTCTCGCTATCCACCGTTGCGCTTTTCCCTATGTGTACATTGTTGCGCAAGTCTTTTGCCAAATTGACGAACCACTTGCCACTTTCCGAAAATTCAAGCATACCAACTCTTTTTAAATAGGCTTTAATGGTGCTGAATTTAATAAACTTCGCGGTATTATCGTTAAAAAATAAATCGCAAGCCTCTTTGCGACATTCAACCTTACAGCAGTGCCACTTTAAAGAGTCGGTCGCCCCAAGCATCATTCCTTCCAAAACGGCAAAAGTTTTGACAGCAAGCTCTTTGCAAGTTGTAGCTTGTAGGCTTTTCGGTAGAGGGTTGTTTTTCACCAATTCAAGGTAAAACGAAATATTCTGCAAAGCAAATGCTATATTTCTTTTTAAAACGCTATCGCTGACAAAATGGTCAAGCTTGTACTCTTTCACTATATCGTTCTTTTTGATAATTCTTGGCTCTGTCATTTGTTCGTCTCCTATTCAATCTCAACCATGCAATGCTTCTTATCGGAATAGTCATATCCGTTCGCCCAATATTTCTTATCAACCTTTGATGTTTTCCGCACTTGATATTGCCGTCCGTCCTCGCTAACAAAAGTTGTTTTGTCGGCTTTTTCGCAGTTGGTTAGCATATTTACGATTTGCTTGTTGTCCGCAGTATCGTTGCCACCCTTTGCAAGTGGCAGTATGTGATCAACGCTCCAAGCGTACCTTGAATCTGTTTTGCCTTGTGCGCCTTTCTGCATTAAGCGTCCCATAAAATCCTGTACCTGTATCGCATTGCCGAATTCGCGCTCCCAAACGGAAAGTTTGCTGTTTTCTAATAGGAATATTTTGTATCCGCCACTGCCGTCTTTGCGCACCTGATAGCTTTCGCCGTCAATTGAATATGTGATTCTTCCCTCGCGCAATATGTGCGCAACACAGCTAACAATAAGTATGTTGTCCGCCATTTTTGTGCCACCCTTGTCAAGTGGCATGATATATTCTAATACCCACCCATATTGCGAACCATACTGCCCATAAGACGCCTTTTTGATGTGCCGTCCTGTGTAGTCAGTTCCGTCTTGCACACCTATTCCGAATTGCAGATTCCACCATTCACTCGCCGTTGCCATTTTTACCTCCTGTAATAAAAAACGCTCTCCCGAAAAATGAGAGAACGATTATACTTGCTGTATGCGCACATTCTTATGGATATATTTGCAAAACAAATAAATTGCCATCTCTCATATTATCGGTTTATGATAATAACGATTAAGTTTTTTGCCTCTATATTGGAACAGCGTTCCGCAATATCAACAATTACAGGTTATCACCTTTTGGATATCATGTCAATACCTTTTAGAAAATTTTTACAAATCCAATTATTTATAACGATTTCAAAACCTCTGAATTTTTGTAAACGGTGAATTTTATTTGGTAACCACCTGAGGGGATTGGTTCGGATTCGCTGAAAAGTTGCCAATTTTTAAGTTCGTTTAAATTTGGGAAAAAGTGAGTGGCGGGGGCGGTGGTGTTTACTTTCGTCACGAATGCGGTATCGCAATAGTTAAGCATGGTTTTATAAAACATTGCACCGCCGATTATAAAAATATCCTCAGCTGGGTATTTTTTTAATTCAGTAAAAAGTTCTTCTAACGATTCAACCACAAGGCAATCGTCCCTTTTGAAAAGATCGGATAAAACTATATTTATGCGGTTTGGAAGTGGCTGAGATTTAGGAAGAGAAAGCAGTGTGTTGCCACCCATTACCACAACTTTGTTTAGAGTTTTTTCTTTAAAGTATTTAAAATCTTCGGGCAGGTGAAATAAAAGATCATTGCCTGAACCTATACCCCAATTTTCGT
This sequence comes from Bacillota bacterium, assembly GCA_009781445.1. Classification (GTDB taxonomy): domain Bacteria; phylum Bacillota; class Clostridia; order Christensenellales; family DTU072; genus WQYD01. The sequence goes on along the minus strand of WQYD01000013.1, from coordinate 21,961 downwards.
CTACCACCACAATTAAATTCATATGTTTTTATCCTCAACATATATGTTTTATTTGCATAAAACATATGATTTTTGTTTTTTATACTGCTGTTACACCGCCACTTCCAACTTCTTTCCAAGCAAAGTAAAGTTATAATTTTCAAGTGAAAAATCTTCCACTTTGAAATCATAAAAATCTTTTACGCTATCCCTAATTTTAAATGCAGGTGCGGGAAATTGTTCCCTTTTTATAATTTCTTCCGCTATCGGAATATGCCTGTCGTAAATATGCGCGTCTGCAATAACATGAACAAATTCGCCAACCTTTAAGCCCGCAACCCTTGCCATAATGTGGGTTAAAACTGAATACTGAACGACATTCCAATTGTTTGCCACAAGCATATCTTGCGAACGCTGATTTAAGATTGCGTTAAGCGTATTGCCTGAGGTGTTAAATGTCATGGAATAGGCGCAGGGGTATAATTGCATTTCAGACAAATCCGAATGGTTATAAATATTGGTTATAATCCGCCTGCTTTGAGGATTGTTTTTTAAATCAAAAATAACCCTATCCACTTGATCAAACGAACCTTCTTTATACTTGTGGGGTATGCCAAGCTGATAGCCGTAAGCCTTGCCGATTGTGCCTTCCTCATTTGCCCATGCGTCCCAAATCCGTGAATTTAATTCCGCTACTCTATTAGATTTTTTTTGCCAAATCCACAAAAGTTCGTCTACCGCGGATTCAAAATTGGTTTTCCTGATTGTGATTATCGGAAACTCTTTCGCCAAATCATAGCGGTTCACAAGCGCGAATTTTTTAACGGTGTGGGCGGGCGTTCCGTCTTCCCATTTGGGGCGCACTTCAAGCCCCTTATCCCAAAAGCCGTTGGCAAGGATATCCTTAATGTTATCAATAAAAACTTTATCTGCAAAACTCATAACTCTTTTGTGCGGAAGGTTTATTTGGATATGTGCGATAGCGTTATTCCGCTCTTAACGCAAGCACAGGATCTTTTTTAGCGGCAAGCATGGCAGGGATTAAACCGCTGATTATTGTGATTGAAAGCGCAAGCCCCACGAGTGCAAGCTGGTGCCACCAAATGGGCTTAAGTAACCCCTCAATGCCAAGCACTGATTTTATAATTGCATTTGCAGGCAGTGCAAGGATTAAGCTAAGCCCCACACCTATTATACCTGAAATAACGCCGATAATAAAGGTTTCCGCAATAAAAACCCCTGAAACATTTGCTTTGCTTGCGCCAAGCGAACGAAGAAGCCCTATTTCCTTAATCCGATCCTGCACGGATATATATAGGATAATAGCCACAAGAAGCATGGCAACGATTAAAGCCATGGCGGCAACGCCGATTAAGATATAAGTAATGGTGTTTATCATGCCACTCATAGACTTGGTGATTTCCGAAAGTTCGTCTGTATAAGTAACTGTGTAATCTGTGGTTGATTTTGAAAGGGTTTCGTCTGTACTGATTTTTTTATTAAAATTGTTTACAAGTTTTATAAAATTATTTCTGCCCTCAATGGAATTGGGATAAAAGTACACCGCGGAAGGCTTATCCAGATTTTTTGAATCAAGCGTGCCGAAGATAAAATTTTCGTACTGCTGAACGGTTAAAATCCTATTAAGTTCCGTTACGCTTTTAATGCCGTGAGTGCCTTGAATATTTTGATTGATTATTGCAAAATCGTCCCCCGTTATATTAAGCCCCTCAATGAGTGCAAAGATTTCATTAAAAACGCTTGTATCTTCGTCTTCAAAACTTAAACCCAAAGCTAAGTTATAAATTTCACGCACGGCTTCAATTTGTTCTCTCGTTATATCAAGTGCTTGAACAAGTTCCAAAATCTCTCTTAAAGTTTCTTCATTTTCGCTTGTTAATTCAAGCTGGGCAAGAATTCTTGCGACTTCCACCATGGTTTCAAGTTCTTCTTGATCTAAAGCAAGCACAGGCATTAGAGTGGCAAGTTCGCGTAGCAAATTTAAGTTTTCCTCAGATAAATCAACGGTTGCCATTAAAGCCACCATTTCACCAAGCAGTTCCGCATTTTCTTGATTGAGTTCCAAAGCACCTATAAGTGCCACCGCCGATTGAACGGCAGAAAGATTGCTTGGGCTAACGGATAATAAATCATACTGCGCGGAAAGCGCGCCAAGTAAGGTTAAATCCAGAGGGTTTTGCGCTAATAGGACGGTTAAACGCGCGATTTCAAGAAGAATAGGAATATTTTCCGCCGAAAGCTCAAGCTCTGCAAGGGTTAAGGCAATCTCAAGAAAGGCTTCCAAGTCTTCTCCAGAAAGATCAAGCCCCGAAGCTATTATGGCAATTTGCATAAAAGTTTCAAGTTCGCTTTCGCTGAGGGATATTGAGGCAAGAATCTGAACTGCTTCCATAAGTGCCTCTGCCCTCTCGGGGGGCATATCTATTGATTCATATAGTTCAAGCGCGGTTAAAAGAAGTTCATAATTTTCAGGCGCAATGTTTAATTCTAAAACAAGTTCAATTATTTCAACTAAAGATTCCAGCCTTTCGGGGGTAATGTTTAAAACAGGATAAATTTCCAAAATATCCTTAAAAATCTTTATGTTGTCCTTAGAAGTAAATTCAAGCATTTCTGCAAGCTCAAGCACAAGTTCCAAGTTTTCCTGCGAAATTGGTAGCTGTGGCAACAGTTTAAGCATATCTATCGGCTCTAAATCCGAATTTAACAGTTCCGTAATGGCTTCAAAATCAAATTCAATTTCGTTAAACTTTTCAAACAGTTCCGCCATTTCGCCTATATTATTTATGGAAATTACGGAATCAAGAGAGGTTATTGCCTGCAATAATTCAAAAAACCTTTGCTGTTCTTTAAGATACTTTTCATATTCCGCCACCTGCGCTTTTGCCACGCCTGATTCATTAGTTTTGTTAATTATGTGCTTGGCAAGTGCTTCGGTGTAACCTATCGTTCCCGATATTACGCCACCGCTAACCCCTTCTCTCAGCCTTACTATACCTGCAATTTTAATCTTTGTGCCGTATTCGTTAATATGCCTCGCGGTATTCACTCGCACATATCTGCCACTGGGGGTAAGCACATAGTAATCAGAGGGTGCCATTATCACAAATTCTTGCCCTAAGAATTCACGAAACGCGTAATTTTCCTTTATGCCTGTGTTAAATAGAAATTTATTAAGTAAGTGTCCTGTGTTTATTTTTCCAAGCAACAGCAAAACATAATCTTCCACTTGATTATATTCGTCTACCACAAGCACAAGCTCTTTCATGCCCTCTTCCGTGGTGTAATCGGGCCAATGCCCTGCAAGAAGTTCATATTGGCTGTTAAGAACCTCTTTATCGTCTATCATCATTGCCCACGGATCTACCTCGTTAAAGGTGCTACGCATTTGGTTAATCATATTTTCGCTGATTCCGCCTGCAAAGTTACCAAACAGAGGATCGTTAAGAATCCTATCAATAACGGGGTTAATGCGCGTTGCGCTGAAATTATTTACATTTGCGTAAATATTTAGAAACATATCATAATCCACGCGCAGGCTTCCCCATTCGGATTTAAAGCTATCCCCCAGTTCATTCATAAATAAAGATATGTCCGATTCAAATTTAAAGCCGAAGATATCCAAAATATCGTCAAGATCATGCGAACCGCCACCAAAAATAATATCACGCATAGTATCAAACACACTAAGCATTATTTTTGCAAGGTATACTATCTGTTCGTCTGAATATTTTTCACGCGTGTCTGAATCGCTTTTGAATAAATCAATCATGGAATTGAGGCTGACGGACGAAGGATCAAACCTATCGCCTTGAAGCGCGGAATTAAATAAATCCATAATTGAGGAAGATTGGCTTGAAACTTTGATTGGATATTTCCCTAAGGATTCCTTTTCAAAGGCATTGATATAGTACGCAAAACCGCTGTTCATGGCAAGGATAAGCGCAATGCAAATTATGCTGATACTTCCCGAAATCACAGTTATAAGAGAACGCCCCTTTTTGTTAAAAAGGTTTGCACCGCTAAGTTTGATTGCGGTAACCATGCGCATTTTTGCCCGTTTTTTCTTGGGCGGTTCTTCTGCCAAAACCGAATCGCCCGCGTTTTCTTCCGATATTTCGGATAATGCTAAAGCAGGTTCTTCCGTGCTTACGGTTTTAACCTCTGCTTGCTTTAAATTGGGTTCGTCCGTAACAATTAGCCCGTCTTTCATTCGTATAACCCTGTCCGAATATTCAAGCGCAAGTTCTTGGTTATGGGTTACCATAATAACCAAGCAATCCTTAGAAATTTCCTTAAGGGTTTCCATTATATGTACGCCCGTATCGCTATCTACCGCGCCTGTGGGTTCGTCTGCAAGCAGGATTTTGGGCGAATTAACAATAGCCCTTGCAATGGCAACGCGTTGCATTTGCCCGCCTGAAAGCTGATTGGGCTTTTTGTGAGTTTGATCCGCTAAACCCACCTTAATAAGGGCTTCCTTAGCGCGCCTTTTTCTTTCCTTTACGCTTACCCCCGAAAGCGTTAACGCAAGCTCAACATTTGATAAAACCGTCATGTGAGGAATCAAATTATAGCTTTGAAACACAAAGCCTATTGAGTGATTGCGGTAGGTGTTCCAATCCGAATCCTTATATTCTTTGGTGCTTTTTCCGCTGATAATTAAATCCCCGCTTGTGTACCTATCCAAGCCCCCCACGATATTCATAAGCGTGGTTTTACCGCAACCCGAAGCCCCCAAAACGGCAACAAATTCATTGCCACCGAATTCAGCGGAAACGCCCTTTAACGCGTGAACAATCCTCTCACCGCGCCCGTAATCTTTTTTGATATTTATCAGCTTTAACATAGTTTCCTTAGCTAGGCTTTTTGCCTATATGTAATTTGGTAGCAATACGGTTTCACTTAAGTCCATTTTGCGTACAACGGTATAATTATATCATGATATTCAAAATCCCAAATGTTTTTAACGGGATTTCTTTGTGAATCATAAAACATTTCACCCTCACCGTTCGGCTCTGTGAAGTATCCGCCAAATGAAAAACCTGCGCGCACAGGCGTCCAAGAAATGAGGGGGGTTTCCCAACCGAATGTGGCTGTGCGCGAAGTGGTGGGTTGCGCCTTTCCGCCGTCATTAGGCAACCTGTTTCCCTCTGCGGATATGCTTACACTGCCCTGCGTAACACCGCCACCAGACGACACAAGAAGATAGTAAGGGCTACCTGCTACCGCAAGGAAATTTATAGATTCTTGTTGCGTATATGAATAGTAAGTTGCAAAGGGTTTGGGCGGTCTACTCGCAAAGCCCTCGGCGTCATGAATAAACGCAGACACAGAAACGCCCGTTGTTACCGCTACAACTATTCTTATGTATTGCGTAACAAGCGGAACGAAAACGAACCACTGAGAGGTAGAACTTGAGGGGAAAAAACTAAAGCCCCCTGAACCACGCCCTATATCAAGCACACGGTGGCTTGAATCATATGAAATCCACTTTGCATACACCGTTATATCCCCGCTTACGGTGGCGTTAAAATTAAAGGGAATATTCAAAAGTTCGGTGGTGTACCAGCCTGCAAATATGTACCCTGTGCGCCCCCTTGGTTCGTGATATTTTAGCCCCTCAAAAAGCGTTACCGTTTGGGTAAAATAAGGCAACAGCGCGCCTTCATAATTTGGGTTAAATGTAACTGTGTGGCTTAACTCAATTCCGCTATCCACATATAGAAGTGTGTACCTTTGCGCCATCCATATTGCGTAAAGGGTTATTCCGCTTGTGCGATTCCAAGCGGACAAACTAACGCCGTTTTCATTAGTAAATTGCGTTCCACCGCCCGCCGAAGTCCACCAACCGCCGAAGATATAGCCATATCTTTCTTGAGGAACTTCAAGAGTGTAATGTTGGTTAAATTCTACCGTGTGTTCATTGTTTAAAAGTGGCGCGCCTTCGCCCACAACAAGGCTGATTCCATATGTATTCACCTGCCAATGCGCGTGCAAAACATATGAAAATGCGCTAATCTCAGGGCGATCCCAATCCCTTAGGCTAACCATATCTTTATCATAATAAAAAAGCTGTGGGTTACTGCCAAGAACGAAGTATCCCATAAAAGTGTAACCGATTCTTGAGGGGGCTTCCGCGCTTGGCATGGGGCTATCAAACTCTGCTACCGCTTGCGCTGTGCCACCTGTTCCGCCGTTTCGGTTAAAGGAAATTTGCCTTGTAACGGGCGTCCATTTTGCGTACAAAACTGTGGGGAAATCTTCCCCCCAAAAACCAAACAAGGGGGACATATTGAGGCTATAAATTTGCATTCCCTCACCGCCCTTTTTAGCAAAATATCCGCCGAACACATAGCCTGTTTTTTGAGGCGCATTGTGCAGTGGCAGAGGGTGGGAAACTATCGCCGTTTTAAGCACAGAATCATTGCCGTTTTCGCTTTCAAACGAGATTTCAATTTCTTTAAGCCAACGCGCATAAACCGTTATATCTTCCGTTTTGTTCACAGGGGTTGAGGTGATTATATTTGTTGCCCCGTCTTCAGAAAACCAACCGCCGAAGAAATATCCTGCCTTTTCGGGGACGGGTAAAGAACCTAAAACACTGCCGAAAATGATTATCTTACTGCTCTCACCCTCACCGCCGTTGTTATCAAAATAAAGCGTGAATTCAAGCGGTTTCCACCTTGCGTAAAAATCCTGCACAGTGAGGGCAGGCATTCCGTTAGTGATTTCCACACCGCCGTGTTGGCTTGAAAACCAACCCAAAAACTCATAACCCTCGCGTTGAATTATAGGAAGATTTTCATAAGGATCGCCTGCCACGGTTTCAAAAGATTCTGAGAAATAACTTCCGTCCTGATAATGCAAGGTGAAAGGCTGAACCACTGAAAATGAAATTTCGCCCGTCCAATCAGAGGCGTAAAATTGCTTCGTTTCCGCTACTCTCACCCTCGCCGTGTAATGCCCCGATTGAATATAATATGAGGATAAAAAACCAAATGAGGTAACAATATTTCCGTTTAACTCAATATCAAATAAAGATGAATTTGCAGTGCTATGCCATTGCAAAAGCCCGCTTTCATATCTAAGCTCTGTGGGCGTTTCGTACTTGCCCTCTTTTTCCTCACTTTCCCCGCCACCTAAAAAACAGCCCGCAAGAATGGCAGACACAGCAAAAAGCATAATGACAATTAGAAAAACATTTCGCTTCACAGTGATTAAATTATACCACGGACTGCGTGGTTTTTTAATAAATTATTCGCTTTTTATCCTTAAGAATTTTTACCAAATTGTTCCTCTTTTGCTTTTTTCCTTTTTACTTTTAAAAATCTTCATGATATAATCATTGTATGAACACTATCTATAATAAATATAAAGAACGGTTTATTCAAATCAGCGGACGCAACAGAAGCCTATTCCTAAAAGATGTGGTTAAAAAATATAGCTACGACATTGGGCGTTTGCTTGAAAGCCGTACAGACGCAGTAGATGATTTTTTAGAATTTTTGTGGCACAAGCGCGCGGAATTCGTGCTTATGGACGAAAAGATTGCCACCAAAATTTGCAAAGCAAGCGATAAGGAAACCGCCGAAGTGGTTGCCACCGTTGCCGAATCCTCAGAGGAAGAATCAACCGAAATTAAGGTTAAGCCCAAGGCAAAAAAGCCAGCTTCTGAAGGCAAAGTGGCGTTCTTGGAAAGAGAGATTTCTTCTTTAAGATATTTAAAACGCGAAGTAGACGAAATTGAGAAAGAAACTGGCAGAAACGATTTATATATCGGCTACCCTTTCGTGGCAGGCAATTTAACTTCTGATATTCCTTTGCGCGCACCGCTTATGCTTTTCCCGGCAAACCTCGTGATAGAAAAAGACGAAGCTAAGATAGTGCTTGACAGGAATCAACCTATAATTTTAAATAAAACTTTTGTGCTTGCCTATTCCAAGGAAAAGGGCATAAATGCAGAAAAAGTTACGCAGGAATTTTTCCCGCACGCGGAAGATTCCCCCAAGTGTGTGGCTGAGGTTGTGGATTACCTTAAATCCAAGGGTTTTAAAGTCGCGCTTGCAAAGCCTAACAAAAAAAGCTTATCGCGCTATGAATTCTCTGATAATTATAACGCAGATAATTTAAAGGTTGAGAACATGGCGGTGCTTGGCAGGTTTCCGCTTGCTAACAGCATTTATGACGATTATCTTGCGCTTGAAAAGGATAATTTGAGTTCGCCGTCTATTGATTTGTTGCTTCGCCCCGGTGAGGCAAAAAAGCTAAATAAAAAGAATAAAAGCCTTGCAAGAAAGAACAAAAAGGACAGGGATTTATTTTACGAAATTCATGACTTGGATTATGCGCAAGAAAACGCACTCAAGGTTATTGCCAAGGAAAACAATGTGGTGGTTTATGGCCCCCCTGGGACGGGAAAATCCCAAACCATTGTGAACATAATCAGTGACGCCTTGTGCAAAAAGAAAACGGTGCTTGTGGTAAGCCAAAAGCGCGCCGCGCTTGATGTGGTGTTTAACCGCCTTGGCAAACTTAACAGCAAAGCAATGCTTATCCCCGATCCTGAAAAGGATAAAGCTAAGTTTTTTGAACGCGCCAAGGAAATGCACGAAAGAACTTACGGCAGGAATTATGACGAAGCGCATTTAAAGCACAAGAAAACCGAATTAAACATTCAATCCGAACTTGATATTTTGCAAAGCATAAGCGACACGCTTTTTACCCGCACAGACTTCGGGCTTACGCTTCAAGAAATGTACGCGGCGAGTTATAACATTGGCGATAATACTAAAGATTACGATTTTTATAACGGGCTAAAAAACACAGGCGTTATCAGAAGAAATTATCCTGAATTAAGCGAAGATATGCGCCTTATTGAGGATAAGGATTTAGCCAAACTTTATATTAGCTACGATTCCTTAATTAAAGCAAACGAAATGATTCCCCACATTCTTCCGGGGATTGATATGCACCATTTAAAGGAAGCGCAAAGCGCGATTGCGGAATTTTTGAAAAAACCGCCTGCACCCTTTGATAATTCCCGCTACCCAAGAAGCCGTTATCTTTCCACATTCTATTTTGAAGAACAAGCGGACGATCGCCGTTCTATAGGCAAAGTGGCAGGGATAATTGCAGATATTGAACACCCCACTCTTTCCAAAGCCCTAAGGTTTTCCGCCTTCCCCTTGCTTTGGCCCGCTTTCCCTTTTATAAAAATGCGCTATGACGAACATAGGCATAATATCGCAATTGATTTAAATATCGCAAAGCACGCTTTGGAACAGTACGAAGAAAAGTATGAAATCCTTGGCAGGGTTTTAGATAGGCAAGGCTACGCAATGGCAATCGCAGGGCTTTTGAACGGAAACACGGTTTTGCTTAAAAAACTTCAAACCGCGCTTGAAAGCTATGTGAAAATTAAGGATATGTATTCCGCACTTAAATCCTTGCCCCAAGGCGTAACCGAAATTTTGAATTTTGCATATTGCAGAAGTGACGGCACTTTGCCCTCTTTCAACGCAGAACTTGCAAAAGTTGTGCCCATCAGAATTTATCACCAAATTATTAAAAGCAATAATTTCGTGGAAGTTTTCCTAAGCAAAACCGTTACTTATGAGGATTTAAGAAAGCGCATTATTTCGCTAAAAGCGGAACAAAGGGAACTTTCACGCACACTTGCTAAAGATATTTTCTCAAAAGATTACGCAGATTTTTATCAGCAAGCAGGCAACACGCACGACTTTTTGCACAACATTAACAAAGGCGGAAAGTTTATGCCCATTCGCGCAATGTTTGAGCATTTTGAGGATTACCTTTTAAGGCTTTTCCCCTGCTGGCTTTTAAGCCCCGAAAATGTGAGTACCATTTTACCGCTTAAAGCTAACCTTTTTGATTTAATTGTGTTTGACGAAGCCAGCCAGATTTTCATTGAATCCGCAATTCCTGCAATTTACCGCGGTACTAAAGTTGTGGTTGCAGGTGATAACAAACAGCTTCGCCCCACAGCAGGTTTCGTGAAAAGATACTTTGGTGACGAGGGTGAACTCTTTGATATGAATTTATCAATGCGTGCCGCGCTTGAAGTGGAAAGCCTGCTTGATCTTGCCACTTCGCGGTATTTCCCTGTTCACCTTTCTTACCACTATAGAAGTAAATCCGCCGAACTTATTGATTTCAGCAACGCGGCGTTTTATGATAACCGCTTGCAAGTCGCACCTAATAATATCCGCCATGTGGCAGGCGAACAGCCCATTAAGCGCATAATGGTGCAGGGCGCGTGGATTGATAGGAAGAACCACGAGGAAGCCTCTGCCGTGGTGAAACTTGTGAAGAATTTGCTTAGGGATAGAAAGCACCGTGAAAGCATCGGCATAGTAACATTCAATGTGGAACAAAAGGAATATATTGAAGATATGCTTGACGCGGAAGCCCTTAAAACCCCCCAATTTGCTAAGCAACTTTCGCAGGAAAAGAACCGCGTGGAAAATGGTGAGGATTTATCAATTTTCGTTAAAAACCTTGAAAATGTGCAAGGTGAAGAACGCGACATTATCATTTTCAGCATAGGTTATGCAAGAAATGAGGGCGATAAGATTGTGGCGCAATTCGGGCCTCTTTCCATGGACGGCGGTGAGAATAGGCTTAATGTGGCAATCACCCGTGCCAAAAAGAGGATTTTTGTGGTAACCAGTGTTGAACCTGAAGAACTTGATCGCATGGAACAATCTAAGAACAAAGGCCCGAGGCTTTTAAAGCGGTATCTTCAATATATCCGTGCCGTATCTAACGGAAATCAGGACGAAGTTAAATCCGTGCTTGCCACACTTCACAAGGAAAGAAGCGTTATTGATCCTATCGGGCATTACGAACGGCAAATGAAAACCGCGCTTGAAAAACTTGGCTATGTGGTGGATATGAACCTTGGAAACACCAAGTATAAGTTAAGCCTTGCGGTTTATGACGAAGCCTTAAAGCAATATGTGCTTGGTGTTGAGTGCGATTATCAGGCGTTCCACTCTGCGGATAATATCTTGGAAAGAGATGTTTACCGCGTTAAATTCCTTGAGAGTTGCGGTTGGAAAATTGTGCGCGTTTGGAGTAGAGATTGGTGGCTTTCCCGCGCCCAAGTGCTTGATGCCCTTGTAGAACAAATTGAACTTCAAAAGAAGAAAATCAAAGAACAAAAAAAGAACGAACAAAACGAATAAATAAAATAAATGATTATAAGGAACAATAAATTATGAATAAAAAGAACAATATAGTATTTTTTCACGATACGGACAGCGAACTTTGGCACACGCTTGCCAAAGAACAAAACATTGATAAAACAGTGCTAAGAATGCCTTGGACGGTAGACGGAACCGTGTATCTTGCCGATATGGGCGAAGAATTTAACCCCGATTGGTTTTACGGCTTAATGGCAGTCGGTGGCAAAATGCCCACCACAATCGCCCTTAATCCTGAAGATTACAAAGAAGCCTTTGAACCCTATTTAAAAGAGGGAAAAGAGATTTTTTATGTAAGTTTTTCCTCTGAATTAAGCGGTACATTCCAAAGCCTTCAAATCGCACTTAACGAACTTAAAGAAACTTATCCCAACTTAAAATTCACAAGGTTTGACACAAAGTCAATAAGCCTTGGTGGCGGAATTCAAGTTTACGAGGGTGCAAAACTTTGGAACGAAGGAAAATCCGTGAAAGAAATGACAGAGTTTTTAGAGGGTTTTTCTAAAAAAGTAAACCTTGCCTTTGTGGCAAACGATCTTAACCATTTAAAACGCGGTGGCAGAATTTCTGCCGTTAAAGCCGCAATCGGCGGACTTTTAAACATTAAGCCCATAATCAAAATGAGTAAAGACGGCAAACTTTTCCCCGCAGACAAGGCTTCAGGCAAAAATAAAGCGTACACGCTAATCGCAAACGAAGTGGCAGAAAGAATTAAGGACACCGATAAATACCCCCTTTGGCTACTTGACGCAAACTGCAAAGAAGATGCTGATTACCTTCAAGAACTTCTCACCGAACGAATCCCGAACATTAAAATTGAACGCCAAATAATCGGCCCAGTTATCGGCGCACACTGCGGGCCGAATACGATTGGGGTATGCTATGTGGGAATGGAAAGAGAGTAATGCACCATGCACAATGGTGCATTGAGGGCATAGGCAATAGGGTATAGGGCATAGTGGTGGATTTATTTTAGCCACGAGGTGCAAAGTATGAAGAAATAAATGTTTAGGGAAAAACTGTATAACGAAAACTTTAACTCTCTCAAATATGAGGGAGTTGGAAAAGACGCTGACAAATTTGTTTTAGGCTAATTGCAGGGAACTTGAAATTGTTACGGCAAAAGCATTCAAAGACGGGATTATTTTAGTATAATTGCAGTATGAAAACACGCTATAAGAGAGAGAGAACGCTTCGCTTTAAAACAGTAAGCGAATTCTATAAACTGTAAAGATTAACGGCTTTATGCTTTTTGGCATAGAGTCGTTTTTTTATATAAAACACTTAGGAGGATTTAGAAAATGGCAGTTATTACATTAGTTTGCGGGCAATGTGGCGGACAAGTTGGGTTGGACGACACGAGGGAATTTGGCTTCTGCAACCATTGCGGAACAAAGATTCTAATTAAACAAGATATTATCCATAACACCACAAACTACAACACGCAACACACCACCAACCAAGTTATTAATAAAACTATAATAGGTAAAGAACAGAACGAGGCAGAGGATTACATAAGAAACGGTAATGTGTTTTTGAGTTTGGGTGAAGACTTTAGTGCAGACAAAGCCTTCAAAGAGGCGATTAAATTGAATCCTGCCGATTATAGGGGCTGGTTGGGGCTTTGCTTAATGCGCGAAAAGGGTTTCGGTTTGTACTGCCAGGATTATTTTCACTCTGTACATTCCGATACCTATTTGAGTGAAGCTGAAGTGGACGCCAGAAACAAAGAGAGTATTGAAAAAAAAGCAGACAGCTATTTTGAAAAAGCGATAGCCGTTGCAAATGACGAACAGAAAGCCGAAATTTACGCAAAAGCACCTGCCACAACAGCAAGGTATAAGCGCAAAAAAGCGGAACAAGAAAAACTGCACGAAGAAAAGCAACGCGAAGAGAAAGCGGAACAAGAAAAACTGCACGAAGAAAAGCAACGCGAAGAGAAAGCGGAACAAGAAAAACTGCACGAAGAAAAGCAACGCGAAGAGAAATTTGCTACTCTCTTTGAATTTAAAGAATTAAATATAGGTACTACTGTTCTTTCTATTGAAAAATACACAGGGACGGAATGTTGTGTTACGATTCCTGAAAAAATAGGAACTAAAACTGTAACCATAATAGGCAGAAAAGCCTTTGAATCCTCTCGTGACACAATTATTAGCGTTTTTATACCTGAAAATATAAGATATGTCGGCGATTTTGCTTTTCAAGATTGTGTCAAAATTACAAGCATTTTACTTCTCGATAGCATCTCAGCCGTAGGGGCAGGTGCTTTTTTGAATTGGGGCAAACATCAAAAAATTTATGTAAATAAAGCAAACTCTAAAAAATGGGACAAGAACTGGGATAAGAACTGCAAGGCTAAAATTTTTTATAGATAGCCTGCATCATAGGGACGGTGGAAATGGTGCAGAATATTCCGTAACTGCCCCGAAGCGGGCAGGATATGCTTGAGCCTTGGGTGCAACCCACGGCACAATGCGAAAAGCCACACGCAACAAAAAACCCCGCCCCTTCTGCCTGTGGCAGAAGGGGCGGGGTTTGTATTATATTACCACTATCCCCATGCCCCGCGCTACGCTTACGCTTGCACGGGGTTATGCACATAAAGCCCCTTTGGGGCTTCCACGGATATATTTATATACGCACACTCTATGCACCCCGTGCAAGCGTAAGCGTAGCGCGGGGTTATGCACATTTCACCCCTTTGGGGTTCTTTCGGATTCTAAATCTTTGAGGCAATAGGCAAGAAAATGAAAAATGAAGAATGATAAATGATAAATGGTGGATTCTAAATCTCATTATTAGTTAAATAATCCTTAATTCTGCATTCTGAATTCTTAATTCTTAATTAAAAACAAACGGCTTAGGAACAAGTCAGACGAGGAAATCGCAGATTTTTAGAGGGGAATGTACTTAATCGTACATGACCTGATAAAAATCTGCGAATGACAAAGTATCACGCAGTTCATAAGCCGTTTGCCGTGAACATTGTGCCTATGCCTTCGTCACTCAACACTTCTATAAGGATAGCGTGAGGCACGCGTCCGTCTATAATAAACACGCGGTTCACCCCTGCTTTTAGCGCGTCAAAACAGCATTTGATTTTTGGAATCATGCCACCGCTTACAAACTTTTCTTTTAAAAGCGTTTTTTCTTCGCTTAATTTTATGAGGTTTATTAGGGTTGATTCGTCCTTAGGATCTTTTAAGATTCCTTTTGTGTCCGTCATTGAAATCAGACTATAAGCCTTTAATTCGCCTGCGAGGCGCGAGGCAACCGTATCCGCGTTTATATTATAAGGATTGCCGTCCTTATCCGTTCCCACGGAAGATATTACGGGGATATAGCCCTTTTCAAGCAAATCAAGCACAGGCTTCACATTTATTTTAGTGATTTCGCCCACGAATCCTAAATCGTCACTGATTTTTACGCATTCTATCATGCGTGCATCTGCACCTGAGAGGCTTATCGCGTTACCGCCGTTATTTGCAATCAGGCTTACAAGGTTCTTGCTTACCTTGCCTGCAAGCACCATTTGCACCACTTCCACGGCTTCTCTATCAGTCTTTCTTAAACCGCCGATAAATTCGGTTTTAATGCCCATGCGTTCAAAAGTATCGTTGATTTCAGGCCCGCCACCGTGAACAAGCACGACTTTAATGCCCACCTGTTGAAGAAGGGTAATATCACTCATTACGGACTTTTTAAGGTTTTCGTCCGTCATTGCGCTACCGCCGTATTTAACCACAAGAATTTGGTTGCTGTACTGCTTGATATAAGGCAGGGCTTGAATTAAGATATCTGCTTTTTGGCTGTTGTTCATATTTATAATTTCCTTATCTTCTATATTTTTCCTTAACTTCTATAATCACCGTTTATTTTTACATAATCGTAAGTTAAATCACACCCCCAAGCTGTCGCACTTTTATCCCCCGAATTGAGGTTGATTTTAACAAAAATTTCCTTTTCGGATAAAACTTTTTTAGCGTTAGTTTCGCAAAAGTTTAGCCCCATTCCGTTCTCACAAACCTCTGCCGTGCCTGCAAGAGAGGAAAACGATACGCTTATTTTATTAACATTTATGTCTGCACCTGCGTAACCAAGGGCGCATAAAACCCTGCCCCAATTAGCGTCTGCGCCGAACATTGCCGATTTAAAAAGGCTTGAGGATATTACGGATTTAGCGCATAGCCTTGCGGTTTTTTCACTCTTTGCACCCTCAACCGTGCATTCAATTAGCTTGGTTGCGCCTTCGCCGTCCTTGGCAAGCATCTTGGAAAGCGCGGTAGAAACTGCGTTAAGGGCGGTGCAGAATGCTTTAAAATCTTCGCCGTCTTTTGTGATTTCTTTGTTTCCCGCCATGCCGTTTGCCATGATTGAGTACATATCGTTAGTGGAAGTATCACCGTCTACACTAACCATATTAAAGGTTTTTTGAGTGTCCTCACTTAAAGCCTTTTTAAGCATTTTTGCAGAGATTGCAATATCGGTTGTTAGGAATGCAAGCATGGTAGCCATGTTAGGATTTATCATTCCCGAACCTTTTGCAATTCCGCCGATTACCGCCGTTTTACCGCCCACGGTGAATGAAACGGCTACTTGCTTTTTGAATGTATCCGTAGTCATAATTGCTTCAGACGCGTCTTCCCCGCCCTCAATAATACTTAAATTTTCCTTAAGCAAAGGCACACCTTTCTCAAAAGGTTCAAGAGTCATTAACTGCCCTATAATGCCAGTTGAGGCTACTATAATATCGGTTTTTGGAATCCCAAAGTGCTTTTCAACAATTTCACAAGTTGCAAGCGCAAGTTCTTTTCCGCCCACCGCGCAAGTGTTAGCGTAACCGCTGTTGCAGATAACCGCACGCGCTTTTCCGTTCTTCAAATTTTCCTGCGTAACATAAATCGGCGCGCCTTTCACAAGGTTTGTTGTGTACACCGCTGACGCGTTTGCAGGAACTTCGCTAACTATAATTGCCAAATCTTTTTTGGTTTTATTCTTGCGGATTCCTGCGTGTACGCCTGAGGCAAGAAACCCTTTGGGGGCAGTAACACCGCCGTTTATAAATTTGATATCGTTCATTGTTTACCTCTTTTTTAATTCAGAATTAAGAATTCAGAATTCAGAATTGTGGATTTATTGATAATGATATTTAGATTCCACCGTTTTTACTTTTTAGTTTTTAGTTTTAACTTCCATGCCTATTGCCTAATCAATAATGATATTTAGATTCCATAATTCTGCATTCTGAATTCTGAATTCTGCATTGATTTAATGTTTCAACATTAAATCAAGGCACTGCACCGCCCCACCGCTTGCGCCTTTGCCAAGGTTATCGTAAACCGCGTAAAGGGTGATATTATCTTTGCTTCCCTCAACCATTATTTCCATATTATCGCTTCCCGAAAGCCTGCTTGCAATAACTGTGCCGTTTTCGTGAATGCCTTCGCCTGCGTTAAGCACCTTTATTCTGCCGTTGCCGTTATTGTAATGCCTTGCCAAAATCTCTCTCACCTTTAAAACAACTTCACCGCTTAAATCTTCTTTAGAAAAGTTTAGCAAGTTTGTGGGCAGAGGCACAAACACAAGCATTCCGCTATAAAAATTGCACACGATAGGATTAAAGCAAGGCGCGTTATCAAGCCCTGAAATTTTAACCATTTCTTTAAGGTGCTTGTGCTGTTGCGCGACAGCATAAATTGCAGGCGCGTTTAAAAGATTATAATTATCCTTATCTTGATACCTTTCTATCATTTTCTTACCGCCACCGCTATAACCTGTTAGTGAGGTGCAGGAAAGGCGCGCGCTTTTATCCAAATATCCGCCTGCGATAAGCGGATACACAAGCGCAAGAAATCCGCTTGCATGACACCCCGGGACGCACACTCTATTTCCGTTAATCACGCCGTTTTCAAATTCTTTTGAAAGTTCGGGCAAGCCGTACGCCCAGCCTTTTTCCGTCCTATGTGCGGTAGACGCGTCTATAATTCTCACCTTTCCTTCCGCCAAACTCACGGATTCTTTTGCTATATCGTCCGGCAGGCAAAGTATGGTAATATCGCTTGAATTTATTGCTTCCTTACGGCAAAGAGGGCTTTTTCTTTCTTCTTCGCATAACTCTAAAAGCGCAATATCCTTGCGCGCTTTAAGCCTATCCGCTATTTGAAGCCCCGTTGTGCCTTCTTTTCCGTCTATAAAAACTTTAATCATGTTGATACTATGATATGAATAAAAACACATAAAGTCAAGCGTTTTTCTGCATAAAATCAAGCATTTTTGAATATTGTGTGCATAAATTTGAATATTTGGTTGGTTTTATAAGGTAATGGCGGAAGTGATTTACTTTTCATTTACCACTATTAACCAATTGCCTATTGCTTTATTTAAATATATATAGTAAAATTATTCTTGGTATAAAAAACAACGGAGGATACAAAATGGCTAAAATAAAGCTAACCAAAGTACCATTTAACGGCACGGCATCGCAAGAGGCTGAACTAAGGAAAAAACTTGCCGTTACAAAGAACATGAGTGGCGGTTTAATGCCGTCTTTACAGCAGGCGCAGGAAATTTACGGATATCTGCCCATTGAAGTGCAAACTATTATTGCAGACGAATTGAATGTTTCTCTTGAAGAAGTTTTTGGGATTGCCACATTCTACTCTCAGTTTACACTCAATCCGCAAGGCAAATATCAAATTGCAGTGTGCATAGGAACTGCTTGCTATGTTAAAGGCGCGGGGGACATTCTTGACAGGCTTGCCGAGCTTTTAAAAATCAAATCAGGCGATTGCACTGAGGACGGCAAATTTTCATTGCTTGGCACGCGTTGCATAGGCTGTTGCGGTTTGGCGCCTGTGCTAACTGTTAACGCCGATGTTTACGGCAAGGTTGGCAAGGCAGACATGGAAAGAGTTCTTTCTAACTATAAAAAGGATTAACGGAGGAGAACATGAAAACAATTCAAGAATTAAACGACATTAGAAAACAAATGCGTGCCGAATTAAATTTAGACGGCAAAACTAATTCCAATATCCGCGTAACTGTGGGGCTTGCCACTTGCGGAATTGCCGCGGGCGCAGAACCTGTGTTCAAGGCTTTCCAAAAAGAAGTTAAGAGGCTTGGGCTTACAAATGTGAAAATTATCCAATCAGGTTGCCTTGGAATGTGCAAGCATGAACCCATGGTTGAGGTAACGGAAGCGGGCAAAGAAAAGGTAACATATATCGCGCTTGCGGCAGATTCTGCTAAGCGCATAGCCGAAGAGCACCTTGCAGGCGGAAAACCTGTAATGGATTTTGTTATCGGAAACGAATAATCGGGCAACAAAAGGAGAAAATTAAAATGGCAGAAATAAATAAATGTTTAGATAAAACCGATTTCATGAAAAAGCAGTACAGGGTGGCTTTGCAAAACAGCGGTGTTATTAACCCTGAGAATATTGACGAATACATAGCTTATGACGGATATCAAGCCCTTGCAAAGGCTTTAACGGAACTCACGCCTCAGCAGGTTGTGGATACTATTAAAGATTCAGGGCTTAGAGGGCGCGGTGGTGGCGGATTCCCCACAGGTACTAAGTGGCAATTTGCTTTAAACCAAAAGAACGATACAAAGTTCGTTTGTTGCAATGCAGACGAAGGCGATCCGGGGGCATTCATGGATAGATCAATCTTAGAGGGCGATCCCCATTGCCTCATTGAAGCTATGACGATTGCAGGCTATGCTATCGGCGCAAAGCAAGGCTATGTTTATATCCGTGCGGAATATCCCGTGGCGGTTAAACGGTTGCAAATTGCGATTACGCAAGCTAAGAAGTACGGATTCCTTGGCAAAAATATCTTTGGCAGTAAGCACTGCTTTGACCTTGAAATCCGCCTTGGAAGCGGTGCGTTCGTTTGCGGTGAGGAAACCGCACTTATGACTTCTATTGAAGGTAACCGCGGTGAACCCCGTGTGCGTCCCCCCTTCCCTGCTGTGAAAGGCTTGTTCGGAAAACCCACAGTTTTAAACAATGTGGAAACATTTGCGAATATCCCCCCTATCCTCTTGAAAGGCGCAAAGTGGCTTCAAGGAATGGGAACGGAAAAATCCAAAGGCACTAAAGTTTTCGCGCTTGGCGGAAAAATCAATAACACAGGGCTTGTGGAAATTGCAATGGGTACAACACTCAGGACGGTTATAGATGAAATCGGTGGCGGAATACCAGACGGCAAGAAATTTAAAGCAGCGCAAACAGGCGGGCCTTCAGGCGGTTGCATACCTGCACAGCACCTTGATGTGCCGATTGATTACGATAACCTTATCGCCCTTGGTTCAATGATGGGCAGTGGCGGACTAATCGTTATGGACGAAGATAACTGCATGGTAGACATTGCAAAATTCTTCCTTGATTTCACAAAAGAAGAATCTTGCGGAAAATGCACCCCCTGCCGTGTGGGTACTACAAGGCTTTTGGAATATCTTGAAAAGATTACCGAAGGCAAAGCTACAATGAAGGATCTTGACGATATGGAAGCGTTATGCGAATACATAAA
Source organism: Bacillota bacterium (assembly GCA_009781445.1). Lineage (GTDB taxonomy): Bacteria > Bacillota > Clostridia > Christensenellales > DTU072 > WQYD01. Next base: position 2,196 of record WQYD01000013.1, on the reverse strand, counting down.
GGACGCCTCTCTTTGTGGCTTGGGGCAAACCGCACCAAACCCCGTGCTTTCCACGCTTAAATATTTCCGTGAGGAATACGAAGCCCATGTTAAGGATAACACTTGCCCCGCAGGTATCTGCAAAAGTTTGCTTTCCTATGTGGTTAACGATAAGTGCATAGGCTGTACGCTTTGCAAGAGGAAATGCCCTGTGGATGCAATTACGGGCGCAGTTAAGGAAAAGCACTTCATTGATATGCAAAAATGTATCAAATGCGGGGTTTGCATGGATATATGCAAATTCAAAGCTATAGACAAAAAGTAATCGGAGGAAACAGGAATGGAAAAAATGCTTAATGTTAAAATAAACGGCGTGGCTTATCAAGTACCCGCCGGTAGCACGGTTTTAGAGGCTTGCGCGGTTGCTGGTATAAAAATCCCCACGCTTTGCTATTTAAAGGATATAAATCCAATCGGCGCGTGTCGCGTGTGCGTGGTTGAAGTGAAAGGCGCAAGAAGCCTTGTGGCGTCCTGCGTTTATCCTGCCAATGAAGGCATGGAAATTATCACAAACAGCAAAAAGGTTCTTGAAAGCAGAAAAACCACAGTGGAACTCTTGCTATCAAACCATGAAAAGAAATGCTTATCTTGCGTTCGTTCAAAAAATTGTGAATTGCAAACGCTATCCGAGGAATTGATGTGCAACGCAGGTAAATTCAGCGGTGAAATGAGTGAAAGCGAAGTAGACGAAACTACCCCCTATCTTGTGAGAGATAACAACAAATGTATCCTTTGTCGCCGTTGTGTCGCCGCTTGCAAGAACTATCAGGGAATTTCCGTTATCGGTTGCAATGCAAGAGGTTTTGACACTCATGTAGGCACAGCCTTTGAAAAGAATTTAAAGGATACCCCTTGCGTGGGTTGCGGGCAGTGCATAAATGTTTGCCCCACCGCCGCTTTGAGAGAAAAGGACGAAATTAACGAAGTTCTTTCCGCACTTGCAGATCCTAATAAGCGCGTTATCTGCGGTACTGCCCCTGCTGTTAGGGTGGGGCTTGGCGAAGAGTTCGGAATCCCAATGGGCACGAATGTAGAGGGCAAAATGGTTTCTGCCCTTAGAAAAATCGGCTTCAACGATGTTTTTGATGTGAACTTCACGGCAGATCTTACCATTATGGAAGAAGGCACGGAATTCATTAACCGCGTAAAGAAAGGCGGAACGCTACCAATGCTAACAAGCTGTTCCCCTGCTTGGATTAAATTTGTGGAACACTATTATCCTGAATTTATCCCTAACCTTTCAAGCTGTAAATCACCCCAACAAATGCTTGGTGCGCTTTGCAAAACCTATTATGCTGAAAAGCTAAAAGTTAAGCCTGAAAATATTTACTTCGTGTCTATCATGCCTTGCACCGCAAAGAAATTTGAAAAAACGCGTGATAACCAAAATGCAGGCGGTGTACCCGATGTAGATGCAGTGCTAACCACAAGAGAACTTGCGCGCTTAATCCGCTTGCAAGGCATTGAGTTCAACCTTTTAAAGGACGAAGCCTTTGATGCACCCATGGGTATCTTCTCAGGCGCAGGGCTTATATTCGGCGCAACAGGCGGTGTTATGGAAGCCGCATTAAGGACGCTTTATGAGATTCTTGAAAAGAAAGAACTTGATAAACTTGATTTCACCGCTGTTCGCGGAACGAAAGGAATTAAAGAGGCTTCCCTCACAATCGGCGGTATAGCTGTGAAAGTGGCAGTGGCTTCGGGGCTTGCAAACGCAGGCGCACTTCTTAACAAGATTAAGAGTGGCAAAGCAAATTACCACTTTATTGAAATTATGAGTTGCCCCGGCGGTTGCGTAAACGGTGGCGGACAGCCCATTAAAACGGCGCACGAAAGAAACACGGTTGATATCCGCACCAAGCGCGCACAGGCAATTTATAAATCCGATAAGGCAATGAAATTAAGGAAATCTCACGAGAATCCTGCGGTTAAAGAACTTTATAAGGATTACCTTGGCGAAATCGGCGGAAACAAGGCACACAAAATCCTTCACACAAAATATCAACAACGCCCAAAATACTAAATTAATCAGAGTGCAATAAATCCCCTTGGTATTTCCTGCACTCTGCTGAGGGGGCAATTGTTTGTAATTACTCACCGCCTGCCCCCTCTATTGCCGATAAATCGGCAACATTCACCCCTCGGCGCGGATTTATT
>WQYD01000012.1 GCA_009781445.1 Bacillota bacterium | reverse complement strand
TTGCTTCTTGATAAAAACGCAACCGTTACCGTTTGCCATTCAAAAACCCGAAACCTCAAAGAAATCACCAAAAATGCGGATATCCTCATTTCCGCAATCGGCAGGGCAAAATTCGTTACCGCTGATATGGTTAAAGACGGCGCAGTTGTCATTGATGTTGGCATAAACCGCACCGAAAGCGGTGGCATTGCAGGCGATATAGATTACGAAAATGTTAAGGATAAATGTTCTTTCATTACGCCCGTCCCGGGGGGGGTAGGGCCTATGACAATCACCATGCTTATTGAAAACACAATTAAGGCTTACGAACTTTCAAATGCTTAATCCAATCACCGTTACCCAATTTAACAGATACATTTCAAGTGTAATTAACGCAGAAGAACTTTTAAAAAACATTGCGGTTCTTGGCGAGATTTCGGGCGCGTCTATAAAGGATAACAATTTATATTTCACACTTAAGGACGAGGGCGCGCAGTTGCCCTCAATTTGCTTTGGTTGCGGTTCGCTGAAAATTAAAAACGGCGATAAAGTTAAAGTTATCGGTTCGCCTGATTTTTATCAAAAGGGCGGTAAACTTTCATTCATTCAAGAAAGATTGAGCCAATCGGCAAGGGTGAACTTCACGAACAGTTTGAAGCGTTAAAAGAAAAACTTAAAGCGGAAGGGCTTTTTGATAACAAATTTAAAAAGCCGATTCCGCGCTTTGCAAAAAATGTAGGGGTGGTAACAAGCGTGCAAGGCGCGGTAATTAAGGATATAATTTCCACGGTAAGGGCGCGCAATAATATTCAAGACATTACGGTGATAGACGCCAAGGTTCAAGGGCAATCCGCAGTGGAAAGCATAGCAAATGCGCTTCTTAGCATGGATAGCATGGGGCAGGACATTATCATTTTAGCGCGCGGTGGCGGTTCTTTTGAAGAACTTATGCCCTTTAATAATGAAACGCTTGCGCGCGTAATCTTTAGCTTGGATACGCCCATAATTTCCGCCGTAGGGCATGAAACGGATTTCACCATTGCGGATTTTGTGGCGGATATGCGCGCAATCACGCCCACAGCAGGCGCGGAATTCGTAGCCTTTTCCGAAAAAGAAATTATCAACGGCGCAATGCTTAATCTTAACAGGTGCAAAAATATTTTAACCCACAAAGTTCAATCTCTTTCCGAACGCGTTAAATATAATCTTGAAAAGGGCTATAGCTTAATTGATCAAAAGGCACACGCTTTAATCTCAAAATTATCCGCGTTAAATCCTGCCTCTTTGCTTGAAAAGGGATATTTTAAAATCACAAAGAACAATGAAAGCATTTCGGGAATAGATAAGCTAAAAGAAAAAGATAATATTAAAATTTACGATGCAAACGGCACTGCTATTGCGGAAATTAAGGAGATTTCATATGCAGAAAATAGAAAATGACATTAAAAAACTTGAAGAAATAGTATCGCGCCTTGAAAATAAGGCACTTTCAATAGACGAAAGTTTAAGCCTGTATAACGAAGCTATAGACTTATCAAAAACCCTTATTAAAAGCGTGAAAACCGCTGAGGGCAAACTTAGGCTTTTAACGGAAGAGTTGAAAGAAATCAACGACTAATTAAGAATTAAGAATTCAGAATTCAGAATTGTGGATTAATTAATAATGATATTTAGAATCCAACCCTATGCCCTATGCCCTATAACCTATGCCCTCAATAATGATATTTAGAATCCACCCCTATGCCCTATAACCTATGCCCTATGCCCTCAATAATGATATTTAGAATCCACCCCTATGCCCTATAACCTATGCCCTATGCCCTCAATAATGAATCCTCAAGAATTAAAAGAAAAGTTTGAAAAATACCTAAGCGAAAGCGTGGATTTTTCTGCATATGATTCTAATCTTGCAAGCGCGGTAAAGTACGCGCTTCTTGGCGGTGGCAAACGCGTGCGCCCGCTTCTTATGCTTTTAACGGCGCAAGAATTAGGGCAGGACATATGTTTATTTATGGATTTTGCCGTTTCTCTTGAAATGATTCACGCTTTTTCATTAGTGCATGACGATTTGCCCTGCATGGATAATGACGATTTTAGAAGAGGTTTGCCCACAGTTCACAAAAAGTTTGGCGAAGATATTGCGCTTCTTGCGGGTGATTTGTTGCTTAACTTGGCAAGCCTAAAACTAAATGAAGCCTGCCTTGAACTTAGCAAAAAAGGCATGTTTTTCACCCAGTCCGCACTTGGGGCAATGCACATGATTAACAGCGTTTCACTTGAAATGATTAACGGGCAATCCGCCGAAATCGCACTAAAAAAGGACGGAACAGAAGGGCTAACAGAAACCGAACTCGGTGCAAAAATTTTAAAAATCTACTCAGGCAAAACCTCAGCTTTATTTGCCTCAGCACTCTCTGTACCGTGCATTTTTAATAGCTTTTTATCAAAAACATATGATAAAGACTATAAAGAGGCGATAATTGCAGGCAGGCACTTCGGAATTGCCTTTCAAATTGCAGACGATTTAAGCGACTATGATTCAGGGCAAGACGCAAGCGAAATCACACTTGTAACCGCCCTTGGCGAAAGCGATTCTAAATCACTTTTTAATGACGCGGTTTGCGCTTTTACCAAATGTATGGATAAGCTAAATTTAAGCGAAGTTAAAGATTATTGCCTTAAAATCCTTGGGTGTTCTAACTTATGATTATGATTTCTTATGAGAATTTTTACATAACAAAAAACCGCTTTACGCATATGCTAAAATGCTTTCCGCATATGCTTGGGGGTGCAAAAAATGGATAGGGCGGTAGCAGGAAAAGCAGTTGTTTTTAACTTTGGTTGCAAGGTAAATGCATATGAAAGTGATATGCTTTTAGAGTGTTTGCGCCAAAAAGGATATGAAGTTTTTGATTCACTTGTTTTTGCGGATTTATACATTGTAAACACCTGCGCGGTTACTGCGGAAGCAGAAAGGAAATCACGCCAAATTCTATCGCGCATTAGGGCGGTTAACCCAAGCGGAAAAATCATTATCACAGGGTGCGCCTCACAGAAGAATAAGGATTATTATATTTCCCAAGGCATCACTCATGTTTCGGGCGCGTCAGGCAAAGGCGCGATTATTGATATGCTTAATCAAGATTTCATAAGTGATATGAATTTGCCTTTGGCTTATGAAAATTACCCCGTTACCCCAAGAGGTTTAAGGACGCGTGCATATGTAAAAGTGCAAGACGGTTGCAACTGCTTCTGTTCATTCTGCATTGTCCCCTTGCTTAGAGGGCGTTCGCGTTCACGAAGCATATGCGACTGCGTAAAAGAAATTTCTGAACTTTCTAAGCACTCACAAGAAATCGTTATCACGGGAATTAACCTTTCGGCATATGGCGAAAACGGCGAAACATTAGCCGATTTAATTAGCGAACTAAAACATATAAATTCACGAATCCGCATAGGTTCATTTTATGTGGAAGGCATAAATCATAAGCTATTAGATTCGCTTTTTTCTTTAAAAAACTTCGCCCCGCATTTTCACCTTTCTTTGCAACACGGTTCGGGTGAAGTGTTAAAACACATGAACCGCAAGTACACCAAAGAAGAATATCTTAACAAAGTACATATGATTAGGGGGTATAATAGCCTTTCTTCTATCACCACAGATATTATTGCTGGCTACCCAACCGAAACAGATAAGAACTTTAATGAAAGCTATGATTTTATTAAAGAGGTGGGTTTTTCTGATTTGCACATTTTCCCTTTTTCAAAAAGAGAGGGAACGGCAGTTGCAAATTTTCCGCTAATTTCCGCCCCACTTGTTAAAGAACGCATAACCAAACTTACCGCCTTAAAATCCGAACTTGCAAATAATTATCTTAATTCGCTTATCGGCGTTCCGCAAAATGTTATTTACGAAAGCAAACTAAAAAACGGATTATCTGTGGGCTATTCTCAATACTATGTGAGAGTATTTTCAAAAACGGACAGCGAAACAGAAACGATAATTCCCGAAAAGGCGCACTTTGGCATATTTTAGCGAATTCTGACATATTTTGAAACCGCGCATTTTGCGTGCCTTAAGCGTTGTACAATATAGTTCCCGCCAAAAAACAAGGAGGTAAACTATGAGTGCAAAAACCAATATAACCTGCTATAAAGCAATGGTTAAAAATGCCAAAAACAGGCTTAACAGTAATTCTTACGATGCTTCCTTAAAAAATTCCTTAAATCAAGAAACCATAGGAAAATTTTATGACATTAACAGCAAAACCCTAACCGCCGAAGAACTTCAAAACTATTACCGCAGGATTGAGGCACTTTCCGCTGAGGACGATCCCGCCTTTGCAATCGGCAGGCTGATAGACACTAAGGTTTATGAAAAATTAAGCGGTGTGGCAAAGGAAAGATATGTTATGACGATTGCGAAAATGTATAGGGATATGAAGGGGCAAGTTAAAAGTGAAAAGTGAAAAGTGGTGGATTCTAAATCTCATTATGAATCAGCGCACAGCGCACAGCGCACAGCGCACAATGGTGGATTCTAAATATCATTATTGAGGGTGCAGGTTGCAAGGTTGGATTCTAAATATCTAAATAAATAATTCCTTCACTGTGCGCTGTGCGCTGTGCGTTGTGCGCTGAAGAATTACGCCATTTCTTCTCTAATTTCCACAAGTTCGGCAATAGTGCAGTTTTTAAGCCTAATATCACTTTGCTTTTCCATAATTTTTTTCTCCACCGCTTTTGCCTTTTTCCAAAATTCAAGTGCTTCCTCAGGGTTGTTTGCGTGATCTGTGCCAAAAATGTGGGTATGACGCCAAATTAGCTTTTTAGTTAGGGCGGTTATCATGTCGTTTATTGAAAATTCGCCGTTTTCTTCCGCAATTATTGCGTGGAAAATTGCTTGCAACAGAACATCGCCACTTTCTTCAAGCATTTTATCTCTATCGTTTAAATCAATGGCTTCCGCAAGTTCGTTAGCCTCTTCTAATAAATTTTCCCTTATAGAGGCATGAGTTTGCGCCTTATCCCAAGGGCAACCGTTTTCAGAACGCAAACGGCGCATAACTTCCAATAAATCGCCGAATGTGAGGCGCGCGCGTTCTTGAAAGGGGGTGGGCTGAATTGTGATAGTACCGCGAATTTCGCTTGTGTCCGCATTTTTGCCGAAAATATCTTTAATCTTAAAAACAACCGCGTTTCGGTTTTTATCGGTTATGCCGTGAACAATAAGCGTAATATTTGGTTCAAACTGCGTAATATTATCCTTTAAAAAAACCTTTGCCGTATAAACCGCTAACGAAACATCTTGTTCTAAATTGCTATGCACTCTTATCCCCTTTGGTTACCGCGCCGTCTTCTTAAAAAAGTCGCGAACCTTAGTATTTGTTTGCCAAGTGGTAGCGATAATAACTCACTGTCGCTAAAAGCGTTAAAAAATAGCAACAGCACGCCGTAAATAAGCGCGCCTGCTACCGCCGTAAGCACGGTGGCAAGCCTGCCTGCCACCAAGTAATTCACTAACACTACGCCCACACACATTATAGCACCAGAAGCAAGAATTACGCTACCGTTTTTGCCAATATCCGCGTTTTTCCCTGTTAATTCCCTAACTGCCATGCCGTTTAGTGTCGCAGTAATCAAAAAACAGGTGGCAGAAGCCACCGCCACGCCCGCAATTCCCATGAAAGGAATCAGTGCGATTGTAAGCACGGTTTTCACCCCCACCCCCACACCCATGATTTTCATGGGCGCGTATAAATTCCCCAAACCTTGCAAAATCGCCGTGTAAATTTGCGTAAGCGCAAGCCCCACTGTGGAAATTGCGGTAATTCTTAGTAAAAGAGTTGCCTCTGCAAGCTGAGAGGGCGAAAGCGCAGGATATAAAAACCCGATTATCCCCCTTGGGATTGCAAGGAACAAAATCGCAAACGGCACGCCGATTGTAAGCGCGGTTTTAACCGCCGTGTTTAATTTCATTTTAAGCCTGACTATATCCCCTTCAGCTTTCCCCTTGGTTAACTGCGGAATAATTGCGATTCCAAGCGAAAGCGCAAGCACAATCGGCAAATTGATAATTGTGGTAACCACCCCAGTGTACACCCCGTAGCCCGCCGTAGCCACCTGCGAACCAAGGCTTGAAGATAAAAGATTCACCACAAGGAAGCTATCAATTATTTGGCTAAAAGGGAAAATCATTCCCCCAAGCGTTATCGGCAGTGAGATTTTCACAATTTCCTTATACTTTGAACGCGCGTCCTTAAAGTCAAGATTTAGCCTGAATCTTCCGTTATCTTTCCTATATAATGCGTAAAGTGCCAAAAAAGCCACCGCTTCAGACGCCGTTACGCCTATCAGCGCGCCGAAAACCGCCCATTTTATGCCGTAAGGCAGTAAAAAATATGCCAAAAGTAAGCCCGAAGCCAGCTTAATCACCGCTTCAATCACATTAGACGAAGCGGAAGGAACCATATTGTTATGCCCCTGAAACCAACCTCTAAGAACCGCAATTCCCGAAACGAAGAATATCGCAGGGGCAATCGCAAGGTAGCCAAGGCTTGCGTCAGAATTCCCTTGAAGCCTTGCAAGCGGTGCGGAAAGCAGGGCAAGCGCAAGCGAAATCACCACCCCAGTTAAAAGCAAAACGGACATGGCAGAATTCAAAATCACCCTTGCTTCGTCCTCTTCGCCCCGCGTAACCCTTTCAGATACCATTACGGATATTGCAAGCGGTAACGCGCCAGACGAAGTAGCCAATAAAAATGAATACACAGGAAAAATGAGCTGATAAACGCCCATTCCCTCTGCCCCAAGTATATTTGTAAGAGGAATCCTATAAAACGCGCCTACTATTTTCGCAAGAAACACACCGAGCGTAAGCACCCCGGCGGCTTTTAAAAAATTTCGCTTCATTGTTTTTTAGAGGCAACAGGCAATACAAATCAGCGCACAATGCACAGCGCACAGCGCACAATGGTGGATTCTAAATCTCATTATTAGTTAATTGATCCATAATTCGTACTTTGTACTTTGTACTTCGTACCCAAACTAAACAATTCCTTCACTGTGCGCTGTGCGTTGTGCGCTATGCGCCTTTTCTGTTGCCTCAGCAACAGAAAACTATATATTTGCCAAAAAATTCGCCCCAGTCTGCACGGATTTTACTGCCGTTTCGCCGATTTCGCCTGCGGAAAACACCATTAGTGCGCCCATTACATCGCCTGATTTTATTATCGGGGACACTGCCACACCGCTAATTTCGCCTGCGTCCTCACTAAAAAAGCTAAACATTTCCGAACCTGAAATCAGCCTTGTTTTTCTTTCGTTTAATAGCTTTTCCGCCTTATAGCTAAGGGCATCGCCTTTTTTAAATTGCTTAATATCGCCCGAAACTGCCAAAATTTTATCCGTATCACAAATAACTGCCGTGTAGCCTGTGGTGCGGTAAACAGCGGTAACATATTCTTTGGCAATGTTCTCAATTCCCTCAAGCTGTGAATATTTTCTAAGCACCAAGGAATTATCTTCCGCGGTAAAAACTTCCAATTCCTCACCCTCGCGGATTTTCATTGTGCGCCGTATTTCTTTGGGAATAACCACTCTGCCGAGTTCGTCAATTCTTCTCACAATACCTGTAGATTTCATGTAATTTATCCTCACTTTCCCTTAGTATGCAAGCCTTTTGTCAAAATATGTTACACAAAATGAAAGATTTGCTAATTTTTTTGTAATTTTTTTAGAATTACACCTTGACGGCAGAGTAAAAAAGGTAGTATTATAATTATATATTTAATCTTTGAATATAAATATACATAAGTAAATTACAAGTGTAAAGGACGCACGCATGAACAAACCTAAACTTTTTAAAGAAATTTTAACCACATATTTGCCTGTTTTGCAGGTGATTATAGTGTTTTTGGCATTCGTAGCCATGACGCTTTCAAGCTATTACATGAGTGTAAACCTTGAAGCTGGGCATTTAAAAAGCCAAAACCGCACCATGATGGACTATGTGGAATATCAGCTTTCCGCAAGGCTAAGCGAACAAAAAACCATGTTCGGTGTAGCCGCGGATTCCATGCGCCGTACCTTAACCAATGAAAGCTATACTATGGAAGAAAAATTTGATCATATCAAAGAAACCATAGATAACATTACGGATTTCGGAAGAGAGAACGGCATTAAAGGTGATATTTACCTTACATACCTTGATCCTTTTAAGGACGATAGTACCAATTTAACTTATAAGTTCAGCGCGTTGCCAGATTCCGCACCTGATTGCAGGTGTAACTGCATTTCAAGCATAGAGGTTAGCGGTGAAACGATTCCCACAGCGGTTTGCGGTGTTGCGCTTAATCCTGATCAAAGCAAGAGGCAAGCACATTTTAATGAACTTATGGCTAAGCCTTGTGCTTGCCTTGTTAAAGTCCTCAAGCACACAGAAGTTGCTTACCCACTTGGCTATTACACAGGCTTCAATTGGAATTGCGATGTGGCAGACGGCGGATTCACGCCTCTTGAACGCCCTTGGTCTGAATTTGCTGTGGGCGGATTAAAGGAATTAGAAGAATTAAATAATGCTAAACCCATTGAAGAACAAACCCCCACAGTTATTGCTGTTTCCATGCCTTATATTGATATCGTAACGAAGAATGTGGCTTTTGCTTATGTTCAAAATGTTTATGATAATGACGGCAACCACATTGCAATCCTCTGCATGGATTTAACCATGGCAAGCCTGTACGATATATCCTCAATCGCCCCTGGGCAGTATGTTACGGGTTGGATAATGATTGCAAAGGGCGATAAAGGCGAATTTGAGTTTATAGCCCACTTTAACGAAAACCTAATCGGTATGCTTGTAAAAGATATCCCAGGGGGCAAGGATAAAATAGCAGGGCATAAGGACGGCGTTGCAGGGCTTCTTCCTGCCATTCTAAACCATAACAAAACCGACACAAGCAGTGGCACACGCGTGGTTGACGCACAGCGGATATTGAATCAAGACGGGCAGGCGCGTATCGTTTCCATTGCTGAATTTGAAAACGGTTGGTTCTTGGGTGTTTCCACTCTTGAGGACGGATATCTTACGAACATGAACACCGTGGTAACATTCCTTTCAATCCTCGGCGTTGCGCTTGCGGTTGTGCTTAGTGCAATCCTCGTGAGTATCACCCTTAAGGGAAATAAAACCATGCGCTTGCTTGGCGTTGCACGCCAAAAGGCAGAAGTAGCTAACAAAACTAAGAGTGCCTTCCTTGCAAACATGAGCCACGAAATCCGCACCCCCATGAACAGCATTATGGGCTTCTCTGAACTTGCGCTTACAGACGATTTACCCCCCAAGACTAAAGAATACCTAATGAACATTTTTAAAAATTCCAAATGGCTTTTGGGAATAATCAACGATGTTTTGGACATTTCTAAAATAGAATCAGGCAAACTTGTGCTTGAAAATATCCCCTTTGACTTGTGTGATATTTTTGAACAATGCCAAACCGCAATCGCGCAAAAAGCGCAAGAAAAGGGCATTGATCTTTACACTTATTCCGAACCGTCCGTAGGCAAAAAAATGCTTGGTGATCCAAGTAAATTGCGCCAAGTTCTTATGAATATCTTATCAAATGCGGTTAAGTTCACCAATAACGGCACTGTTAAATTCCTTGCCTCAATCAAAAGAACCGTTAACGGAAAAGTTACAGTGCTGTTTGAAGTTAAGGATAGCGGAATCGGTATGACGCAGGATCAAATGAAGAGGATTCACGAACCCTTTATGCAGGCAGACGAATCTATCACGCGGAAGTTCGGCGGAACTGGTTTAGGGCTTGCAATATCCAAAAACCTTATTGAACTCATGGGTGGCAAACTCAATGTGGAAAGCGCGCTTGGTGTGGGTAGCAGATTCAGCTTTGAATTAACTATGGACACGATAGACGATGCTTCCGTTCCCGAAACCCACAAAATCGTGATTAACGAATTTAAAAAGCCTTCATTCGGCGGTGAGGTTCTAATTTGTGAAGATAATCATATGAATCAGCAAGTTATCACCGATCACCTTGCGAGAGTGGGCGTTAAAACAGTGCTTGCGGAAAACGGGCAAGAGGGCGTAAACATTGCTTTAGAACGCCAACTTTCGGGTGTTTCGTTTGATCTTATTCTTATGGATATCCATATGCCTGTTATGGACGGCTTAGAGGCAGCCACGCGTATCATTAAAGCAGGAATCACCACACCTATTGTTGCGCTTACCGCAAATGTAATGTCTAACGATGTTAGCCTTTACAAAAAGAGCGGTATGGTGGATTTCCTTGGCAAGCCTTTCACCGCCGCCGAATTGTGGCGTTGCCTTTCCAAGTTCTTAAAAACGCAAGGCGGAATTGCTTCCACAGACGAAGAGGAAGATATTAAACTTCAAAATAAGATTAAGCTAAGTTTCGTTAAAAACAATCAAAAAACATATGAAAATATCTTTAAGTCAATCAAGGATAAAGATTTAGTAACCGCGCACAGGCTTGTGCATACCCTTAAAGGTAACGCAGGATTACTTAGCAAAACCGCATTGCAAGATATTTCTAAAACCGCCGAAATGGAAATTAAAACAGACGGCAAAATAAAGGAAGAAACTGCAAAAATCTTAAAAGCAGAACTTGATTCGGTTCTCAATGAACTTGCGCCTATGCTAAAAGAATCCGCTTCAGTTACCAAAATTTCCTGCCCAGCAAGCGTTAAAGCCCTCATTGAAAAACTTGAACCAATGCTAACTAACAGAAACCCTGAGTGTGAAGAACTGCTTACGGATATCCGCAAAATTAAAGGTTCGGAAGCACTTGAAAAATGCATTGAAGGCTTTAACTTTAAGCAGGCACTTGAAGAACTTAAGAAGATTAAAACCTCTTACGGGCTTCAATAGGGGGAAGCGTTAATGTTAACCAACCAAAAGAACAGCATTTTAATAGTTGATGACGAGGGTTCAAATATAATTGCCCTAAGATCAATGCTAAGCGGAAACGGTTACACAGCTTACGCCGCCACTAACGGAAAAGATGCCATTGAAACGGCAACGGATTTCTTGCCAGATTTAATCCTGCTTGATGTTCTCATGCCTGATATGGACGGGTTTGAAGTGGCAAAGGTTTTAAAGGCTACTAAAAAAACCGCGGATATTCCAATCATATTTATCACGGGGCTTGATAGCAAGGACGCCGAAACAAAGGGCTTTAACCTCGGTGCTTCGGACTATATCACCAAACCTTTCCACCCCGAAGTCGTTAGGCTTAGGGTTAAAAACCAAATCACAACCGTGAACGGAATGCGCACGCTTTCGGCGCAATCGGATATGCTTAAAAGGCAGGCAGACGCACTTGTGAAACTTCGCAACAGTATGGCTTTTAACCTTGCAAGCATGATTGAATCAAGGGACGATACCACAGGCAAGCACATTGAACGCGTAGCCAAATATGTTAAAATTTTAATAAATGCCATGCTTGAAAAAGGGCTTTATAAGGAAGAAATTTTGCATTGGGATGTGGGCAATGTGGCATTCTCTTCACTTCTTCACGATATCGGCAAAATCGCAGTTCCAGACGCAGTTTTAAATAAACCGGGGAAGCTAACCGAGGAAGAATTTGCAAAAATGAAAAACCACGCACCCGAGGGCGAAAAAATAATTGATAGGATTATTCAAGAATCGGGCAGTGAAGAATTTTTGCTTAGCGCGAAAACATTTGCAGGTTGCCACCACGAACATTGGAACGGCGGTGGCTATCCGCGTGGCTTAAGCGGTACCGATATCCCATTAAGAGGGCGCATAATCGCAATTGCGGATACTTATGACGCACTCACCTCAAGCCGTCCGTACAAGCCCGCACTTCCCCACGAAAAAGCCGTGGAAATAATAACAAACGCCAAAGGCACACAATTTGATCCTCAGCTTGTGGATTTATTTGTGGAAGTGAATGGGTGGTTTAAAGCGTAAGCAACGCATTATGCGTTGCAAGCGCACAGCGCACAGCGCACAGCGCACAATGAATGAATAAAATAAAAGAGTTCATACTCAAACACAAACTTAACATTCTAATTCTCTTCATTGAAGCCCTTGCGATAGGGCTTATTGTTTTGGCGGATTTATTAACCAAGCATTATATCTATACCCCGATTAAAAACGGCAGTGGCGACACGGTTTTGATTAAAGGTTTCTTAAGTTTCACTTGGGCGGATAACACTGGCGCAGCTTGGGGCATATTTAAAGATAGGGCATATATTCTTGGCATTTTCTCACTAATTACCCTAATTATCACCTATGGTATTCTAATATTCACATTAAAATATAAGTCTTTCCTCTTTAGAAGTTCCCTTGTGCTAATCGTGGCAGGCGGGCTTGGCAATGTGGTGGACAGGTTTCACCTTGGTTTCGTTCGGGACTTTATCCGCTTTGATTTCATAACCTTCCCAATCTTCAACCTTGCCGACAGCGCACTCACAATCGGCACAATTATGCTACTTGTGTGGGTGATCTTTTTCTATAAACCTAAGGAAAAAGAGAAAAATGCGTAAAGCATTTTTCAGCGCACAGCGCACAGCGCACAGCGCACAATGGTGGATTCTAAATATCATTAGTTAGTTAAATAATCCATAATTCGTACTTTGTACTTTGTGCTTCGTACCTAAATAAATAATTCCTTCACTGTGCGCTGTGCGCTGTGCGTTGTGCGCTAAAAAAGCTATGGACACAATCTCTGTTTCTAAACTTCAGTCTGACACCCGTCTGGATATCCTCATTTCGCAAGAATGTGAGGACATTTCGCGTAGCCGTGCAAAACTTTTAATTGAAAGCGGGCTTGTTCTTGTGTGTGGCGAAGCAAGAACAAAGGCAGGATTTTTAGTTAAAGAGGGGGATTTGGTAAGCGTTTCCGTGCCTGAACCCGAAATAATTTCCGCCACCCCCGAAGATTTACCCATTGATATTATATATGAGGATAAGGATATCGCGGTAATTAACAAGGCGCAAGGCATGGTTACCCACCCTGCAAGCGGTTCGCCAAACGGCACACTTGTTAATGCGCTTATGTTTCATATTAAGGATTTATCCACCATTAACGGCGTAGTCCGCCCCGGAATTGTGCATAGGCTTGATAAGGATACTTCGGGGCTTATCGTGATAGCTAAAAATGACACCGCGCACATAAATCTTTCCGCCCAAATCGCTAACCGAACCGTAACACGCGAATATATTGCGATAGTAAACGGAATTATAAAAGAGGACAGCGGAAAAATTGAAGCCCCGATTGGCAGAAGTAAGCACGATAGGAAGAAAATGGCGGTTATCAGTAGCGGAAGATACGCGCTTACCTATTATTCGGTGCAAGAAAGGTTTTCCTCGCGTGGCAAAGATTCTTATTCGTTAGTAAAATTCAACCTTTTCACAGGCAGAACCCACCAAATCCGCGTCCATTCCGCCCACATTCACCACCCCGTGGCAGGGGACTTGGTTTACGGCGGTAACGCCAAACTAAAAACAACCGCCCAGCTTCTTCACGCCTCACGCCTT
This sequence comes from Bacillota bacterium, assembly GCA_009781445.1. Lineage (GTDB taxonomy): Bacteria > Bacillota > Clostridia > Christensenellales > DTU072 > WQYD01. The sequence continues at coordinate 21,382 of WQYD01000012.1, read as the reverse complement.
GTTTTTATTCACCCAGTGAGTGGCAAGGAAATGGCTTTTTCCGCGGAAATACCGCAAAACTTTGCAGAAATCTTGCAAGATTTGAATAAATATAAAATATGAAATATAAGAACCTGCCTTTGGCAGAACCTTGGTGTCGCCTTACAGGCTTAACTAAAAATATAAATTATGGAATTACTTTATTAAAAGTTAACCTTAATGAGATTTAGAATACTTCGTTTTATTTCCTTCGCTGTGCGCTGTGCATTGTGCGCTGTGCGCTGAAAAAGAACCCCAAAGGGGTGAAATGTGCATAACCGTGGGTGAAACCCACGGAACAGCTAAGAAATGCGCACCAATCAAATAAACCCCTTCCCTCATGCCACGGCATGAGGGAAGGGGTTTATGTTTTTCAGTGTCGCCTTTGCCGTGGGTTGCACCCACGGTTATGCAAATCCTGCCCACTGCGGGGCAGTTACGGATTTATATCCATATAAATCAGTGCACAGCGCAACATGGCGGAATTCTAAATTTAATCAGTTCATGCGGGCGCGCCCGCACTTCATAAGCGAAGCGTCTTCATAAGGCGTAGCCGTCTTCATAAGCGTTAGCGTCTTCATATCTTATAGATAAGCCACCTCAAATCATTCGGTTTCTTTTTCATTATAATATATCCTGCGATTGCGGAAATAACAGTGCCGATTGCGTGGGAAGTTAAATCAAGCATGGTGTCAATTAGTCCGCTACCTCTGTAAAGCGTTTCGGGATCAGAAGCCTTTTCAAGATAGGCTTGCGCGTTTAGCCTTGGATCAATGGTGTCAAGGGTGAATTCAAAAATTTCCCAAAACATTGCAATGCAGGCGGAAAATCCCACCGCAACCATAACGCACATTGCTTTTGGAATGTGTTTACTTGAAATAATATCCTTTCTGCCTGCAAAAAGCGGAACGAACGAAAAGCCGATAAATGTGAAAAGTACGCCTGCCAAGCCGTGCAAAATCGTGTCTGCGTGCCAACCGCCCTCGTACCAACCAAGCAAAAGCCCCGCCATATGCCCGAAAATCGCAAATACGGCATAAATATCAATGTAAACAGGCATATGAAATTTTAGCTTAACGCGGAAAAACATTGAAAGGTGCATAACGGCAAGCATTATGATTAAAGAGGTTATTCCGCCGTTAGTTTGCCTTGCCGTAAGCCTGCCCGCCGTGCCTTGAACGCACACAAAAATAAGCGTAAGCACAAAAAGTAGGGCAAGCGCAATGTACATTGCAAACCCCAGCTTTGAACCGAAAAATCTCTTTACTTTAATTTCAAAATCCGTAAGCGGTGCAGTTGTTAATTCTTCCGTATGCGGTGCGCCATTTAATTCTTCCATGCCAAACCCCCGATTGCTGTTATTCTACATTTTATTACAAAATGCGACAAAAGGCAATAGTGTTTAAATATAAAATATAAAATATGAAATATAAATTATGGAAATGTTGAAAATTAAACCTTCGCTGTTGTATAATGTTCAAGAGGTAATACTATGGAACTGATTAAAAAAGGAAAAACAAAAGATGTGTACGCGCTTAATGACGGCAATATTCTTTTAAAGTTTAAAGACGATGTTACAGGAAATGCTACCACAGGCGAACAAGATCCGGGGGGCAATCAAGTTGTGGGGCAGGTTGAGGGCGTGGGAATGCACGCGCTTAAAGTTACCTCTTACTATTTTGAACTTTTGAACAAAAAAGGAATTTCCACTCACTTCGTAAGTTCGGATTTGGATAAAGGCGAAATGATTGTGCGCCCTGCAACAATGTTCGGAAACGGGCTTGAATTCGTGGTGCGCTATGTAGCCACAGGCAGTTTTATAAGGCGGTTCGGGCAATATATTAAGGACGAAACTTCTTTAAACCCCGAAATCATGGAAGTAACTTTAAAGGACGATTCAAGAAACGATCCGCCTTTAACCAAAGAAATCCTTGCTTCATTAAACCTTTTAACATTTAAGCAATTTAAGAAAATTGAAAAGGAAGTTAAGAAAGTTTGCGGTGTGGTTAAGTGCGATCTTGCAAAAAGAGGAATCACCCTTTACGATATTAAAGTGGAATACGGAATCGTGGATAACAAGATTGCTTTGATAGACGAAATTTCAGGCGGAAACTTAAGAGCGTACAAAAACGGCAAAAAGCTAACCTATCTTGAATTATCTCAAGAAATGTTTGGCTAAACCCTTGCATTCTTAAACGCGCCGTGTTAAAATCATATTGTTACTTGAATATTCACTTACTTGAGAGCGGCCAGAAGGTCGCTTTCAACTTTATTTAGGGCATAGGTTATAGGGCATAGGGCATAGTTAATGAATTATATTAAGGTAAAAGAACGCGCAGAAAATGAAATCACACCCATAATTGAGGGTGCAGGCTATGAAGTGGTTGAAGTCAAATGCGCAAGAGTTGGCAGTGATAACGCACTAACATTCCATATTTGGAAAAAGGGCGGAATCACGCTAAATGATTGCGAAGCGGTTAATAATCTCATAGATTCACCGCTTGACAGCCTTGACATTTCGGACGGCGCACCTTATACCCTAAATATATCCTCACCGGGGCTTGATAGGGCGATAATCTCTAATGACGATTATAGGCGCAACCTTGACTTGGAACTTGAAGCCCACTTCATAACCCAAGTAGACAAAAAGAAAAAGCTAAGCGGAATCCTAAAATCCTATAATGAAACTTCATTCACTCTTGAAACAAAAGGCAAAGAAGTTACGCTTGAAAGGGCGAATGTGAGAAGTTTAAAGCAGGTAATCAAGTTTAAATAAACTTGATTAAGCGCACAATGCACAGCGCACAGCGCACAATGAAGGAATTATTAATTTAGGTACGAAGTACAAAGTACGAATTATGGATTGTTTAACTAATAATGAGATTTAGAATCCACCATTGTGCGCTGTGCGCTGTGCATTGTGCGCTGAAAACGAATTACAAATCACCAACATTGTGCGCTGTGCGTTGTGCGCTGTGCGCTGAAAATAAATCGCCAATCACCAATCACCAATCACGATAAAAAATAAACACGGAGGACACAGTCAAAAACCATGCGAAACAAAGAACCAAAAAACAAGGAACAAAAAAACAAAAAAGAGTTAGCAATCAAAGAATTTTTCTTAGCACTTGAGCAAATTGAAAGAGAAATGAAAATTGAACCCGACACGCTTGTTCAAGCACTTGAGTCGGGGCTTGCTTCTGCCTTCAAAAGGGAAACGGGCGAATGTCGCCAAATAGCCGTTAGGCTTTATCCTGAAAAGGCAACAATCACCTATTACGCCTATCAAACGGTGGTAGAGGGTGAGCCTGAAGAGGATTCCCACCTTTCGCTTGAAGAGGCACTTGAAATCAATCCAAACGCGAAAATCGGCGATATAATCGGCGAAGATGTTACGCCTGATAAACTTTCACGCGTTGCCGCGCAAACCGCAAAGCAAATCGTTTTGCAACGGCTTAACGAAGCAAAGCGCGAACTTGCCAAGAATGAAATGAGCGATAGAGAGGGCGAACTTCTTCAAGGAATCGTGCGCCGTGTAGACGCCACCGCAATTTATGTGGAACTTTCAGGCACACAGCTTGAGGGTGTTCTTTCACAGCAAGATCAAGTTCCGGGGGAAAAATTTAAAGCAGGCGATCGCATAAAAGTTTATGTAAAAAAAGTGCGCGATACGCTTCGCGGTTCGCAAGTTATGGTTTCGCGTAGCAACGCAGGCTATGTGAAAAAGCTGTTTGATATAGAAGTTCCCGAACTAAGAACAAACCTTGTAAAGGTTAAAAATATCGTCCGTGAAGCGGGCTACCGCACCAAAATGGCGGTTTATAGCGAAGATCCTAATTTGGACGCAATCGGTGCTTGCATAGGGCCAAAAGGCGCAAGGGTTAACGCGATTGTTGCCGAACTTAACGGCGAAAAAGTGGATGTTATTCCTTATAGCGGTGATCCTTCTGAGTTCATTGCCCGTGCTTTAAGCCCTGCAAAAGTTCTAATGGTTCAGCTTAACGAAACCGAAAAAACAGCCAAAGTTTTAGTGCCAGACGAAAAACTTTCGCTTGCAATCGGCAAGAGCGGGCAGAACGCAAGGCTTGCTGCAAAACTCACAGGATTCCGAATTGATGTTAAGCCTTACAGCCAAGCCGTGCAGGACGATTTGATTGAAGAAGCAGAAGAATCCGAAAGGTTAAACGCGCAAGAAGCAGAGCTTGAAGCCTCTGAATTCTTTGGCACGGACGGCGAACTTAACTAACAAAATAAGCATGAAAACAAAATTCGCTTTTCAGCGAACCTGCGCCGTTTGCAAAGCAAAAAAGCACAAATCGGAAATGCTAAGAATCGTGAAAAATCCGCACGGCGAAATCAGTTGCGATATTCACCAAAATCAAGACGGCAGGGGCGCGTACATATGTAAAACGCAGGAATGTATCAATAAATGCGTTACCAAAAAGCTAATTAACAAGAGCTTTAAAACCCAAGTGGATAGCAAGGTGTATGAGGATATCACAAGAATTCTTTCCTAAGGTAAAAACCTATATAGGCTTTGCAATCAAGTCCAAAGCGGTGGCAATCGGCACGGATAATATCCTTTCCGCAAAGGGCGTTAAGCTAATAATTTTGGACGAAGCATTGAGTGAAAACTCAGCGTCTAAATTAAAAGCAAAGGCACAAAAAGAAAGCACTAAAATTATCTTCACGGATAGCTTGGGTGAACTTTCGTCAAGGGAAAGCCTTAAGGCAATCGGCATTAAAAATGCACAGCTTGCAGAGGCAATCACCTCAACAATAGTATTGAGCGACAAAGAGTCGTAAGGAGAGAAAATGTCAGAAACAAAAAAAGCGCCACAAGAATTTTCAAACATTAAGGGCATAGCTGACTTCAAGTCAAAATTCTTGTCAAGGTTTCAAAAGGATTACGAAGCCCAACGCAAGCGTCTTGAGGACGCCGTTGCTGTTTTTGAGGAATACCGCACAGCGTTTTTTGCCGACCAACGCGCCGAAGAGGAAAAGCGTCAAGCAAAAGAAAAGATTCAGCGCGAACAGGAAGAGGCGGTAAAAAAAGCAATAAGAGATGCCGAACTTGAGGTTGAAAGGCAAAAGGAACAAGAAGCGCTTGCCAAGGCGGAAGCACTTCAATTAGCCAAAGAAGCCAGCGAAGCTAAAGAAGCTAAAAAGAGAGCGAAGCCCGAACCCGTTGCCGTGGCGGAAACCGAAACCGCCGTAAGCGCGCCCGAAGCAGTTCAAGCGGTAAGCGAAGCAACTGCCGAACCTGTGCAAGAACCTCAAGTTGTTGAGGAAGTTAAGGCGGAAGCCACTGCACCGGTAATTCCCCAAGTGGCGCAAGAACCCCCAAGAAAGACTACTTTTTCTAAAACCCAAGTCGCAGGCGGAAAAAAAGAACCAATCGTAATTCCCCCCAAGCCAAGCGTGGCAGACGAAATCAAGCAGGCGATTATCGCACCGCTGTTCAAAACCCCCAAAAAGCAGGTTATTGAAAAGCCTGTTATCCGCATTTATGTTCCGCCTGTGGAAACCGAACGCCCAAGGCGCGCACCCTATAATCCCAATCAAAGCGCAGGCGGTAGCGCACCCGCAGGAACATATCAACCGCGTCCCCAAGGCGCAGGCACAGCACCCTCAGGCGCACCAAGACCAATGGGCGCAGGCGGTATGGCACGCCCCTTGCCTTTGCCCTCAATCGGCGCACCAAAGCTGGGGTTAAAGAAAAAAGTTTCGGATAAACCAGCCTTTGACCAAAAGCGCACAATGGATAAAAAGACCCTTGCCAAAAAGGGCTATATTGAAGCAACCGCCGAAGTGGAATATGACGAAATCAGCGGTGAAATCAAAAAGATAAGAACAAGAAAAACTTCGGATAAAAGAAAAAGCCAATTTAACCCGATTACTTTGGCACTTGAACACGCAGTTTTAACCAAGGAAATTTTTACGATTAAGGAATTAAGCGAAAAAATCGGCAAGACTGGCACAGAGATTATCAAGCAACTTTTCTTCCTTGGAATTATTAAAACAATTAACGATACAATCAATTTTGAAACTGCCGAACTCGTGGCTTGCGAACTCGGAATCACTATAGAACTTCAAAAAACCGCCACAAGTGAAGAAAACCTTATTGCCCAGCACGATACCGAAGTAGACGATCCCGATTCGCTTGAAGTCCGCCCCCCTGTAGTTACGATTATGGGGCATGTGGATCACGGAAAAACTTCTATTCTGGACTATATCCGCAAAGCAAATGTCGCTTCGGGCGAAGCAGGCGGAATCACCCAGCATGTGGGCGCGTATTCAATCACGGTAGACGGTTCAAAAATCACATTCTTGGACACCCCGGGGCATGAAGCCTTTACGCAAATGCGTGCGCGTGGCGCAAATGTTACGGATATTGCAATTATCGTGGTTGCCGCCGATGACGGAATTATGCCTCAAACCATTGAAGCAATTAACCACGCAAAAGCCGCAAATGTTACCATAATTGTTGCGGTGAATAAAATGGATAAACCCACCGCCGATCCCGATAGGATTTTAACTCAGCTTGGCGAACAAGGGCTTGTGCCTGAAGATTGGGGCGGTACTATCCCTGTGGCGCGCGTTTCCGCAAAAACTGGCGCAGGCATTGCGGATATGTTAAGCACAATTTTGGTTACCGCCGAAGTTAATAATTACAGGGCTAATTTTAACCGTAGCGCAAAAGGCACGATTATTGAAGCCAACCTTGACAAGGGCAAGGGTTCAATGGCAACCGTTTTAGTTCAGCACGGCACGCTAAAAGTCGGCGATTATGTGGTTGTGGGTTCGGTTACAGGTAAAATCCGCGCAATGCAGGATTATAAAGGCAGGCTTGTTAAAACGGCAGGGCCTTCCATGGCGGTTGCGATTTTGGGGCTTCACAGCGTTCCCGAAGCAGGCGATCAACTCATGGTTGTGGCAAACGAAAAACTTATGAAAGAAGTTGCCATGGAAAGGCTTGTTAAAATTCAAGAAACCAAACTTACTTCGCGCAAAGTTACCCTTGAGGACGCCTTTAAAGTATTTGGTGACGGCAAGCAAAAGAACTTAAACCTCATATTAAAAGCCGATGTTCAAGGTTCTGTGGAAGCAATCAAGGAATCTTTAATTAAACTTTCTAATGAGGAAGTTAAGGTTAATATCGTTCACGCAGTTGCGGGTGCAATCAATGAATCCGATGTTTCGCTTGCCGATACCACAGGCGCGATTATCATAGGCTTCAATGTCCGTCCTGATACGAACGCACGCGCGCTTGCAGAAAAGAATTCCATAGATATCCGCCTTTACAGGGTTATTTATGACGCGATAGACGATGTCACCAAAGCAATTAAGGGCTTGCTTGCCCCCAAATTCCGCGAGGAATATATCGGCAGGGCAGAAATCCGCCAAGTGTTCAAAATCGGCGGTGTGGGCAGTATCGGCGGTTGTATGGTTAAGGACGGCAAGATTGCAAGAAACGCAAAAGCCCGCCTAATCCGAAACAACATTGTTATCACAGAATCCGAAATTTCCTCACTAAAACGCTTTAAAGACGAAGTCAAAGAAGTCCTTACAGGCTTTGAATGCGGTATCGGACTTCTAAACTATAACGATATTAAAGAGGGCGATATTATTGAGTCGTTTAATATTGTTCAAGAGAAAGTATAGGATTAATTCAGAATTATGAATTCAGAATTCAGAATTATGGATTAATTAACTAATAAAATTCCACCCCTGCATCCTGCACTCTGCAACCTGCCCCCTCAATAATTTCAACCCTGCATCCTGCAACCTGCAACCTGCACCCTAAAAGAAAATGAAAATAGAAAGAGTAAATTCAGAAATGCAAAAGCAACTATCTTCCCTCATAGCCACTGAGTTAAAAGACCCAAGGCTTGACGGGGCTATGGTAAGCGTTACGCGCGTTAATTCCACCAATGAATTAAGCCACGCAACTGTTCACATAAGCGCGGTAATCGGCAATGTTCAAGAAATCGTTTCCGCACTCAATGCCTCTGCCTCATTCTTAAGAAAACTTTTATTTAAAAGAATGAAAGTCCGCACCGTCCCCGAACTAAAATTCGTGGCAGACACCAGCGCAGAATACGGCGCGAAAATTGAATCGTTGCTTAAAGATTTAAATTCTTAAATCCAATGCACAACGCATAACGCATAACGCTTAACGAAGGATTCTAAATCTCATTATTAGTTAATTGATCCACAATTCGTACTTTGTACTTCGTACTTCGTACCTAAATAAATAATTCCACCATTGTGCGCTGTGCGCTGTGCGTTGTGCGCTGAAAAAATCATGTACGAACACTTTATTAAAAAACTTCACGAATCGCAAACGGTAGCAATCTTCATGCACATCAATCCAGACGGTGATTGCGTGGGTTCTGCGCTTGCGCTTTCCAAGTTTTTAACCAATATGGGCAAAACTGCCCATGTGTTTCTTGAACCTAATAACCCCTTGCGTTATGGCTTAGAATCCTTGCCACTTGTGGAAACAATTAACGCAAATGAGTTAAAAACATATGATTTATCCGTGGCGGTAGACTGTGCAGACTCTTCAAGGCTTGGAACTTCCAGTCTTGATAAGTTCATTAGGGCAAAAGAACATTTTATGATAGATCATCACGCCTCGGGCGTTCCGTTTACGGAAGAATATATCATTGAACCAAAGTCCGCATCTTGCACAGAGGTTCTTTACAAAATTTTTAAAGAGGCAGGGAAGAAGTATATTGATAAAGATATAGCAACCCTAATTTTTGCAGGGCTTATATCGGATTCGGGTTCGCTGTCCTTTAGTTCAACCACCAAGGAATCTTACCTCACTTGTGCGGAACTTTGCGACTACGGTATTGATCGCATAAGTATTATCAGAAGTGTTTTTTCCGAAACCACCAAAAATGCCTTTACCCTCAAAATGCGAATCGCAAACCGTGCAGAGTTTTACGAGGACGGACGAATCGGTTTATTATCCTTTTTTGAAAAAGATTTCAAGGAAACAAGCACAACCCAATCAGACACAGACGGCGCAATCAATTTAGTTGCAAACATAAAAGGGGTTAGTGTTGCGCTTTCACTTGCGGAGTTAAACCCTAACGCATTCAAAGTCGGAATCAGAACCAAAAACGGAGTAGACGCAGGCAAAATCGCAGGCTACTTCGGCGGTGGCGGACACTTCTCTGCCTCAGGTTGCAGAATATATTCAGATTACGAAACCGCAGTAAAAAAACTTCTTGAGGCAACAAGGAAATGCTTAACGGATTTATAAATCTTTACAAGGAAGCAGGCATGACCAGCGCAAAAGCAGTGGCAATCACGCAGGGCATTCTTAAAAGAAAAGGTTTTCCCGTGTCAAAAATCGGGCATCTTGGCACGCTTGATCCCGATGCAGAGGGCGTTCTGCCTATTGCACTCGGCAAGGCTACTAAACTTTTTGAGAGTTTTCTTAAAAAGAAGAAAGTTTACTTCGCTAAATTTTTATTCGGAAAAACTTCGGATACTTTGGATGCTTCAGGAATAATCACTGAGGAAAACAATATAATCACTTCCCTTAATGAAATCCAAGCCGTGTTACCTTGTTTCTTGGGTGAAATAGATCAAATGCCCCCGAATTACAGCGCGAAATCCGTAAACGGTGTAAGGGCGTATGAACTTGCACGCAAAGGTAAAGAGGTAAACCTTTCACCCAAAACCGTAACTATATATAGTTGCGAGGTGTTAGAAAAACTTAGTGAAAACCTTTTTTCATTCCGCATAACCTGCGGTGGCGGTACTTATATCCGTGCGCTTGCAAGGGATATCGCAATTAAAGCAGGCACGGTGGGGCTTATGCAGTATCTTAAGCGCGAAGAAAGCGGAAATTTTAATATAAAAGATTCCAAAACGCTTAATGATTTAAGGGAACTTCCTTGTGATGATTTTATAATAGATATGGACGGTTTTGAAGTATGAAAAAAATAATTTTAGCACTTGGTTTTTTTGATGCGATTCACAAAGGGCATAGGCTTGTGCTTGGCAAAGCCGTGGAAATGGCGAAAGAACTTAATGCGCAAGTCGTTGCGCTTACTTTTTCAGACGAATTCGGCTTAAAGTTTAAAAGTGGCGGTAAAGTAATTTACACTTATGCAGAGCGTGAATTTATGTTCAAGGAAATGGGGCTTAACTGCATGATGGCAGATGTCCACGAAAATTTTGATAAACTTTCCGCTGAAAGTTTTCTTAATTTAATCCTTAGCCAAGATAGCGTTGCGGGCGTTGTGTGCGGAAGTGATTACACATTCGGCGAGGGCGGTTTGGGCAATGCGCAAATGCTTAAAAATGAGGCGGAACTTAAGGGTATACGCGCCGAAATTGTAACCTTATATAAGGAAGAGGGCAAAAAGGTGGCTTCTTCCGATATTAAAAATTTAATCCTGTGTGGCGAACTTGAAAGGGCAAACGAACTTTTATATAAACCGTTTTCCGTGTACGGCGAAGTTGTTAAAGGCGAGGGCAGAGGCAAAATTTACGGCTTTCCCACCGCAAATATAGTAGTGTGCGATAAAAAACTTCTTCCGCCAGACGGGGTTTATATTACCGAAACCGTGGATTTAAATAACAATGTTTTGTTCAATTCCATTACAAATGTAGGCAAAAAGCCCACATTTTCGGATAATGAAATCACAGTTGAAACCATGATGCTTAATTTTAACGGCAATCTTTACGGAAATATTTTGGAAGTTAATTTCCACAAAAAAATCAGAGGCGTAATTAAATTTAGTTCGGCAGAAGAACTTAAAAACCAAATTGACTGCGACACTAAAACAGCAATTAGCTTTTTCAAGGAGTGCGGGCTTTATGATTAAGTTCGGGCCTTCGGGAAACAGCGCGTCTTTTTACAGTGGCGGTTACGATTCCACCTGCGATGCAGGTGCTTGGTGCGCGGAAAGAGGGCTTTTTGCTTATGAATATTCGTTCGGCAGAGGCGTAAGGCTTTCAAAAGAAACCGCAATTTCAATAGGGCAGGCATTTTCAAAAGCAGGCGTAAGCATTTCCGTACACGCCCCGTACTACATCAATTTTTGCAACAAAGACAGTGAGGCAATTTCAAAATCAATCGGCTATGTTTTGAGTAGTTGCGAACGCGTAAAAGATATGGGCGGTAACCGCGTAGTAATTCACGCAGGAAGCCTTGGTGATTGCGCCACAAGAGAAGAGGCTTTAAATATCGCGTGCGATAATTTTAAGAGGTTAACCGAATCTTTAAATAAAAGGGGAATTAACGATATATTTTTGTGCATAGAAACCATGGGCAAAATCGGGCAACTTGGCACGGTAGACGAAGTGATTGAAATTGTTAAGATTGATTCGCGGTTTTTGCCGTGCATAGACTTCGGGCATGTTAACGCAAGAGAACAAGGTATTCTCAATTATGCCGAAAACTATAATACTTTGGTTCAAAAACTTCTAAATTCGCTTCCTTTTGCCAAGATTTCGCAAATGCATGTTCATTTTAGCAAAATAATGTACGGCGCACGAGGCGAACTAAAACACCTAACTTTTGAAGACACTATCTACGGCCCGAACTATGAACCAATGATAGATTCCTTCATAAAGCACAACTTGCACCCAACCGTCCTCTGCGAATCAGACGGTACGCAAGCGGAAGATGCGGTGAGTATGCTGAAATACTATCAGCGCACAGCGCACAATGCACAGCGCACAATGAAGGAATGATTTATTTAAGTACGAAGTACAAAGTACGAATTATGGATTAGTTAACTAATATTGAGATTTGGATTCCGCGCCTATTGCCTATTGCCTCAATAATGAGATTTAGAATCCACCATTGTGCGCTGTGCATTGTGCGCTGATTCATAATTTTCAATTATGAATCATATATTATTGCATGAAATGCAGTAACGCAGGCGCGTATAAGCTAACAAGGCGCAAAAAGCGCATTAAACCAATAGTGGTTGTTGCGGTTATAATTTTGATTGCTTTTGCTGTTTGGCTTGTTTTCTCTGTAAATATTCCGCTTGTTACGGGGCTTGCCGAGGCGCGTGCAAGGGTGGAAACGCTTAACGCAATCAATGACGCTTCCATTAAGATTAGAAATTTTGCAGTATTCCACCAAACATTTTTCAATTATGAAAAGAATTTACAGGGCGAAGTCGTACTTGTAAGCGCAAACACCTCTGCCATAAATCAGCTTTATATTTTGGCGCAAGCAGAAGTTCAAAGAAGCCTTAACGCACTCACCGAACGCACAGTTCCCGTTTCCCTTGGTGCGTTTTCGGGAATTTCGCTTCTTTCAGGCGTTGGCCCGCCCATAAATATCCGCTATAACGCAATAGGTTACAGCGAAGCCCTTTGGAATTCCTATTTTTATAACGAGGGCATTAACCAAACAATCCACCGCGTAATTTTAAGCATAAACACCACGGTTAAAATGCTTATTCCTTTCCGTGCAAGCGATTTCACCGTTTCCACAGATATAATTATCGCCGAAGATTTGGTTATCGGCAGAGTTCCCGAATTTTACCTCTCAAACATTAGAGGAAGCAATCCGTATAATTTACTTCCGTAAATTTTAATTCAGAATTCAGAATGCAGAATTGAGGATTTTAGAAAAATCTTTACAAAATGCTTTAAGTGTGCTAACCTAAACATAACACTTCGTGTTAGAGGGGGACATATTATGAAAAGATTTATATCGTTTGTAAGTTTAACGCTAATCCTTGCATTGTGCTTCGTTGCTTTTGTGGCGTGCGGTGGCACAGACGGGAACAACGGCAACGAAACCGATTCAACCACGCAAGCAGAGGCTTTGGCATTGCTAACTTCGGCATTAAACAGCGTAATAACCGTTGATTTGATTACAAATGCGAAAATCACCGAAACTCATTTTGAAAAAGATTCAAACGGAACGCTTTTAACCGATTCGTACACAAATGTAATGGAAATAGACGGTGCAAAATCGCACTATTATCAGCTTTTTGACGGCAAAAAAGAATTCCAAATATATTTTGAGAAAATTGAGGGGGAAGCCGTTTTTCATTATAATTATAGGCTTAATGCGAACGGGGAATGGCGCAAAGGGATTTCCAATCAAGAATATTACCACAAAGAAGATTTTATTCATGATATTTGGGCGGTTTTTGAATCCTCAGTTGCCGAGGACTTTGTTTTTGCTAACGGCACATATTCGTTAAGCCAATCCGCAACCGTGGCTTTTAACGATAGGTTGAACGAAGTCTTTGGATACATTCATGGAAATGACTATAAAAATATCAGCATAAAGCTAAGCGGTGGCAGGATTTCCGAACTTAAATTTGAAAGAAGAGGAACATTTGGCGAAACAAGCACAGCGTACCACACAATCACCATTTCGCACCATAACACCGTAACCGTGGTTTTCCCTGAGGAATTTATAGATTCATTCCCTCATTTTGATAACTTCAAAGCATTCGCAACCGCGTTCAGCAAAATCCGCACCCGCGAAACAAAGAATTTTTCAATAGAAATGGAATATGAATTCGTGGGAATGCTTTCGCAAAAAGGTATCTTGTGGGGCTATAGTGATAGTAATTACGGATATTTTGATCTATCAGACGAAGGCGAAATTACCGCAGGGCAATTGTTTTCATATGGAAAAGAATTTGAATTTTGCGCCACCGCCGATTCGTGGATAGAAGGCACACCAACAATCAGCACGCAAGATTTATTCAGCGTATATCTCACGCAACTTCACTCACCCGAAGATATTTTAGGTTTATATATATCGCAAGGCGGTACTGTGGAAATTTCAGAAGACGCCATAACTTATGCGTTTAGCGGATATATCGGAGGCGTGGTGGGCGGAATTAGCGCAAACCAACTCATAAAAATCCACAAAATCGGAACAACTGAACCCTTTAATCCCTTAGGCGCATAATCCACAAAAACTAAATTCTGAATTATACTTGACACAATCAAGCCGTTAAGTATATAATTAACTCATGAGGGCAAGTGAAGTTATTTTACAAAAGCGTAAAGGTTTAACGGAAAGCAGTGTTAGCGTGCGTTCCTCTCTCTCTCTCTCTCTCTCTCTCGCTCTCTCTCTCTCTCTCTCTCTTGTAACGGCAGAATAAATTTAAAACAAAACAATTAACACACAAAACCCGTGGCGGATTTCCGTTCACGGGTTTTTCAAATGAGGAATTATGGAAAATAGCGAAAAGAATGCAAAAAAAACCAACAAAACAAAAAAGCCCGCCAATAAGCAAAATATAGTATTGTACATATTCGCAGGCATAACTTGCGTAATGGCACTTACGGCTATCATTTTAGCTTCAATTGCGATTGCGTATTATGGGGGCTTTAATGGACGGCTTTGATAGCGAACCGCTATCTTTTGAAGGCGAAAGCATAGAAGATTGTGTGGCAAAAATTCGGAATCATTTTGAAAATTTGCCCCAAAAAGAACCGCTAAAAAGAGAATTGGTAATGCCAAGAATCACCGTTTTTGGCGTCTTGCTATTCGTCTTGCCTGTTCTTGCCCTTGTGGCGGGGTTAACGCTTGTGAATATCTATATAAGCAAGCCATGGCTTATGATTTTGCTGAACATAGGGTTGCCTGTTGCATATATTCTCACCACCACAAAATACAACTTGATTTTTTCAGTTAAGCTGTATCAAAAATTTGCACCCAAAAAAATACGCCAATACTGCGCAATGACGCCAAGTTGCTCTGAATATATGATTCTTGCAATTAAAAAGTTCGGCACGGTTAAAGGGACAATAAAAGGCTTAAAGAGATTAAAAAAATGCGGGCGCACCGAACAAACAACCGATTACCCTTAAAGCACAATAACAGTAACAAAATACGGAGGAAAAGAAAAAATGAAAAAACTGTACAAAACAATAATACTTGAAGCACCCAAAGGCCCTGTTGAACGAGTGGGGTGCTTGAAGTACGATGTTGATTCCCAAAAAGCCCTTGCCGAAATGGATCAGGTTTTTACCGATGCTTCCGCATTGGGCTGGAAGTTCGTTCGCAGAGATGAAATTAAAATTAGCGGAGAATGGGGCGGATGCACATTATTCTTCGTGGGACTTCTCGTGGGTTTATTCTATGGCTCAAAGGCTGGCTCAAACGAAGTAGCAAACACGAAAAAGCAATATAAAATAGTGCATTATCTTCTTTTTGAGAAAGATGTAATATCACCCTAAAACCCGATAGAGAAACCGATAACAAGTATAAGGAAACAAACTTATGAAAAACCACTTTTTAGAAAATAAGCCCCAAAGGGCAGATGCACCCACTAATTTTTTTGACGACAGTCCTAAAGCCCAGCAAATAAAGGTTGCTGAGAAAAAGTTACGCATTGCAAATGAGGCACACAAAGCCAAAGAAGCATTGCCACGCATAATAGTTAGCCTTTTGCTTATCTTCTCTTTATTTGTGTCAGTAACGGGAATTGCTTTGGGTTCAGTCGCGGTTAGCGGAATGGGTGAGTTAGAGTACAGGCGTAATGGCAACGGCTATGAAGTTGTCGGAATAAGGTTTAATGATAGTAGGGATGTGGTTATCCCTGCCACGCACAGAGGAAAACCCGTTGTGGCCATAGCCGATAGAGCGTTTCTTAGTTATAACGAAATAACCTCAATGACAATCCCCAAATCCGTAACCTCAATAGGCGGTTTTTTATTCTTTAATTACGGATACCACCTAACCTCAGTAATCTTTGAAGAGGGCAGTAAGCTAACCTCAATAGGCTATGGCGCATTCTATGGTTGCACCTCCCTAACCTCAATAACTATCCCCAACTCCGTAACCTCAATAGGTCTTTTTGCATTCGCCAATTGCACCTCCCTAATCTCAATCACAATCCCTAACTCCGTAACTACAATAGGCAGTAGCGCATTCAACGGTTGCACCTCCTTAACCTCAATAACTATCCCATTCTCTGTAACCTCAATAGGTGAATCAGCATTCTCAAACGGTCGCCTCACAACCATTCGTGTAAGGGGATACTCAAGCGCGCCAAGCGGTTGGCATTCGGATTGGAATAGTACCCAGTTAGAAGGCTACCGAAACACTTACCATCCTGTAATTTGGAATTATTATGGTGTGTGATTATATCAATCAAGGTTAAGGGCTTAGCCTCGTCCTAACTAAAGATAACTCCGTAACTGCCCCGAAGCGGGCAGGATATTTATAACCGTGGGTGCAACCCACGGCACAGGCAACAAGACGAAACAGCCACCTCAAACAAAACCCCGCCCCTTCTGCCTTTGGCAGAAGGGGCGGGGGTATATCTATATATGCGCACCCCATGTACCCCGCGCTACGCTTTCGCTTGCACGGGGTTATGCGCATTTCACCCCTTTGGGGTTCTTATAGGATTTTATCCCATACTTGCCGTAAGGCAAACTTCACCGCGTATTTCGTGCTTAAATAAGGCTAATGGCAAACAGCCCCATACCGAGCAAATTAAGGCTTAGAAGCAAGTCAGGCGAGGAAGGCGAGCAATTTTCAAAGGACTTTACTAATCGTAAACGACTGCGAAAATTGCGACACCTGACAAAGCATCACGAAGCTTATAAGCCTTAATTTAATTTTTAGTGTGGTAATTGCGGGTTCTATAAAGAATATTATAAATCAGGACAGACGCAGGTGCAAAAAGCGCAAGCACGAACGGCGCGTACATTTTGCCCGAAGCAAATGTTACCCCGTAAGACGGAACGGCAAGGTAAATTATTGTGGTTATGCCTGATATCAAAATATAAAGCGTAACGGCGAAAAACATTGCGGTATTCATGCTGAAATTCGCGCGCTTTTTTTGAAATGGTTTAATTGCCCAAAACGCAGTTGCGAGTACTGGCAAGGCAAGCGCGCCCAAGCCCATATTGAGGATTAAAGAGGGCGAATAGCCGAACGCGGAACGCGCCACAAACACCACGGTAAGCAGTAGCGCAATAACCAAATAGGATAATAGGGCGGTATCTCTAAAAAGTTTGCGCGTGTAAATATTATTCATATAATAGTGCGATTGGGAATTAGCTTTTGAATAGGTTTTAATCTTAATTCCTTCCGCACGAAGATTCTCTTTCAGTTCACTAAATTGCTTTGCATCACTGCGTGAAAATTGCGCGCCGATATCCTCTTTATTTTCAGTTTGAACATTCGCTAAGTCGTCTGCAAGCGCAGTTCTGAAAAGCGCGCCAAGTGTGTCCTTATATCCGCCGTGCGGTTCGCTTGATTGTTGGGCAAAAGGGTTAGGGCGGTTGGCAGGCGCTTCGCCTTGCAAACGCGCCGAAGTTATTTCGTTTTGCGCTTTTTCAGCAAGAGGGCCGAACAGCAAGGATTCGGAATTAGACATAAATCCGTCATACTTAGATAGGTTTGTGGTTTGCGTAAATTCGGGCTGTGCCTTCTCTTCGTTAAGGTTATAGTACTTTGCAGGATCGTCTGCAAACATACCAATTTGCAAAAGTTTCTGCGCCTCAAGCTGTTGCATTGTGGGCTTGTGAATGCGTGAATCTTTGCTGATTGTGGGCGCATCGCTTACCACTACGGTTGGCGGTGTTAATTTAACTTCCTGCCTTTGAAAAAGGATATTTTGCGCGTCTTTTTCCTCACGAACATATGATTTTGCAAGCCTTTCTTCGTAAATATTAGGGTTAAAGGATAGCGGTTTATCTTCCGAAATCTTTTCGGGGTTCGGGTTAAACGAAAGCGGTTTTTCCTCAGCACTTCTTTCAATGTTGGGGTTGAAAGAAAAGGGCTTTTCGTCCTGCGTCTTTTTTTCTTCGGGTTTTTGACTGTTGTCAAAAACATTCGGGTTAAAGCTAAATGGCTTTTCTTCGGTAAACACAAGCGTTCTCACTGCACCGCTAATATCTTGCGGTTTTCTTGCTTCGCCTGTGGAAATCTGAATCACAAGGGGCGCATTTTCATTTTCGGTTTTTTGGGGATTTAATTCCGAAGGTATCCTCACACGCTTTGTGGCAGGCTTAAATTCTTCGCGTGAAAAGGGCGCATCCGCAGTTTGCAAATCCACGCTTTTATCACTAATAAAAGTGTCAAGAATCGTGCGCGAAAATTCGTATTGTTGCTTATCTTGATTTAAGGTAGTTTTTCCTTTATCGGTAAGCCTGTAATAAACGCGCATACCGCCTTTGGTTTCGTCCCCGTGGTATGATTCCACAAATCCTTGCTTTTCAAGCCTCTTAAGCGCGTTGTAAAGCGTGGGTTGCTTAATTCCGTACTTTCCGCCCGAACGGTTCTTTAAAATATCCAAAATTTCATAGCAATAATTATCCTGTTCTTGCAGGATACTCATTATTATGGTGTCGGCTTTATCTCTTACTAATTCAATCATTTTGGCAGTTAAAATTCCCCGATTACATTTTCTATTTGATTCCCTCAAATAACACAGCTATTATAGCAAATTTTTCACATTGAAACAAGTCGTAAGTTAGGCTTATTTGCCGAACAATGTTTTAAAATGATATTTAGAATCAATTACTTACTGTGCGCTGTGCGCTGTGCATTGTGCGCTGAATTAAATGTATTTCCTAAAAGAACTCACCGCCACACCTGCGATAATCGTTTGCTTGGGGAAAATATCGCGCATGGCTTTGTTTTCGGGGTGCAGGCGGATTTTGCCGTCTGTTTCCTTATAGAACCTTTTAATAGTAGCGTTGCCTTCGTCTATTATCGCGGCTACGATTTGCCCGTTTTCAGCGTCAGGTTGTTTTTTAATAATCACGAAGTCGCCCTCAAGGATTCCTGCGTCCACCATTGAAACACCTTCAACCTTAAGCATAAAATATTCCGCCACGCCTTTAAGCAGGGTAGAGGGAATAATTTCACCGCCCTCAATATCGCCAATCACGATTTCATTCCCCAAACCTGCGGAAATTTTGCCAGCAAGGGGGATTTCCACAAAACCTTCGGGTACAGGGGTTTTTAAAAGTTTAATACCACGGCTTTTGTTGCCGTAAACCTCAATCAATCCCTCACTTTGCAATCTTTTAAGCAAAACATGTGCCGTGGAAGTGGATTTAATGTTAAACTTGGCGCAAATTTCTCTAATAGTAGGGGTGTTGCAGGTGCTAACATAGCGTTCACCGATAAAAGCGTAAATTTTTTCAAGTTTGTCTTTCATTTCGTGCTTCTTAGTCATAACTCTTCCTCCTCAAGTAGCCATATGTTACCCCATAATTTAAGCAAAACGCAATAGGGTTGGCATAATTATAGGTATTATAACATTTATTCTCAAAAAATACAACAATATGAACAAAAGTTTTAAAATTCACCTCATATATGCCCAAAATAGAGGCAAAAGGGCGGAAAGTATTCTCAAATTACACATAAAATAGAATACTATTTAAGGATCAAAATTTAAATAATGAGATTTAGAATCCACCATTGTGCGCTGTGCGCTGTGCATTGTGCGCTGATTCATAATAATATTTAGAATCCACATTAGTCTTCGCTTTCTCTATCTCTCAAAACCACTTTCTTAGACGCTTCGCGCTTTATATCTTCGCTTATCGCAGCGTAGTGCTTCTTTGTGGTGTTGATATCCTTATGCCCCAAAACTTCGGCAACCACATAAATATCTTTGGTACTGCGGTAAAGGGCAGTGCCGTAAGTGGAACGCAACTTGTGCGGCGAAATCTTTTTAAGCGGTGCAACAAGTTTTGAATACTTTTTCACAAGGTATTCCATGGCGCGAACTGTCATTCTTTTGTTTTGAAGCGAAATAAAAAGGGCTTTTTCTTTAATTGCGCCCTTTTCCTTAAGCCGTCTTTCGCGTTCTTCAAGGTAAACAAGCAATGCTTCCTTCGCCTCAACCGCAAAATAAAGTATGCTTTGCGCACCGCCTTTCCTTGTAACGGAAAAGGAATTATTTTTTAAATCAATATCGTCCACATTAAGCCCCACGCATTCGCTTACGCGGATTCCTGTGGCAAGAAGCAGGGTTAAAATCGCAAAATCCCGTTCGCGCGTGTGCAAATTGTACAAATCTTGCCTGTTGCTTCCGAACTTTGAATCACTTTCCGCATCGTCAAGAAGCTGTTTAACTTCGTTGTTTTCAAGGCGGATTATCGGCTTTTCGGGGATTTTCGGCGTGGAAACTTTTGAAGAAACATCTTGCTTTAAATTTCCGCGTACATAATAATATTTAAATAACGAACGGATTGCGGATAATTTTCTTGCTTTTGCGCGGTTATCGTTCTGATATTCCTTTCCGTTGAAGCTATAATAGGATAAATAGCTTAAAAATCTTTCAATGTCATGCCCTGTAACAGTGTTTAAATCCTCAAGATCAAGTTCGCTTATTTCTTTGCCTGTCCAATTCTTTTTCACGCGCATTAAAAAATCAAGAAAAATTGCAAGATCGGTGGCGTAGCCCGAACGCGTTAGGGCAGTAGTGGTTGTTTCAACTGCAATAAAATAATCCCTCACGAATTCGGGCATATTTTCAAGCCTTTCCCAAAGTTCTTTGGTGTGCTTTCTGTTTCTTTCGTTAAAATATTCACCTGCCATGCAATCATTTTAACATAAAAATGCCGAAGTAAAAAGCAAAAACCAAAAAGTAAAAGTGATTCGCTATGCAAAACCGCGCAAAACAGGTATACTTAATGTATGGAAGTAAAATATAAAATTTTTACATACGGTTGCCAAATGAATGTTCACGATTCTGAGAGGATAGCAGGTGCGCTTGAACAGCACGGTTTTTCGGCAACTGACAGCGAATGCGAAGCCGATATAATTGTGTTTAACACCTGTTGCATAAGGCACACGGCGGAAAAAAGAATTCTTGGAAATATCGGCGATATAAAGCACCTTAAGAAAAAAAACAAGAATCTAATAGTGGCGGTTGCAGGTTGCATGACGCAACAAGAGGGCGTTCCTGAGTCTTTAAGAACGCAGTTTCCATTTGTGGATGTTTGCGCAGGCACAGGGAAAGCCGTAGAATTTGCAGATAAAATTAAGGCGGTTTATGATTCTGTTGTAAGCGAAACAAAGCGCGGATTTCATAATTTGCCTGCCGATTTAAGTTCAGAGAGTGTTTGCGAGGGCGAACCCGTTGCAAGAACTTCTTTCCCCCACGCATGGATAAATATAATTTACGGTTGCGATAACTTTTGTTCTTACTGCATTGTGCCTTTCGTCCGTGGCAGAGAAAGAAGCCGTGCGCCTGAAGCAATCCTTCAAGAAGTTGAGGGTTTACTAAAGGCGGGCTACACGAAAATTACTCTTTTAGGGCAGAATGTAAACAGCTATTCATATGAAAATGATAGCGGAAAGTGGGATTTTGCTATGCTTTTAGAAGCAGTGGCTAGCCTTAATTATAATTTCACCGTGGGGTTCATG
>WQYD01000011.1 GCA_009781445.1 Bacillota bacterium | reverse complement strand
GGGTTTAGTGATTTTGCGGTAAGTTTAAATGAATCCACCTTAACGCTAATCTCGCCGTGGCGCGTGGTAAAAACTTCGCCAGTGAAGCTGATAATATCGCCTGTGTCAAGAGTTTTATAAAATTCATAGCTTTCGCCCAAAGTATCGGATTTAAAATAAAGCTGAATTTTTGCCGTGCCGTCATAAATATGTGAAAAGGAAGCCTTGCCCATAATGCGTTTGGACATAATTCTGCCTGCCATTTTCACTTCTTTTGCTTCGTAGTCTGCGTAGTTCTCTAAAATGGTTTTCGCGTAAGCGTCCACTTCCACTTTTGTGATTTCAAAAGGGCAAGCACCTGCTTCTTTAAGCTGGGCAAGTTTTTCCCGCCTAACCATAGATTCCGAAGCGTGAGAGGCAATCACCTCTTCCGCTGTTAAAATTTCATTGTTAATGTTATTATCTGTTGCCATATTTGTGTTAAAAGTTCAACTTATTTGGATATTGATAAAACCTTTAATTCCGCGTCAACCCCTGTGGGAAGCGTAACCGTAACTAAATCACCTTTCTTTTTGCCAACGAGGGCTTTGCCGATAAGGCTTTGATTGCTTATCTTATTTTCTGCCGTGCTGGCTTCAATGCTTGAAACGATTTGATAAGTAACTTCTTCGTCAAAATATGAATCGTAAATTGCCACAAAATTTCCCACCTGCACGCTTGTGGTGCCAAGGGTGCTTTTATCAATAGGATACGCCCTCATTAAAATATCCGATAATTGCGCTATCTCAATTTCAAGTTTTTCTTGCGCGCTTTTGGCGGCGGAATACTCTGCATTTTCGGATAAATCGCCAAATTCCTTAGCCGTTTTAATGGCGTCAGAAATTTCACCGCGTTTAACGGTTTCGTTGTGCCTAAGTTTTTCTGTTAATTCGCTGAATTTGCCTTGGGTAAGCGGAATCGTTTTGTCCATTGTTGCCTCTTAATTTTAATATTGTTGATAATTGTATTATATACTTCAAAATTTGTCAAGATAAAAGCGCAACTAAAAAACGATTCGTTCATTAAAGCATAATCCGCCACGGTATTTCAAGCAAGGTATTTATATTATTCGCCGTAGTATAGGATACTTATTTAGCTAATTAGGAATCCTAAACGCAATATTCTATGCAAAATATCATATAAAACCGCGCTTATCTCTTGCGTGGATTTTCATTGAATTTCCTTAGCAAAAAACAAGTTGTTATCATGCAGTGTTCACATACGCGCGTTATAATAATGGCAATTATGGGTAATTGCCGTGCGTAGGAATGTGAACCTGCCAAGATATTGCTATCAGGACGAGTACAGAAGTCCTTCAAAAAAAGACGCAAGAAACAGAAGCCTTGCGAAGTTTTTCGTGTATATTTTTGTTACGGTTTGCCTTTGTGCTTTGAGTGTGGCTGTGGCATTGAGTATTCAAAGGGGCGACATTCCGCCACGCACAAATAATGTGGTTGTGTACGAAATGCGTCCCCAAGAAAGCCTGCTTGAATACGGGGTTTTGGTGGAAAGAACGGCGGTATCCGTTGTGGAAATTGCCACCGAACCCACAGGCGCGGAAGCACTTTTAGCGCGCACAGGCGAAAGCGGTGCAGGTGGAAACGCCATGCTTTCTTCGGGGGTTATTTGGACTAAGAATGGGCATATCGTTACGAATTACCATGTGGTTAAAGGTTCAAAAACAATCACGGTTAAACTTGGAAATGTGAACCTTGTGGCACAAAAACTTTTTGAGGACGAATTTCTTGATTTGGCAATACTAAAGGTAGACGCCATGAATTTAACCCCTGTGGCAATTGCTAAGCCCGATATTTTAAACCGCGTGGCGGTGATAGGCAGAGGCGGTAACGAAAAGGGCTTTATATTAAAGGACGAAGTTTGTTCTAAAGCAGGCGCAGGGCTTAATGTGCCTGCAATCAAAGTTAAGCCCGAAAGCGAATGCACCACATTTGAAAGGTGCTTTACGGGTGGCGGAATCTTTAATTATTACGGCGGATTCTTGGGGCTGATTAACACAAATTGCAGTGCGGGGACAAGCGCAGGAAACGAACTCTGCGCAGTTCCCTCACAGGTTATTGATTCGGCGGTTAAGGGGCTTTTGGAAAAAGGCTATGTCCCCGGAAGGCCCGAACACGATATTTTCGGATTAGTGCAAATCACAGAACCTGATCAAGTTTATCAGTTTTCAGGGCTAACGGTTAACATGATTTATAGCGGACTTCCCAAGTATACCCACATATCGGGCCCGCAAATTCAAAAACTTGATGTAATAACTAAGGTTAACGGAACGGCGGTTAACGCTAAAGAAGATTGGCGCGTGATTGTGTTTAACCAAATGCCTAACGATCAAATAACAATAGATTTCAACCGTGGCGGTGAACAGCGCACGGCTGTGATTCGTTTAACAGAGAAAACGGAATAAATTTTTGCGAAAGTAAACAAATGAAAAAGTGTGGTATAATTACAAAGGTAGGATAAAAAAATGTACAAAATACTAATAGTGGACGATGAACCAAATATAAGAGATATCGTAGCCAAATACGGCGAATTTGAGGGCTATTCGGTAACGGGGGCGCAAAACGGCATGGAAGCGGTGGAACTTGTGAAAAACGGTAAGTACGATATTGTGCTTATGGATGTCATGATGCCTGAATTAGACGGATTTTCCGCAGTAAGAAAAATCAGGCAGTTTTCCCAAATCCCTGTGATAATGCTTTCGGCAAGAACTGAGGAATATGATAAGATTCACGGCTTTGAAATCGGCGCGGACGATTATGTTACAAAACCCTTTTCCCCCAAGGAATTGATGCTTAGGGTTAACGCAATTTTATCCCGCGGGAAAGCAAGCGAAGCCAAAAGCGATATTTACGAAACGGATAAATTAAAAGTGGATTTTACAGCACGCATAGTTTATGTGAACGGCGGAAGAATTGAATTATCGCCAAAGGAATATGAACTCTTATTTTTCTTGGTTAGGAATAAAGGCATTGCCCTTTCGCGTGAGAGGATTTTAAGCGAAGTGTGGGGCTATGATTTTTACGGGGACGACAGAACTCTTGATACCCATATCAAACTTTTAAGAAAAAGCCTTGGTGACGCAAGCGATTATGTGGTTACCTTGCGCGGTATGGGGTATAGATTTGAAACATAAGCTTCCAATCAAAGCATGGATTACGATAGGCTTTTCCGCCTTTACTATAATAGTAATAGGCGGAATTTGGCTTTTAAATTACCTTTTATTTAACGGGCTTTATCTAACTTCCCGCAAGCAAGAATTATCTAACGGCATAGCCGAAGCCAAAAGCGCAATTAACAGCGAAGTTTTTAGTGAAGAACTTTTAAAAGTTTCCGTTAAGTACGGCATTAGCATGGTGGCAATAACTGAAAACGGGCTTGTGTACGAGGATGCGCGCGCTTCGGCAGGGCATTCCGCTTTGCTGAACTTCGGGCAAGGCGTTCTTGCCGAAGTCTTTGTGAGCGCACAGCGCGGTGGCGGAAAGCATTCGCAAACGGATAATCAATTTATAATTTTTGCAGAAATAGTTCAAACTCAGTACGGCGCGCAGGTTTTAATTATCGCCGAGGCGCGCACTAAGCCCGAAGGCGCGGTTTACGAGGGCGCAATCAAAATGCTTGGCATTATTTCCGCAATAATCTTCGGGGTTGCAACCATAGTGGTGCTTGCGGTGGCAAAATGGATAATTAAGCCTGCCGAAAAACTTTCGGAATCCGCCGAAGAATTTACAAAAGGCAGGGCAGGTGAGATTCCTTCCGCAGGCGCGTTTAAGGAAACCCACGCATTATCGCAAGCGTTAAAGTACGCGGTAGACGAAATTGCCTCATTGGATAAACTTAAAAAAGATTTAATTGCAAATATCTCTCACGATTTAAAAACCCCTCTTGCCCTCATAAAGGGTTATGCGGAAGTGCTAAGAGATTTCCCAAGCAAGGCAGGCGCAAGCGAAATCCAAATTATTATAGACGAAACGGATAGGCTTACGGGGCTTGTTAATTCCATTTTAGATTTATCAAAAATTCAAGAAAGCAAGGGCGAAATGAACTTTTCTGAGTTTGATTTGGTTTTAGTTCTTGAGGATATCGTTAACCGCCACAAGGCATTTCTTGGGCATAAGGGCTACAAAATTGAATTTAACCACACCAAAACCGCGCGTGTTTTTGCAGACGAGGTCAAAATTACCCAAGCGGTTTATAACCTTTTCAGCAACGCAGTAACTTACGCAGGCGAGGATAAAACAATTATAGTTAATCAGCTTATTAAAGGTAAAAATGTCCGCGTGGAAATAATTGATCACGGTGACGGCATGGATGTTAAAACCATTGAACGCATTTGGGATAGGTACTATAAATCCGAAAAAAACCACAACCGCCCCAGCGTAGGCACGGGGCTTGGGCTTTCAATAGTTAAAGAAATTATCACCGCCACCCCAGGGGGGGTTTATGGGGTTGAAAGTTCAATCGGCGGGGGAAGCAAGTTTTATATTGAGATACCTTGCTGTTAAATATAAAATATGAAATATTAAATATGAATTATGGAATTTATTTATTAAGAGTTTATTTTAATGATATTTAGAATCCTTTATGTTTCATGTTTAATGTTTCACTTTTCATTCTTCACTTCCACCCCTAATTCCAAAAAACTGTACTTATCTATTGACAAACGCCCGTTCGGTTTGATATAATTAAGCCACTTACAGCAAAACTGTGTTTCAAAATCCCTATCCTGCCGAGCAGGATTTTTTAGCGCGGATTAAAAGAACATATGTTTTAAAAAGAGAGGGTATTCATGTGTCAAGATAACAAAACAGAAAGCTATAATCAAAGATTAGAAAGAGAACTAAAAGAGCAAAGAGAGCAGTACCAAAAAGAACTTAGCGAGAGCAATAAGTGCTTAAAAGCCCCTATTGGTTTAAGCAAGGAAGAAAAATTGGCTTGGGAAGAAATTGCAAAGCTTTTGATTTCAAGCACAAGCTATATCAAAACTACGGCAGACGCTGAACTCATGCGTCAATATGTGCAAACGAAGATTTTAAGGGATAGGGCTTGGGCTGAATATATCAAAAACCCCGAACGCTACACAAGGATTGTAACGGGCGTTTGCAAGGACGGCGAAACGCCAAAGGTATTAGTTAAAGAAAATGAGCATTACAAAACCTTAACCGACTGCAATAAGCAACTTGAAAAGCTGTTAAAAGAATTAAGGCTAACACCTGAGGCGAGAAGGAAGGGATAGCATGGCAGATAATTTAAAAATTGAGTATATAAAAGTAGAAAAACTAACACCTTACGAAGACAACTCTAAAATCCACACAAAAGAGCAAATAAGGCACATAGCAAACTCAATTAAGGAATTTGGGTTTAATGACCCTTTGGGAATAGCAGGTTCAAACAATGTGGTGTTAGAGGGCAACGGCAGAATTGAGGCAGTAAAGCTACTTGGCATTACGGAATTACCGTGCATAAGGCTTGACCATTTAACAGACGATGAACGCAGGGCTTATGTAATTGCACATAACGCAACTAACCTTGAAACGGGGTTTGACGATGCGAAATTGCTTACCGAGTTAGAAAAACTGCAAAAAAGTTACGATTTAAAAAACTTCGGGCTTGATACGGAAAAGTTTTTTGTGACATTAGACAAATTGCAAGAGCAGGTTTTAAAGCCTTACCGCAGGGTGCATTATCTGATAAGCCTTGACATTAACGACAACGACAAAATGCTTGATATCTTAGAGGCGGTAAAAAAGATTGGAGGTGTTGAAATTGAATCCACTACAAATTAGCGGTTTTGATATCCGCGACACCAAGACTGACAATAAATCCGTTGCTAACAAAATTTTTCTCAGGCAAGAGGCAACAAAGCATTTGGCGGGCTTGCGGGTTTTAGACCTTTACGCTGGCAACAATGTGCTGTGGCGCAACTTTGAAAAAGAAAAATATTTTGGCATAGAGGTGCAAAGGGGCAAGGGCAGAAACCTAAACGCAGATACCCGCAGGGTAATTGATTCGTTGGATTTATCTCAATATAATGTAATTGATTGCGACAGCTACGGCATAGCTTTTGACATTTATAAGAAAATCCTTGAGAGTGAGAGCTTGCAAAAAGGCACGGTTATCTTATATACCGCAATAGTCAATGCCTTTACACAAATCCAAAAAGAGGGCATGAAGATATTCGGCTTGCAAAATATGCTTCGCAAATGTCCCACGCTTTTCAATCCGAAAGGCATTGAGTTCTTTTATGGAATGTTAGGAAACTACGGCAAAGAAAGGGTAAAATACTATGAGGTGCGGGATGATTACTTGAAGCATTATGGTTATTTCATAGCGTAAAAGATTGATTTTTCGTGCCAAAACCGCTATAATTAGAGGCATGAGTATTATATATCAGCCCACAGGAATGGCAAGAGAATATAGCCCTTATGCGTGCAATATTTACATAGGTTGTTCACATAGGTGCAAATATTGCTATGCGCCACATACACTTCAACGGAACGAGAACGCATATTTCGGCAAGCCTCTTCCGCGTAAGGATGTTTTGCGGGGTATAGAAAAAGATTTGCAAGTGCAAAAATACGATAAACAAATTCTTTTGTCATTTATCGGTGATGTGTATTGCGAGAATGCAGACAACAGTCAAACCACGCGGGATGCATTAAGGCTACTCAACGCATACGAAGCACCCGTGGCGGTTTTAACAAAGGGTGTAAGCCGTGCGCTTAGGGACTTAGATATTTTCAAAGCGTTTGGAAAAAGGATAATGGTGGGGGCAACCCTTACTTTTATGGACGAGGAAAAAAGTAAGGAATGGGAATCTGGTGCGGATTTGCCGTCACAAAGGCTATCGGGCTTGAAAGCCTTGCATGATGCTGGAATCAAAACTTTTGCAAGCTTTGAGCCGTCCCTTGACCCGATTGAAAGCCTTAAGCTTATCCATGCGACACTTGCGGACAACAGCGTAGATCACTATAAAATTGGTAAGGTTAATAATTATAAAGGCATGGACAAGGGCGTAGACTGGACTTCCTACATAAAAGAAGCGTTGTCCATACTGAGAGAAGCAGGGAAGCAAATTTATGTTAAAAGCGGTGTTAGGACACTTGTTACGGGTATAGAATATCTGCCGTGCGAGATAGATCCTGATTATTACGCCGTAAGAGTTTAATATGTTTACCGGATATTTTGGAAAAGTAAAATCTTATCCGCAAGTGAATTAGAATAGCTTCAATTTTTGATTGCCGAAATTCGTACTTCGTACTTTGTACCCAAAACTTAGTTTTTATAGCAGATATACGCATTCAAAAGCCTAACAGGGTGGTAGCTTAGCTTTGATTTCCTTATTCCCTCAATCCCCATATCTTCTTGCTTGTTTATGTATTCCGTGCGGGGGAATCGGTTTTTGATAAATAGGTTATCCATAAGCGCGTAAATTCCGCGGTAGGCAGTATCGCATTTTTGGAAATAAATTGCGCCCACATTTGAGGGGGTGATTCCGCCGAGGGTAAAGGCGGAAATTTCGCCGTTGATTTCAATTATGTCTTGAACTGTGTTAAAAACCCCTGTTGTGTCCTTTAGGATTGATTGAACAACCTGCTTTTCAAGATCAAAATCACTCATTTTTAATTCGTCCTTAATATAACTCCAGCTTGCGCCAAGTTCTGCAAAAATCTCACCGCCCTCACTTGTTTTTGTGGCATAGCACTTATCAAAAAGGTTCATAACGGCTTCGTAATCTTCATTTTTATATTCCCTATATATATAGGACGCAGGAAAAGCGTTAATATAATTTCTTTTTGCGTGATACTTTTTGCCCTTAAGTTCGGATAAGTCCGCGGTTATATATAGGTATTCCGCCATGTTCCGATTTTCCTCAGCCGTGTAGCCACGGTTAACAAGCAAGTCTTTTTGCCAATCGGCGCAAAGCATAAACTTTTTTACGCCAATGTTTTCAAGTTTTTCCACGGCAGAAGCAAACGATTCTTTGCTTTCCGAAAGTGGCGGAAGGTAGTAAAATTCACCGTCTACACTTAAGCGCAATACTGCGAAACTTTCTGATATGTAAACTTCGGGCTTTAAGAACTTTTGCCACGCTAAAATATTAACCGCCGAAAACCTCGTGTCCTCGGCGGTTAATTTTGCTGTAAGTGCGTTTATTTTTATAAAATGATTTTCTGTTACTGATTCAAATTTCATTAAGTGATTTAATCAAAAAGGGACTCACCGCGCTTTTTCATAACCGCGTAAGTTACCGCAACCGCAGAGAGTGCCGAAAGCACAACAACTATTGCGGAAATCACAAGCGTTATGCGTGCCGAATCCGTCATGGGGGCTTGATACACGGTGGGAAGTGCTTTGCGCACGGCATCTCTTAAAACTTGAGTTTCAATATATTCTTCCGCTATTGTTCCTGCAAGTTCAAGTTGCTTTAGAATTGCTTCCGCAAGATATTTAACTTCTTCTTCCACGGCTTGTTTTGCTATTTCACGATCGGCTTCGTTTGTGGTTTCGTAAGCCTTAAAATCTTGAAGCATATTATCCGTAAGTTCCAAGCTAAGCGTTAGCTGATTAATTTCAAGAAGTGAGGCTTCTGCCGAACGGAAAAGCCTGTTATATTCTTCCGTAGGCCCGCCCTTGCCGATAGTTCCGCCACCTTGGCTGTCCGCCACAATTATTGTGCCAAGATCATATTCCTCAATAAGTTTAAGCCTGCCCAAGTGATCGGCTTCGGCGCGCGTTAAGTTTGCTTGAATATCTGCCATGTTCTTTTCAAGATAGCGGATTGTGGCAGGAATGTTAGAAGATAAAGCGTAAGCGGAAACATTTATTTGAATCCTCGTTAGCGCGCTTGATCTTTCACGGATAAGTTCGTCACGGACGCTTTGGAAGGTTTGCCCCGTTTTAATGCTGTGGAAAGCTGTGTTTTGGTGTTCGTTAGTAATGGTGTCAATAAGGGAAACTGCGTTGCGGATTTCGCGGTTTAATAAATCATAAACTTCCACAAATTCATAGCGCGAATCCTTAATGGTGAAGCTATCTTGCATTACTGTGTTGAGGAAGACCGATTCAAAGCGGTAAGTTTTGCGGTATTCTTCATTAAAATAAATCTCATATTCCTCAATAATAGTGTCAAGCAAAAGCCTTGCCGTGTTTGCATTAAGTCCGCAATCCTTTAAATTTATAATGGAAACTCTGTAACGGCTTGGGAAATAAGTTGTGTTTTCAGGCGCGTTTGCGATATTTCTTGGAATTTGCCCCTCAATAACGATATTGTTAATAATATCAGAAATCTTTGAAAGTTTAATATCCACATTTTGTGAATTCAGCTTAACAATCGCAGAATTCACCACGCTTGGGGATTTAACTTTGTTAACATCAAGATTATGGATAAGATTGGGATCTTTACCGCTTTCAATTCCTCTGTAACTAAAATCTATGATTGCGGAAACCGAAGCATTTGCATTCCTTGTGCCAAAATGCACACCGATTGAAACGATTCCCATAACTAACCCTGCAATCATTGAGAAAATGAAAATCCTAAAAAATGATTTCTTAATCAGTTTGCCGAATTGCTTAAAACCGAAATCCTTGTGTTCGTGTTCTGTTGCCATGTTTTCCTCTAAAACTTTGTTTTCTGCCTGCATTTGTAAACCTCTCGTAGCTTTTGTTTTTAATATTATACCGCTTAGTGTAAGTTTAAGCAAGAATATTTAATATATACATTCCGGCGCACAATGTATAGCGCACAGCGCACAGTACAAATAACGCGAACGCGTTATTTGTTTGGCTATTGACATTTTCTTCCAAATACCGTAAAATATTACACATGAAAGATATTGAAATTGCAAGAAGTGTACAGCTAAAGCCTATCGCAAAAATTGCGGTGGCGTTAAAGATACCCAAAGGGGATATTGAATTTTACGGAAAATATAAGGCAAAAGTGTTAACTGAGCCTAAGAAAAAGCCCAAGGGAAAGCTGATTTTGGTTACGGCGGTGAACCCCACCCCCTTCGGTGAGGGCAAAACCACCGTATCGGTGGGCTTGGCAGACGGGATTTCTGAAATCGGTAAAAATGTTTGCCTTGCGCTTAGAGAACCGTCTTTAGGGCCTGTGTTCGGGGTTAAGGGCGGTGCGGCAGGCGGTGGCAGGGCGCAGGTTGCGCCTATGGAAGATATTAACCTGCATTTTACGGGGGATTTCCATGCGATAACCTCAGCTAACAATTTGCTTTCCTCACTTATTGATAACCATATTAAGCAAGGCAACGAACTTGGGCTTGATTTAAACCGTATTGAGTGGAAGCGTTGCCTTGATTTAAACGATCGTGCTTTGCGCGTGGTTCAAGTGGGCGGTGGCGGTGAGGTTAACGGAATCCCCAGAGAGGACGGATTTAATATAACCGCCGCTTCTGAGATTATGGCAATTTTGTGCCTTTCGGGAAACATGGGCGAACTAAAACAAAGGCTTGGCAATATCCTTGTGGGCTATAACCAAAAGGGCGAAGCCGTGCTTGCAAGGGATTTGCAGGCAGAAAACGCAATGGCAATCCTTTTAAAGGACGCAATTTTCCCCAACCTTGTGCAAACGCTTGAAGGCACACCTGCGATTCTTCACGGTGGGCCTTTTGCGAACATTGCCCATGGGTGCAACAGTATCCGTGCCACAAAACTTGCCATGAGTTTATCAAATTACACCGTTACCGAAGCAGGTTTCGGCGCAGATTTGGGTGCTGAAAAGTTTTTTAACATTAAATGCCGTACGGCAGGGCTTAACCCAGACGCGGTTGTCCTTGTTGCCACTGTGCGCGCGCTTAAGCATAACGGCGAAAGCGGTGGGCTTCAAGAGGGCGTAAAAAATATGCAGGGGCATATTGAAAATTTAACTAAAAACTTTAATGTTAAAACGATTGTTGCCATTAACCGATTCGTAACCGATACCGATCAAGAAATAGCAATTATTAAAGCCTCAGCCGAAAGCGCGGGCGTAAAAGCTGTGGTTGCAAATTGCTGGGCAGAGGGTGGCAAGGGTTGCACGGAACTTGCCACAGAAGTGGTAAAACTTGCGGATAGCGAACCCAAGAAATTAAACCTCACTTACGCAACTAAGGACAAAGTTTCTGCCAAAATCGTAGCCATAGCTACCAAAATATACGGTGCATCAAAAGTAATCTTTTCCGAACAAGCAAAGAAAAAGCTTGATTTAATCAATAAACTTGGTTACGGTTCACTGCCCATTTGCATTGCCAAAACCCAATATTCATTCTCTCAAGATCCTAAACTTTTAAACCGCCCCAAGGGCTTTGATTTCACCGTCCGCGATATCCAAATCCGCGCAGGAAGCGGTTTCCTTGTGATTGTGGCAGGCGATATCATGCTTATGCCGGGCTTAAGCAAAATCCCTTCCGCCGTAAAAATGACTATTGACGAAAGCGGTAAAATTGACGGTTTGTTTTGATTTTACTTGATAATCAAACCAAAACACTATATAATCTACCTATATTAATTTCAAACACACATTGCTTTTGGAGGGCAAATGAACAAAAAAACTATTAAAGATGTAAGCGTTAAAGGCAAAAAGTGCCTTGTTAGGGTTGATTTCAATGTGCCGATTGTTAACGGCGAAATAACCGATGTTAACAGGATTGAGGGCGCATTACCCACAATTAAATATCTTTTGGACAACAATGCAAAAGTTATTTTGTGTTCGCACCTCGGCAGGCCAAAGGGGAAATTTAACCTTGAATTTTCATTAAAGCCTGTGGCAGAAAAGCTGGCAGAACTTCTTAAGAAGCCTGTTATATTCGCCTCAGATGTTATCGGCGAGGACGCTAAAGCAAAAGTTTCCGCGCTTAAAGAGGGCGAAGTTTTACTTCTTGAAAATTTAAGGTTTCATAATGAAGAAGAGGCAAACGATAAGGATTTTTGCATTGCGCTTGCCTCATTTTGCGATATCTATGTGAACGATGCTTTCGGCACGGCACACAGGGCGCACGCTTCCACCGCAGGAATCGCGCAGTACGGCTTGGCTAAAGAATCCGTGGCAGGCTTCTTAATAGGTAAAGAACTTGAAATCATGGGCGGTGCGCTTGAAAATCCAAAAAGACCTTTCGTGGCAATTTTGGGCGGTGCAAAAGTTAGTGATAAAATCGGCGTTATCAATAATCTTTTGGATAAGGTTGATACCCTTATTATCGGCGGTGCAATGGCTTACACCTTTGAATCGGCAATGGGCTATGCGATAGGCGGTTCTAAGTGCGAAAAGGATAAAATTGATTTAGCAAAAGAACTTATGGCAAAAGCAAAGGATAAAAAGGTAAATCTTCTTTTACCTATAGATCATATTATCGCGGACGCGTTTGCCGAAACCGCTAATATTAAGGAAGTAGCCGTGGGCGATATTCCTGAGGGTTGGCAGGGGCTTGATATAGGCACAAAAACCCAAAAACTTTTCGCCGAAGCCGTTAAGTGCGCAAAAACCGTGATTTGGAACGGGCCTATGGGCGTGTTTGAAATGAAGCCGTTTGCAGGCGGAACTTGCGCCGTGGCAAAAGCGTTAACAGAGTCGCAGGCAATTACGATAATCGGTGGCGGTGATTCGGCTTCTGCAATTCAACAGCTTGGCTATGCAGATAAAGTTACCCATATATCCACGGGTGGCGGTGCTTCTCTTGAATTCTTAGAGGGAATCGTACTACCGGGGGTGGATTGCCTTGATAATAAATAGGCAACGCATAACGCATAACGCACAATGGTGGATTCTAAATCTCATTATATATAATCCATATTCTAAATAAAAAAATTAAACCAAAAAAAGGAAAAGAGGAAATAAAATGAAAAAAAACATTATTGCAGGAAATTGGAAAATGAACAATACCCAAAAGGGTACAAAAGAACTAATCGCACAGCTTGCGCCCCTTGTGGCAGGCAAGGACGATTGTGAAATAGTGCTTTGCGTGCCGTTCACAAGCCTTAACACAGCAAGAAAAGCTATGCGCGGAACTAATATGAAACTTGGCGCACAAAATGTGCATTGGGCGGATAAAGGTGCGTTCACTGGCGAAGTAAGCGCGGAAATGCTTGCTGAGTTAAAATGCGAATATGTGTTAGTGGGGCATAGTGAAAGAAGGCAATATTTTAATGAAACAAACGATACCGTTAATAAGCGCGTTAAAAAGGCACTTGAATTTAAATTAAAACCAATTATCTGCATAGGCGAAACGCTTGAAGAAAGGGAAAAAGGCAAAACCGCAAGCGTTCTTGAAAAGCAAGTTACAAGTGCGTTTGTGGGAATTGAAAAATCTTCTTTAAAGAGAATCGTGGTTGCTTACGAACCCGTTTGGGCAATCGGCACAGGCAAAACCGCAACCCCTGAGGACGCTAACGACACAATTTGGATAGTTCGCAAAGCCCTAAGAAAACTTTACGGAAGAACTTCCGCTTCTGCAATGCGCATTCAATACGGCGGTAGCATGAACGCGGGCAATGCCAATGAACTTATGGCAATGGCAGAGATAGACGGCGGACTTATCGGCGGTGCATCTTTAAAAGCTGAAGATTTTGCAAAAATCGTGGAATCGGCAAATAAAGTTAATGAGTAATGTTTAAATATTTTAAACTTACCAAAGAAGAACGGAAAGCGAAAAAAGCGGAAAAAAAGGCGCAAAACCTTGGCTTTTGGCATGAATTTAAAGCCTTTGTAACCAAAGGCAATGTGGTTCAGCTTGCCATAGGCATAATTATCGGTGCTTCGTTTAAAGCTATTGTTGATAGCCTTGTGGCGGATATTATCATGCCGTTAATAGGGCTAATCGTGAATGTGGATATCGCAAGTGCGTCCGCAACGCTACGAGAGGCAACCGCAGGAAAAGACGCAATTGTGTTTCGCTACGGAATGTTTATCCAAGCAGTGGTGAACTTTTTCATAATCGCGCTTTCAATATTTATAGGAATAAAGATAGCTTCGCGCCTTTCAAAAACGGTCAAAACTGCAAAAGCGGAAATCAAGGAAAAGGCGAAAAGAATTAAAAAAAGCATAGCGCAACAGCCGACAGGCGCGGACTTAATTCGTGATCCAGAATTCAGAATTCAGAATGAAGGAAGCATTGATAATAATTCCGCCCCCAACCACCAACCACCAATCACCAATCACCAAGCGGACGCGCCACAGGCGACTTCCGCAAAAACCACCGAAGAACTTTTGGCAGAGATTAGAGATATTTTAAAAAAGCCAAGCGCATAAAAGCAAACCAATTTTAAAAACCACAAAAACAAATTACCAAAAAAGCCACTTATCAGTGGCTTTTTGTATTTATAGCAACAAAATTTTGTGATTTTGCGCCTTTTATAGTTTTTATGTGAATAAAGCCTCAAAGGTATTAGGGCCAACGATTCCGTCCACGCTTAAGCCGTGCGAGGCTTGGAATCGGCGGACGGCAGAATCTGTTAAAGGCCCGAAAATTCCGTCTACCGCGATTCGTTCGCCTTTTAGATAAAGCGCGGCCTGAATCAGCCACACAATGTTTCCGCGTGAACCTTGCCGAAACAGGCGCATTGCCGAACGCGTTCTTGGCCCAAAGATTCCGTCTACCGTAAGCCCTGCGTTAAATTGAGTGTTATATTCTTGTTGCAAAGCCCTCACGAGTGCGTTCTTAGTTAAAGAACCTGCAATTCCGTCCACAATCAGCCCTGCGTTGTATCTTGAATTTAGAGTAGATTGAATCTGCCGTACCGTGGCATCGCCACCTTGCGGGGGGACGACTGCACCACCCACGGCTTCCAAAATTCCCTTACCCACCGCCTCAACCAATTCATTAAAACGCGTGTCAAAAATCTGATTATCTTGTTCGTTTGAAATAAATCCAAGTTCAATAAGCAAAGCAGGGGCGCGGGTGTTTCTTAGAACCGAAAAATCGGCACGGTGGATTCCCCGATTTCTAAACACATTAGGAACTTTTAAAAGTTCGCTAAGAATCAGGCTTGCGTCCCTAACCTCAACGGCAGAGGGGTAAGCCCTTGTGTAAATTTCCATGCCGTTTGCACTGGGAAGCGCAAATGCGTTTCGGTGGATAGACACAAAGAGATTCGCCCCCGCACTGTTTGAAATCGCACTGCGGTTTAAAAGCGGTACGAAATAATCACCGCTTCTTGTAAGCACCACGCGTTCGCCGTGCCTTCTTAAATAATCCGCAAGCGCAAGCGAAAACCTTAAGTTATCGTCTTTCTCTTGGCGTCCGAAATACGCACCGCCTATATCATACCCGCCGTGTCCGGGATCAATTACTATTGTTGCCATGATACAGGATATGCGGTTTTGGCACGGTTTGTGAATTTTTAAGGCAACAGGAAATAGGCAACAGGCAATAGTGGTGGAGCTATTTTTAGGTATGAAGTACGAACTGAGGAAAAAGATTAATGGTTTGATTTGTGGCTTTTACCGATTGCTTTTCGTGCTGTTCGTTCCCTTGACACACCACATTAAAGAGTGCGAACTTCGGCTATTTGTTCTCTGGCGATGTCGATCCCGACCGAAAATAACATCTTTCTAGAACTTTTTTTGCGTATGTCATAGGATCATCGATGTAAGCTTTTTCATGAGTTGTTTTGTCTAAAATTTCGATTGTTATAATGCCCTCGTTACCGATGTTTGCATATTTACTCCAATCATATTGATCCAACAAAAGTCGCTCATTATTGGTTGGCTCAGCAAAAAGCATTACATAATTTCTAAGCATCGCGTCATAATGTTTCTCGAGTTGAAAAAACAATAAGAACAAAAGTCGTAAAACCGACTCAGAATAAGGTTTTTTGTCGTGTGCGATAGCCGCGAAAGCACCCTTCAAGCTTGTGATAAAATCCGTGTGACCTTCGAGCGCCACATAGTCAAACCAATATTTGCAGTTTTCAAGTACAATGATGTATCTCTTGTAGCGCTGTATTTGCGCAATTAACGCGTCGGAAGGTTCGCTTGCATTTTTTTTCAGTGCGACATTAAGTTTGATGCGATAATCAAGCGTCCAGAACTTAAACAATATTCTAAGTGCCGTGTGAACGGCAGCTTCCATATTCAAATCTAGTGTGTGCCGTTTCCGATCAGCTTCCTCGTTTTTTTCGCCAGACTTTTTATGAAAGAACGGTGGCTTTTGGGCGATTGCTACACTTACGCAACTGCAAATTTTTGTTCTGCTCAAACTGTCCTTAGTCTCAGCTTTCACAATATTTCTGTCTATACAAAACTGTTTTAGTTTCTTGTAGCGTCCAAAGTAGGTTTCTTCAACAAAAACATTAAAGTCTGGATTGCTCTGGTCAATGCCGATGTAATTTACTAAAATGTAATTATGCTTGGGTTTTTCCCTATCGTAAATCTCCTTGTACACAGCAACCATATCTTGCTCAAAGAACTCAATTACTCCCCCGCATTTATCATCTGTATTAAATGTCATTTTGTGCTCCCACGCTCACTTAACATGCGAAAAGGACACATGTGCCCCTCCCCCCAATGTGCTCATCGATTCATTTCCTTATGCTTCGCAAACTCGATTGCAACTTTAGCAGACTGCTCATCATTTGACAAACTATATGCATCTGTGGTTTTGCTGACTGCTTTGTCAATTTTTTCCATAAAACGACTTGCGATTTTTCCAATCGCGACGACTCCGGCTAATCCAACAAAAATTGCGCCTATGATAACAATTTCCATATTTTTATGTCTCCTTTGTTCTTAAGATGTTATCGGTTAATAGTATGTGCGCCATTACTAATAAATACGCTTAATTTTTTCGCCATGTGCATCAAGACAAAGTTTATTTCTTGCAAGTAGTTGCGAAACAAGTAATCCCAATGTTATAAAAAACAAAACAACAAGCCAGTTTTCATATCTGCCGATTGCCAAAATAACGAATGCTGTTACTATAGCCATTACAGCAGAGTTGAATTTGACCCACGAATAAGTCTTTGCGTTATGAGTCCGATTATTGGCTTTGTTGACCATATCATGATCCTCCAAACAGGCAATGATTGTCAGCGGAATTACCGCCCCCAAAAGACCGACTATTCCCTGCCACTTATGTGCTAAACCTATGACGATCATTGCAACGCCCTCAACGAGTAATGTACGATATGTGTTTGGTGCGTGCTTTAAAGCACTACCAAAAGTTATGGCAACTGTCCGCTTGATTGCATCATGTAAATTGTCGGCAAATTTTGCAATTCTGTTAAGAAATTTTCGCACATCAAAACCTACCCATTACAAGAACTTGGCTTATTGTAACATTTAGCGGTAAATATTTCAACTATTTTTTCCAAAGTTTTGAAAAATGCCAATAAATTTACATGAAATTATGTTAAATTCACGCAAATTTGCAATTTACATGCAAGCAAATGTGAGAAAGTGTGCGAATTGAGCTATTGACAAATGGGTGCTGCCGTGTTACAATTTAGATGTTTTGACCGCATAAAGAACGAGGAGGTGGAAGGTGGGCACAAAGAAGAGCAGGAAACGGAAATTCTATAAGGTCTCCGATTATGCACCAACAAAAGTACATATTATCAATATGGGATCTTCGGATTTTTATTTTCTTAAAAGCGAGTTGAAAGATCATAACTCTCGCATATTTAATGTTGTATTCGAAGAGGAGAATATTGAAATTGCTGAATTTGGGCTTGATGGGGAAAACGATGTCTGCTTGGAAGACGGGGCTATGGTAGAAAAATTCAATCAGCAAATCAAAGATGGGCAAACTGGCATCTATATCTTGCTAACAGATTATAGGACGAAAACAAACTATGGCGGTAGCCTGAATGAGCAACAAAGCCTTTTTTATTTGAGCCTATACGGAACAAAAAAAATTATAGCTGAAGCGAATATTTCGGTAATAAATTTTTTGCTAATAGCAATATACAGAGATGTTTTGAGGTATGTCTGCAAGAAGCGCATATGGAACGACGAATTTAGAAATTGTATTTTTGATACAAGCAAAAATGAAAAAATCAAACTTCTCTCAAAGTCTTGCGGTAAACCAAAGATTTGCGATGATTGCAAAGAAGAAATAACTAAAACCCTAGACGATGATAGCTTCTATGGTTATTACAAGTACATTGAGAAAAAATTGAAAAAGTTAAGAAAGGCACGGTTTTATAGATTGCAAGACTTTATACACGACCACCCTGGAAGTGCACTAGTTGTTGCAATTGCTACTCCAATTGTGGCTAGTGTTATTGGTGCATTCGTTTATGATTTGCTAAGGCATCTTATCCTCTGTCGGTAGCAACTAACATATCAATTCGAGCTAATTTCTTAAACACACTAAGAAATTTTTCGTTAACAAGGTCATTATTCGCTCTGACAGTTTTAAGTATCTCGCATAGCAGATTTTCTATATTATCAAGTTTCATTTGGTTTGAGTCTTTATTTTCCATAAAATAAAGTATTATCATTATTACGAGAAAATAACCTAAATACGACAAACAACAAATCAAAGAGCATATCATTGGACGATCGCTACCTATTTTGCATCTCGTTGGTACTGCAATCCGTTTAGTTTTGCGAAGCACGAACCACCTATGTGAGACATCAAAACTCAGACCAGAGCCCCAACCCTTCGGTGGGCCAGTACGACCTCGTGCGCATGGAGTTTAAGCGACATGTCGTATTGCGTCTAAATATTCGGTGCCCAAAGAAATGTTAAGGAAGTCAGTTTATTTCGCATTTAAGCAATGCTCCGCTCCGACCCCAGATGATATTTGCCCGTAGCTAGGGGCACCAATGCGCGTTCCAGCCTGCTGTTTTTTACTTAGGATTAACGCCCGAAGGTTTGGCGTGCAGAGAGCATTTGTGCGAACGAGGTGACTGACGGGTAGCATCAATTGTATATGCATACGCAACGGCAGAGAGTTTGAACTCTCTGCCCTTGCAAATAAGTTAGATTGAGTTTTAGGACACAGTATAACTGATTCCGTTGATTGCCACTTCGGTTATATGGTCGGCAAGCCACAGATATAGGTTGCCCGAAGAATCTGCTTTGACATCGGTAAAACCGTAATATGCCGCGCCGGTTATCGTGCCGCTCTCTACAGCCGCATTGGCAAACCCGATATTGATGGTACGAAGAAAGACCCGAAGGTCGGTTCTCTCGCCGTAAATATAGTTCCGCGGGTCAAAAGAGATATAGGGGGGTATTTGCCATGTTGTGACTTTTACGCTTCCGCCTGTTATTTGAACACCGCCATGAGAATAAGCAAAATTGCCGGAGGAACCGGTGCCAAAGCTACCGCCATTGGCGCCCCATGTTCCGCCTCCGAATGCGGAGCCACCACTGCCACCTGCTCCGCCACTACCGCCTGCGCCAAAATTGCCGACTCCAATTCTGTTGGCAGTAACCGTTCCGGCATATATACGTATATCCAAAGTGTAAGTATCTCCACCGTTTCCGCCGCGTCCACCGTTTCCGCCGCGTCCGCCTATTGAGGCGGTACTATGCGTAGTAGCATTACCACCGGCACCGCCTGTACCACCAACTCCACCGTTTCCAGCATTCCCACCGCCAATCGTCGTTGCGGAAACTACTCCGCCATAAATATAAATTTTGGCACCTCCGCCATGGCCACCGGCTCCGCCGTTACCGCCACTCCGCCCCCCGCTAGGATAATAAGCATTATCTGCCGCCTTTGTACCTACGCCACCAGCTCCACCAGTCCCACCATTCCCACCGCCAATGTGCGTTGCCGTAATATTCCCACCATAAATGTTAATTGTGGCAAAACCGCCGTAACCACCAAGGCCGCCAGTGCCACCATCGGCGGGCATGGTGGGTGCGGGCGTATGGCCGACAGTACCATTCGCTCCATTGCCACCACCAATCCGCGTTGCGGTGATGACCCCACCAAAAATGCTTATTAACCCGTTTGAGATTTCTGAGTTTTCATGAGCGCCGTTCATTCCCCCGATAGCGGTCGCGTTTATTCTTCCTGCGTTAAGACCCGAGCTTTGCGCATAGATGCTTAGCGAACTATCGTAGCCATAGGGTACGATAATATTTCCACTTCCTATACTCCAAACACAGCCGTCCGCAAGTATCAGAGTTGCATGACCGCTCACTGTCAATGTAAAATTACCCGAAACATTGCCAGATAAAATGTACCAGCCAGACAAAGCGCGATCGCCCGCCGTCGACAAAACCGTAACCACATTTGGATTGACATATTGCTTGCCGTTATGATTAAGATATGGAAGCCCAACAACCCATCTACCCTCAAGGGATACATTTTTATTTGGCATTGCAAATCTATAAATAAGATTTTCACTCATCTTTGTGTTGCCATCCCACCACCCGTCAAAAATATAGCCGTCACTTACCGTTGCTGTCGCCGTAACCGATGTTCCATCACTATAACTGCCGCTACCTGAAACCAAACCTGCCTCGGATATGTTTTTGGAAAGCGACAAATTATATAATTGTTTCCATTTGGCATATAGCGCAATATCGCCCGTGTAAGCCGTTGCAACCAATGTCGTTAATGCGGTACCTGTTCCATCGTTTATTGTAAACCATCCGTCAAAAACATAACCAATCTTTGTCGGGCTGACCAACGGTGTCGCCATGCCGTAGGTATGCGAAGTCGGGTGACTTAGACCATGTGTTCCGCTGAATACCGTATCGCCAACATCGCGGTATGTAATCGTATAGTTCTCTGCCGTCCATTGCGCCGTTATCGTCTTGTTGCCCGTACTGCCCGAAGGAATGCTTGCAATATCCCATGTTCCCATATAGCCGTTCCGCGTGGGGTTTGCAAAACTGATTGCCATACTTTCGATTGTATAACTTGTAATCGCGTCGTTGGGGTTTGCGTTGTCCAAAAGATTCGCGTAGGTGATTGTATAAGTCACAATCGTCCATTTGGCGTAAATTATTTGTTGGGAAGCAATCGCGTCTGCTGTAAAGTTAAAGACCGTGGTTTTCTCGCTGTCGCTATACCAATTGTCAAATTCGTAGCCAACTTTTGTCGGGTTGACTGCGGGGCGGGTTGCAAACTTCCCGCTTTCTATCGTTTGATTCCCAACGCCGCTTCCGCCGTCGGTATTAAAAGTTACTGCGTATTGCATTACGACAGGCGGTTCTTCATTACCACTGCTGTTTGCTCCCGCGGTATCCGTTTTATATACTGTGGTCATTCCAAAAAAGCTAACGGTCATAACGCCGTTTGCTATTGTGCCACTCATAAGTTCGCTATTTTCGCCAAAGAATTCAACAAAAATCTTAATATTTCCGTCAGTAATTGAATATGTTCCCTCGGCAGAAGTGTTATCTTTCCAAGTACCGTTAGCCCTTAACTCTACCCAAGAATCAGGCATCTTTACATTGTCGTTACTATATTCATAATAAACGCCCGCGT
Organism: Bacillota bacterium; assembly: GCA_009781445.1. GTDB lineage: Bacteria > Bacillota > Clostridia > Christensenellales > DTU072 > WQYD01. Next base: position 14,497 of record WQYD01000011.1, on the reverse strand, counting down.
GCGTGGCACTACCTCCGCCACCTTCTTCTCTGCTACCGCACGCAACCATTAACGCAATGCACACTGCGAGAATCACAAGCACTAAAGCTAATTTGTAAACCTTTTTCATAAATTCCTCCGTAAAATAAAAAATGCGCCCACAATGAGGCGCACCCAAAGGGCTACCTCCATTGTTACCACACAACTCGTATTTCCATACGGGGAGAACAGCCGATTGACAAATTCAGCCGTATGGAAAAAAATTGAGTTGTGTGGTAAATACAATTTACTATATTTGGGATACTTTGTCAATGCAAATCGGTAATTATATTAAAATCTATCATTGTGCGCTGATCAATAACGAGATTTAGATTCCACCATGTTTCTCGTTTCATGTTTCTCGTTTCACTTTTCATAATGAGATTTAGAATCCTTCCCTGCCCCCTCAATTTTGAATAAAATTACGAAATTCAGTCAACAATATCACAAGGTATTGAATAACTATGAATGGAGAAGGTATGATCAGAAGAGGAGAATTGTACTACGCAGACCTTAGCCCTGTGGTTGGAAGTGAGCAGGGCGGAATAAGACCTGTGCTTATAGTGCAAAACGATATAGGAAATAAATACGCGCCCACCGTTATTGCGGCAGCGGTAACAAGCCAATTAAGCAAGGCAAAATTACCCACCCATATAGAACTTGGGCATGCAAACGGATTGCCGAAGGATAGCGTGGTACTGCTTGAACAAATAAGAACAATAGATAAAGCGCGCCTGCAAGATAAAATAGGCGAATTAAATTTTGACACAATGAAACGCGTGAACAGCGGGCTTATGATTAGCCTTGGGTTCTTCGTTTAGATAAAACTTCTGAAATCCGACTCTAAGAAAGCGCATTCGTGCGCTTTTTTGTTTGCAAGATTAAAAATTTCAAGAAACAAAAGTAAAATAAAAAACTATTGCATTTATACGCTATGTAGCGTATAATAATATTGTTCAAAGGAAACAATAACTAATGACAGTACGAGAGATTGAAAAGCTACTAAAGAAAGCAGGGTGGTACGAGGTGCGCACAAACGGCGGGCATAAAAATTTCCGCCACCAAGAATATAGCGATGTTGTAACCGTACCGCAACACAAAGGCGATTTAAAGAAAGGAACGGCGAACGATATATTAAAAAAAGCAAGAGTAGAAAAATAAAGAGGTAATTATTATGAAGTATATATATCCTGCGGTATTCAGAAATGCGGAAGAGGGCGGTTACATTGTTAATTTTCCCGATTTTGGCGGAGCAGTTACAGAGGGCGACACGCTTGAAGAGGCGATAACCATGGCGGAAGATTGCCTTGGCGGTGTGCTAATGGTTTATGAGGACGAGAAAAGAGCTTTTCCGAAAGCAAGCGAGTTAACCGCTTTTGCCACAAACACCAAAGAGGAATTTGTTAGCCTGATAAATGTGGATTTAACGGCATATAAAAGGAAAAATTCCGAAAAACCTGTTAAAAAAACCCTTTATATCCCTAAGGGGTTAAATGACAAGGCGGAAGAACTTGGCTTGAATTTTTCAAAGGTGTTGCGCGAAGCCTTAATAAAAGAACTTACACTATTTAGCCGTCTAATTTAACACATCATTGCGTGTCTTTTCGGCTAAATTCCGTCTTTTCTTAGCTTGCTAATGTAGTTCCACTACACCTAAAGCTAAGAAAAGCCAAAATTTATCTCGTAAACACATCGCAAGCAAGTGTCAAATCAGAAGGCTAAATAGTATTAGAAGTGCAATATAGCCCCAAAAGAAACTTAAGTTAGCAAAACCATACGGCTTTATTTCGTTGCAAAACATTTAAAAAAGAGATATACTAATCTCAACAATCCAAAAAATAAAATCACCTTCGGAGGGTACAAAATGGAAAAAATTAAAATTGGTATTAACGGCTTCGGGCGCATAGGGCGCTTGGTTTTGCGTGCTTGCGCAGGCAGAAAAGATGTTATCGTAACAGGTATTAATGACCCGTTTATTGATTTAAACTACATGGTTTATATGCTTAAGTATGATACGATTCACGGGCAATTTAAAGGCACGGTTTCTGCTGAAAACGGCAAACTTATCGTAAACGGAAACGAAATCACCGTTTTTGCTGAAAAAGATGCAAGCCAAATCAAATGGGCAGATTGCGGTGCGGAATATATCGCAGAAGCAACGGGCGTTTTCACCACAATAGACACAGCAGGCAAGCACTTTGCAGGCGGTGCAAAAAAAGTGGTTATCACAGCACCTTCAAAAGATGCCCCTATGTTCGTTATGGGCGTAAACAACAAGAAGTACGATAAGACCATGAACATTGTTTCAAATGCTTCATGCACCACTAATTGCTTAGCACCTCTTGCAAAAGTCATTAACGATAAGTTCGGCATTGCCGAAGGTTTAATGACTACTGTTCATGCCACAACCGCCACACAAAAGACGGTGGACGGCCCAAGCAGTAAAGATTGGCGCGGTGGAAGAGCGGCAGCGGGAAACATTATCCCAAGTAGCACAGGCGCGGCAAAAGCGGTTGGCGAAGTTATTCCCGAATTAAAAGGCAAGCTAACAGGCATGGCTTTCCGTGTTCCTACGCTTAATGTATCCGTTGTGGATTTAACGGTAAGGTTAACAAATCCTGCAACTTATGACGAAATTAAAGTGGCAGTTAAAGAAGCGTCTTTAGGCGCGCTTAAAGGCGTTCTTGGTTACACTGAAGACGATGTGGTTTCCTCTGATTTCATTGGCGAACCCCTAACCTCTGTGTTTGACGCTAAGGCAGGAATTTCCTTAAATTCAAACTTTGTTAAACTTGTGTCTTGGTACGATAACGAGTGGGGTTATTCCTGCAAGGTTGTTGATCTAATCGTTCACATGAACAAAGTGGATAAGAAATAAATAGACACAAATTCGTTGCTATAGCAACAAAAAGACTGCTTTTTAGCAGTCTTTTTTATTAGAGAAAGCCACAGAAAACCACGCACAAAATATGCAAGGTTGAATTATTATTCTATATGTGATATTATATTAATATATATATCTTTAAAGTGAGAATAACTTTAATGGCAAAAAAGCAAAAATCTATGGTTCCCAAGCCAGAGTTCAGAAAGCCACCGTGGTATATGAACCTTTTGCAAAGGGCGCTTGGAATATATTCAAAAATCAATTACCGTGCGGAATTTTCTAAGGAACAGCGCGAAGCACTTAAGCCACTTAAGGGCAAGCCTTTTATTGCCCTTGCCACGCATAGTTCGCCCATGGATTTCGCCCTTGCGGGGCATGCGTTAAGACCTTGGCGCGGTTCAATGGTGATTGCGGTAAGCCTTTTTTACTTAAGCGCAGGCGGGCTTGCAAGAGGGCTTAAAAATTCTATCCCTAAAAAACAATTTACCAAAGATCCCGTAAGCGTAAGGAATATTAAGCGCATGATTGACGCAGGAATTCCCGTGCTAATGTTCCCCGAAGCAATGTTCACGCTTGACGGAAATGATTCAAGGCTGTCCGATACGCACTTCAAATTATTAAAATGGCTTAAAGTTCCCGTGGTGGTTATCAGGGTAAACGGCGGTTATTGCACGCGCCCAAGATATTTCAGGGGCTTTAGAAAGGGCAAAATGGTGGTAGACACCAACATAGCTTTAACCGCTGAGGAATGCGCCACGCTTTCGGTAAAAGAAATCAGAGAACGCGTGATGCCCTTGTTTAAGTACAGCGATTGCAATTTTCAGCAGGATAATAACCTTGCTTTCGTTAATAAAAAGCGAAGCACTACGGACGGCATTATCCGCATACTTTTCGTTTGCCCCAAATGCGCCCAAATGCACACAATTATTGAGGAATGGAACGCGGTTTCCTGCACTGCCTGCGGTAATAAAGTTGTTTTTAACGAATACGGCAAATTGCTTCCCGAAAGCGGAAGCGTTGCGTTTGACAGGCTTGATTTGTGGTGCAAATATCAATATAACCACATTAAAAATATTGCGCTTAGCGAAGAAAATTATGTGTATACAGAGGAAGTTAAACTTGAGTATTTTAACACAAGAAACGGCGAAAATATCCCTGTAGACGAAGGCATTCTCAATATATCCGAAAACGGTTTTGAATTTATAGGCAAAGAAGTAACCAAAAAATTCCCCCTGCCTAACCCCCCTTGCTTGCCTATGCAAATGTCCTCACGGATTGATTTATTTGAGGGGGATATCCTCTGCAAATTCGTGTTTAAAGAAAAATTCCGCCCCGTAAGGGCTTTTACCACAGTGCAAGCCTTGTTTGATATTAAAGAAGAAAAAGCAAAAAAATTACAATAGCGCAATGGAAACGAACGAAAGACCCAAGATAAACGGATACATTTTCTTCTTGCTGTTCCTTCTTGGCGTTCTTCCCGCGATTCTCTATTGCGCCGATATATTATATAAACAAGAAGAGTGGGACAAGGAAAAAGAAGAACAATTATTTCACACCGTAACATCGCAACACCGAGGCACAAATGCTGAAAGAGATTTGGTGCGTGAATTGCTCAAGAATGACATTCCTGCGCAAACCATATTTCACGATTTATATATTGAACTTGGCAATGATAAATTTTCGCAAGTTGATTTAGTGGTAGCAACCAAAGTGGGCATAATTGTTTTTGAAGTCAAAGACTATAGCGGTTGGATTTATGGAAACGGCAATCAAACTAATTGGACAAAGGTTTTGGCGTTCGGCGAAGAAAAATATCCTTTTTATAATCCGATTAAACAAAACGAAAAACACATCGCAAATTTGAAAAAACTGCTTAGCTCAGAGCAAATCCCGTTTTATTCCATAATTGTTTTTTACGGAAATTGTGAATTAAAAGATATTGATTTTGTACCGCGTGGCACATACATCGTTCGCGATTACAGGGTGCTTGAAGTGTTTCGCCACATAATAAACAATAATCCGCAAGCAAACTATAACGATAAGCGAAAGATTGTTGAATTACTCAAAAAAGCAGTTGCTAATGGCGACAAACACGAAAATATTGCAAGGCATTGCGAAAACATAAACGATATGCTTGGCAAAGATAGGGTTTATAGATAATTTTATAGGTTTACATTATCGCAATTGCCTTGCAAAGAATGAAGAATATAAATTTTTTAATTGCCTGTTTACAAATGCTGTTTTTTGTAGTATACTATTACTACAAGTAGGAAATTTACTACAATAAGGAGTGTAATTATGCAGTTGGCAAAGTTGACAGACAAAGGACAGATAACGCTTTCACCCGAAACGAGAAGAAAGCTTGGCGTTAGGGGTGGTGATAAAGTTTTGCTCGTAGAGCAGGCAGACGGCTTCTTTATCACAAATGCAAATAAGTTAGCTCTAAAGAGCTTGCAAGCAGGACTTCAAGGCATTGCGAACGAACTTGGCATTAAGACGGAGGACGATATTACGGCTTTAGTACACGAGGTGAGGGGTTTCAAATGAAAGTGATATTTGATTCCAATGTTTTGCTTTCCGCTGGACTTTTTCCGAATGGCGGTGCATCGCAGTGCGTAAATTATGCCTCTGAAAAGTTTGTGATAATTTTAACCAACACGATAATTGAAGAAGTTAAGCGGGTTGTTGAGCGCAAATTTCCTAAGAGCCTACCGCTTTTTGAGAGGTTCTTTGCCAACCTCAAATACGAGTACACTTATATACCAAACGAAGAAATTGTAACCTCAAAGGCAACAATAAGCGATCAAGGGGATAAGCATGTTTTAGTCTCTGCCATATTTGCAGAAGCCGAGGTTCTCATTACTGGGGATAAACATTTCTTTGAAAGAGTGTATGACGAAGTTGAGGTTCTTTCGCCGTCAGATTTCTTAGCAAAATATTAGAGAAACCACAAAATAATCACCCATAATTGCCAATACTTAACGCAATCTCGTACACTGTGTTTTTGGGAAGGGATAGCTTTTTTGCCACCTCTTTAACCGCTTCGGATTTTGGCATACCGCTTTTGATTAAGGTTTTTAGTTCGTGAGTTATAATATCCTCATTTGATTCGTGCAAAACAGGCGGTTCAACTATCAGCACAAATTCACCTTTAATGTTTTCAATGTTCGGTTCAGATAGAGTTCCTGTGTAAACCGTTTCATGCAGTTTTGTGATTTCCTTCACGCTTTTGAGAACGCGGTTGCCAAGTTTTTTATAAAGATAATCTATGATTTTATTAAGATCGTGAGGGGCGCAGTAAAGCGCGAGGGGCAGGGGTGAATTTTTGTAGCTTTCTAAAAGCGCGTCTTTATCCTTTAATTTTTCTGGCAAAAATCCAAGGAAAACAAATCCGCTTTCTTTAATTCCCGCAAGGCTTACCGCGCTTGTTAGGGCAGTTGCAGAGGGGATAACTTCGGTTACAAAGCCTTGTTGCCTAAGTTCGCTGATTACGATAGCCCCCGGATCGCATATCCCCGGCATTCCTGCGTCCGTAACAAGTGCCACGGATTTTCCGCTGTTTAAATACTCTTTGATTTCTTCCGTTGCCGTGCGTTCGTTGTGTTGGTGATAAGAAATCAATTTGGTGTTAATACCGTAATGCGATAGCAGTACGCGCGTGTGGCGCGTGTCCTCACAAGCGATAATATCTGCGGTTTTCAAGGTTTCAAGCGCGCGAAGCGTGATATCCTTTAAATTACCGATTGGCGTTCCCACAATGTAAAGCGTTCCGTTCATTGCTTGTAAATCCTTTTTATTTCTTCGCTATATTCGCCGTTTTCGTCAAACACAAGCAGGGGTTTTTCAAGAATTAACCCTGCCTGCGCCTGCTTTTTGGCTTCAATGATAACCGTGTCTATCTGCTTTTTGGGCGTGGGTTGCACGGGGGTTATCCTCTTTGGTTCTAAATTATTTTCGCGCAAAGCGCACATTAAATCCGTAAGCCGTTCCGCTTTATAAACAATGAAAAAATTTCCGCCAAACTTTAAAAGCTGTGAGGCTACCGCGATAATTTCATTTAAAGTGATAAGAACTTCGCGCTTGCAAATATCCTTTTCGCTAAACTCACCGCCACCAAATTTCATGTAAGGGGGGTTTGAAACCACCATATCAAAGCATTCCTTGCCAAACGATTTCACGGCGTTTTTAATATCGCAGTTTAAAATTTTAATGCGGTTCTCAAGCCCGTTTAAAAGCACCGAACGGCTTGCCATGTCGTGAAGCCTTTCTTGAATTTCTATGCCAAAGATTTCCTTAGCTGTAGTTTTATAGGAAAGCAAAAGCGGAATAACGCCACTGCCCGTGCCAAGATCAATAATCCTATCACCATAATTCGCGCGTGCGCGGTTGGCAAGCAAAACTGAATCCATGGTAAAGGTGTAGCCTGCCTTATCCTGAATTATTTTTAAATCACCGCACTCAAGATTATCAAGCCTCTCTGAGGGTTTTATATTGATTTCCGCCATAAAAATAATTATAGCATTAAAAATAGCTTTTTGCTTTTAAATTTGGTACAATATGGGAAGTAACAAACGGAGGAAGTTCAATGCCTTTAGTAACAAGTAAGGAAATGTTTAAAAAAGCCTATGCAGGCGGATACGCAATCGGTGCGTTCAATGTGAACAATATGGAGGTTATCCAAGGTATTGTGGAAGCGGCGAAGGAAGAACGCGCACCGCTTATCTTGCAGGTTTCCGCAGGCGCAAGAAAGTATTCAAATCCGATTTATCTTAACCGCCTTGTGCAAGCCGCGGTGGAAGATTCGGGCTTGCCGATTTGCCTGCACCTTGATCATGGTGATACCTTTGAAGTTTGCAAGGATTGCATTGAAAGAGGCTTTACTTCAGTAATGATAGACGCCTCGCACCATAGCTTTGCGGAAAATATCAAAATCACCAAAAATGTGGTGGACTATGCGCATGATCGCGGAGTTGTGGTTGAAGCTGAACTTGGCAGGCTTGCAGGAATTGAGGACGCAGTTAATGTTTCAGACGCAGACGCGCAATACACAGATCCCGCCCAAGTTCAAGAATTTGTGGCAAAAACGGGGGTAGATAGCCTTGCGATTGCAATCGGCACAAGCCACGGCGCATTTAAATTTAAAGGCGAAGCCAAGCTAAGGTTTGATATTTTGGAAGAAATATCAAGGCTTTTACCGGGCTTTCCCATAGTTTTGCACGGCGCATCAAGCGTTCCGCAATATCTCACCGAAATGATTAACCAATACGGCGGTAATATGCCGGGGGCAAAAGGAATCCCCGAAGAAATGCTTAGGCAAGCAGCGTCAATGGCAGTTTGCAAAATAAATATTGATAGCGATCTTCGCATGGCAGTAACCGCCACCGTCCGCAAATACTTTAACGATAACCCCTCTCACTTTGACCCCCGCCAATACTTAGGCCCAGCAAGGCAAGCAATTAAGGAAATCGTTAAGCACAAAATTGTGAATGTTTTGGGCTGTTCAAATAAGATTTAATTCACCAACTAAAACAAATTTAACATAACAAAGGCGGATTGCTTGTTTGCATTCCGTCTTTTTTTATCTTCATTTTAAAACCGCTAAATAACCTTTTACGCGGAAAGGCTTGCTATCAATAGAGTCAACAACTTTCAAGTTGCGAAGTTTGGTGTTTTCGTAGATAACTGCCGTGTCGGCGCGCGTATGCGCCTGCAACAACTTCAAAGATTTCCCCAAAAAATCCTTTTTGTCGTCAAAAATTACACCAGAAATGATTTTGTCTATTCTTAGCTTCTCAATGATAGCCATAGCGCGCCCTTTTTCGGATTTAGTCCAAATAAAACAATTTTCCTTTCCTGCCCAAATCATTTTATGGATAAGCTTGCTATTTATAGTCAACCTGTACGGCATCCAATCTCTGGTGAAATAATTCTGCTTTTCTGATATAACTTTTGTAAGCATTTCGGGGCTTAAGTGCGCAAGGCTTTTTCTCGTGATTCTACCGCTGGTTTTGATTTCAGCAAACCCTAATTTTTCAAGCGCGTAGTTATACGCATCGTTGTTTAGTTTTGTTGAAGCAACGAGCGTGTCGTCTAAATCTACAATAAGCATAGTTTATTTAATGTTAAAACCTCTGCGCCGTCAGCTAACAAGTCTGAATTTAGTCCGAACTGCGGTGCATTTGTGTCAGTATTTTCGTCAAACATTACAAATCGTTTAATGCCGTAGTCCTTTGCTTTTTGCATAGCGTGCCGTGAGCCACTATCGCCCTCGCCTTTTCGGTGGCTTGCTATTAAAATTACCGCCTTGCTGAACATTGCTTGCAACCGATCTCTTTCAATAAAGCGTTTTATTTGTTCTTGCTTGCTGTTTGGTTTTGCCACATATTCCGTTATGATTAACCCGCCCGAGTTAATAATCCTATTTGCCAAACCAATATTTGCAGTCGGATAAATGTTATCAAGGCAGGAAGGAAGAAAAGCGATAGTTTTTGCGCCGTTCGCCAATGCTTCTGTGTGCGCAACTGTATCTGCCCCCCAAGCCAAGCCACTTACAATGTTGCACCCGTTGCTTGCAAGTTTCTCTATTATCCGCTTTTCGCGCCTCGCAATTTCTTCACTTTGATTTATTGTGCCGATAACGGCAATATTTTTGTGCGCATTGTGCAGTAGCGTTATATCGCCGTGAAATGCAAAAAGAAAAGGTTTGTCTGTGAGTTTTACGGTATCGGGGATTCTCGGAAAGTTATCGTCAAAACAACAAATTAAGCTGAAAGGAAGTTCGGGTTCGGATATGCCGATATCAATGCCATTTATGCTTTCGGGGTCGGCGAAAAACTTCCAAAATTGAGCCTTGGTTTTAATTATGCCGTGTCGCACGGCTATATATAGTTTTTTTGCAATTTGTGAACTCATGCCGATTTGTTTAATGTTTTTGCCACTACATATAATAGCACATTTTTTGCCCCAAGATCCAATAGTGTTTGAATGCAATCATCCACAACATGAACACCGTCTGTGTAAATATCGTCAACAAGTATAACATTTTTTTCTTTAAACGCTTTAGAGTTTATTTTGCAGGTATCTTTAGTTATTCCTTTATAGGGCGCGCTACCCTTGTTGTTTTTCAGTCGCCAATTGTGTGTGGTTTTTGTGTCGCTTACTCTTTTTATTGCATCGGTGCAATTTTCGCAATTCAAACTGTCTGCTACGCTTGCAAGTGCTTTTTTGAACAGAAGTTGGCTTTTATGGTACGAGCAATCCGCCTTTGAGCGCGGAACGGCGCAAATCGCACTGCCTGCGTAGTTTGGGATATTTGTTAGTTTACCAAGATCTTCGGTTAGGATTTTCGCAACAGTAACGAATTCTTCTATTAAATCCAATTCGCCGTTTACGCGGGTCATGTTCTTTAGTTTGTTTATAAAATCAGGATTGCCTTCTTTTTGGTAACCAACATAATCGGAGCGGTAAAATCCAACAATATCTTTGTTGAGGTAGTGATTTTCTTTAATAATAAAAACTTTCATATGGTTGTTCCTTTATAATTTTTTTGGTGGCGGTTTCTGTGAAAAAGCCCCGATTCGCGAGGCTTGTATTGGCATTTATTTTTCCCGCCACTTACGCTATTATTATAGCAAACCAAACATATGTTTGTCAAGTCAGCAGAACAGTTATTTTAAACAGTATCGCAAAAAGCCGAGTTTTCAATTGCTTTCACAATTAAGTTTTTCAAAAATCACCGTAGAATCTTTATTAAAAAAGTCCCGAAAAGAAGTAAAACAAAAAACTTATTCCGTAAGCTATAGCCGTTTGCATAAAGAGAGTTGTGCGGGCGAAGGTTTTAGAGGGGGATTCTTTTATGCAGGCGGAACAGGCTACGGCGCAAGGGGTGTAAAGGGTGGTGAATATTAAAAATGAAACCGCTTGCCTTGCGGTGAACATGGCGGAAAGGGGGGCAATAAGCCCCGATTCAACAGTCGCGCCTGCGCCAAGAAGGACGGCAAGACTGCTTAAGATTGCCTCTTTTGCCACAATTCCTGATAAAATTCCGCTTACTATCCGCCAATCGCCAAGCCCTATAGGGGCAAAGAGGGGGGCAAAAGCCCGCGAGGCGTAAGCAAGAATACTGCTTTCTATGCTTTCGGCAGGCTTAAAATTTATGCCGAAATTTAATAAAAACCACACAAACACCGAAGAAAGAAGAATAACCGTAAATGTCTTTACTAAAAAAACCTTTGCCTTTTCAAAAAGATAAACAGATACATTTTTTAAAGACGGCATTCGGTAAGGCGGTAATTCAAGAATAAAGCCCGACTTTTGGTTCTTAAATTTCGTCTTTTTCAAAATAAGTTGGGTTATCACGCCAAGAACCATGCTTAAAATGTACACGGCAAGCATGGCGACTGCGCGGTATTTTGCAAAGAAAACCGAAGCAAAGAGGGCGATAAGCGGAATTTTGGCACTGCACGGTATAAACCCAACCATGGCAGAGGACGCCTGCCGTTCGTGGTTGAGGGGTAAAGTACGGCAGGACATATAGGCGGGAACAGAACAGCCAAACCCCAAAAGCACAGGCACAACCGCCTTGCCGTTAAGCCCGATTTTGCTTAGCAATTTATCAAGCACGAACGCAACGCGCGCCATATATCCCGTGTCTTCAATTAAGGATAAAAAGAAAAATAACAGCACAAGCATCGGCAAAAATGAAATTACGCTTGCCACGCCTGCGTACGCGCCGTCCACGGCAAACGAAACAAGCAAGGGTGGCACACTTCTCTTTGTTAGAAAACCGCTAAGCGCCTTACCGCCGTTTTGAATAAAATCCCGAACTAAATCACTTATCAAATTCCCCACAAGCCCGAACGAAAGATAAAACACAAGCCCCATAATAATTAAAAAAATCGGCAGGGCAAGCACCTTGTGGGTTAAAAGTTTATCTATCTTCCGCGAAAACATTTGCGCTTTGTTTTCACCTTGCTTTGTGATAACTTTGCTAAGCAGGGTATCAATGCGGTTGTAGCGCGAATTTACGATTTCAGCGTAGATTGAGGGCATAGGGCATAGGGCATAGGGCATAGGGGTGGAATCTTTATTGATATTTCCATAATTCTGAATTCTTAATTCTGAATTCTGAATTAAACATTCGCTAAGCGCACTAACCCCTTGGTTTTTCGCGCACGCCATTAAAAATACCTCGCAACCTAAAAGCCTTTTAAGTTCGTCCACATTGATTTCCGTGCCGTTTTTCTTGAGTTCGTCTGCCATGTTTATTGCGAGGATAATCGGGGTTTGGGATTCCAAAAGTTGCATTGTGAGATACAAATTGCGGTTTAAGTTAGTTGCATCCACTATGTTAATTATTATATCCGCGTGGCTTTCTTTTATAAAATTTAAGGTTAGCTTTTCTTCGTTTGTGTAAGCGTTTAATGAGTATAATCCGGGTAAATCCACAATCTTAATGCTTGGATTCCCCATAAGTTTTCCGCTTGAAATTTCTGTGGTAACCCCAGGGAAATTTCCCACCTTGCGCCTGCCACCCGTAAGGCGGTTGAATAGCGTGGTTTTACCGCAGTTTTGATTTCCCACAAGCGCGACTATCACTTTTCCACCTTAATTTTCAAGCATTCGCTTACGCGTAGCGTTAAATGGTATCCGCGCAAAATAACTTCGTACGGATCGCCAAGCGGGGCAATTTTAAAAAGCGTAACTTTTGTTTTGGGTGTAAAGCCCATGTCCATGAGCCTGATAATTTCCGCACCGCTACCCTCAATTTTAATCACCGCCCCCGCCGTTCCCACGGGTAAATCCGCCAAAGTTATTGAAGCCATACTATTAAAGTATTTTGTTCTTGCATAATTTACCACTTAGGTGCTATAATTGATTTAATCATTTTAGTAATTAAAAATGAAAACATATTTCGGAGGGCAAAGAATGAATCTTTGGCACGATGTTCATGCAGACAGAATTGCATCGCAGGACTTTTTATCAGTTATTGAAATCCCCAAGGGAAGCAAAAACAAATATGAGCTTGATAAGCAAACAGGTGGCTTAATTCTTGATAGAATTTTGTACACTTCCACCCACTACCCCGCCAATTACGGCTTTATTCCGCGCACCTATGCAGAAGATAACGATCCGCTTGATGTGCTGATTATGTCTAACGAAGTTATCACACCGCTTGCGCTTTGCCGTTGCTATCCTATCGGCATGGTTTCCATGCTGGACGATGGTGTGGTGGATAATAAGATTATCGCAATCCCTTTTAAAGAACCAAGTTGGAGTGCGTACAGAGATATCTTAGAACTTCCCCCCCACATAATGCAGGAAATTTGCCACTTCTTCACCGTGTACAAAGCCCTTGAACACAAAGAAACCGCAAAGATAGACATTCAATCAAAAAAAGTTGCCATAGAAGTTATAGAGAAATCTATAGTGGAATATAAGAAAAGGTTTTTACCCGGAAGATAGAAGTCGGTAAATCTGTTAAGCCCTAAGCAACTGAATTTAACGGATATTTAAAATGTCGGTGATTTGCCGTGGTGTAACGACCGAATTTTAACTTGCTTTTATCCCTAGAACAGTAGGTATTGAAACCAAAGAATAGTCGCAACACTATCCGATTTTATATTTGAATGAGGTAATAAATGGAAAGTTTTTTTGAAAAATTTGCGAAGAGAGAAATTAATATTGCAAGAGAAATTGCCACCCTTGAACGGCTTTTATCAAAATTGTGTTTCAGCAATAGCGTTCTTAGCATATTGAACGGGTGTTACTTAAGAATAGAAAATAAGTTTAGAAATAATGCCATAAGTCATGAGGATTTTTTGGCAGGTTCGGGTTTAGATAAAATTGCTGAAGTTTTACAAAAAAACAATCAGGGTATTTCCGTTGAATACTATAAATGCTACTTAGAGTATTTATATGGCATAATAATCAATTCCGAAACGAAAAGTTTAATAATGGATTTTTGGCGAAGAGACAAAGATTATCGGGGTCTTGTTGACAGTCTTAATGCGATGCTGGAAAATATTGAAAATAGTGTTGAACGATTAAACCATAAAATTGTTGAGAATTCTAACGGTTTTCATATTATAGTTGAAAAAGATTATGCGGTTACGCAAGCCACAGAAATTGTAGGCGATAAATACGAATTGGGCGAAAAAATGTACTTGTTCCACCACCATTCTTTAAAGGGCGATTTGAACGCAAAGTCAGATATTCTTTGTAGACTTTATAAATATTTTGAAACAATCAAAGACCTGCTTAAAACCAACAATCACACCGCCCTTGTTAGCAACATTGGCTTGCTATCGCAAAAAACAGATACACGCCATGCGCCCAATGCTAAGCAGGCAACAATAATAGGCGGAAAAACCAATCAAGAAATGGAAGAAATTTACAATACAGCTTTTGCCTTGTATCTTGAAGCGATTATCCATTCAGATTATTTAATAAATCATAAAACCAATGTCGACAAATGGGTAAGAGATTTTTCCGAATAAGACAAAAATATGAAACCTACGATTAAAAAAAATAAAAAAGAAGTAACAATTCGCAGTTCTACGGCGGAATATTTGACATTTATTGCAAGCACGGGTG
>WQYD01000010.1 GCA_009781445.1 Bacillota bacterium | reverse complement strand
GGCGATGATATTGAAGCCTTAGTTCAGGAAATCGGCGAGGTCGATATTAAGTACAAAAGATTCAACAATCCCAACGGCCCTAACTATACGTTGAAAAAAGAGGAAATTTTTATGATTTTGAGGAGCCGGAAAGAAGGGGGGGGGGTGGTACAATATAATTAATTAATCTTACTTTGAGGTGTAGTTATGATAATAGTGGGAATTTGTTTAGCTGTGTTTGGTGCGATTTTGGTTGCCGTAGAAATCATTTTTAAAATCACAGACAAACTTGCGGTGGCTGGCGTAATGGTACTCTTGTCTGCAATTTTTTTAAGTTTTGTAGGGGCATATATACTTGAAGAGCCTTCGGCAGGGCTTCTCGTTTTGGGAATTTTTTTGCTTACTGGGGGCATAATCGTGGGGGCTTTTGGCATTTATCAATTTAATGACGGTAAATATATGAATAACTTTTCCGACAAACTTGCACCGATACTCGCATTGCTTGGTTTGGGCGGTATTGTCAGTGGCATTATTGTGATAAGCCTTTTGTTTACTGGGGTTATCGGTTGAGTCGTTGTGAATTTTTTGTTACACTGATAAGATAAGGAATTTGCTATGATTAAAACAGTAGGCCACAAAGAATTAATGAGGCGCGCAGAAGAGCGGGACAGCCAAGCGTGCTTTGAACTCGGGCAACTTTGCGAAACGGCAGAGGATTTAGAACATAGAAAGCTGGCACTTACCTATTACAACCTCGGCATGAATATTGACATGAACCCATATTGCTTGTATGCAAAGGGTGAAGCGCATTTGTTTGGCGAGATTGCCGAAGAAGACGAAGTTTTGGCGGACGGGTGCTTTGTTACCGCGTTAGAGGGCTTTCAAGAGATTTTAGAAAAAAACAAAGACGATTTTTCAAAAATAGATCCGTACATTTATCTATTTATAGGCGGGTGCTTTTTTCGTTCAAAGACTCTTCATAATTTGCAGGACGCATATAACTGGTTTAAGCTGTGCCACGACTTGACGGACTATGAGAACGCTCAAAAAATGGCGGACTTATCAAGCGGTTTAATGGGTATGCAAAAGTGTCAAGCGGAAATGGACAGGCTTAAGAAAGAAATTGCCGTGCTGGAAGCGAGAGAAACGCGAAGACAAGAAGAGGTGGCAAGAGCGCAAGCCGAATATGCCAATGCGTGCAGAGAGTTGAGTGAGGCAAGAAGCGGTATGATTAATGCCGGAATAACAAGAGCGGTAAAAACCGTGGGTGGCGTCTTTGGCGCATTGTTAAATGTTGCGGGTGTTAGTTCTGGCGACACATTTTCAAGTTCGGGCAACAGTTTTGAAAAGACTTATAACACAAGCGTACAAAACCAAGCAAGAATTGTGCAAGAGGGGGTTCACCGCTATATTGTAACGAATTCTGGCAACCGCATAAGCGTTAGCGAATATGACGCCGTTTCGGGCATAGCAAAAGGTAGTGACGGAAAAACATACCGCATTTCGGGTTCAATTTCCGATAGGGAAATAAAGCACAATTAGCGGATTAAAACTTAAACGGCATTTTCTTTCCGCCTGCCATTTGTTTCATCATGGTTTTAGTTTGTTCAAATTGGTTTAGAAGTTTGTTAATTTCTTGAACTTGAGTGCCTGCGCCTTTGGCTATTCTTTTACGGCGGGAACCGTTTATAATTTGGGGGTTGCGCCTTTCGTGGGGCGTCATGGATAGGATTATGGCTTTCATGCGTTCAATTTGCTTTTCGTCTATATTTAAATTTGCGCCTTTCAGTTTTGAGGAAAGCCCCGGAATCATGCCGATCATTTCTGCCATATTGCCCATTTTTTTCATGCTGGACATTTGATTTAAATAATCGTCCAAATCAAATGAATTGCTTTTCATTTTCTTGGCGAGTTTCAGTGCCTCTTCTTCGGTTACGGCATTTTGAACCTTATCAATAAGGGTTAAAACATCGCCCATGCCAAGGATTCGCGAAGCCATTCTATCGGGGTGAAAGGGTTCTAAATCCGTAATCTTTTCGCCGATACCTGCAAACTTAATCGGCTTACCGCATATTGCTTTTATGGATAGGGCGGCACCGCCACGCGTATCGCCGTCAAGTTTTGTTAAAATTACGCCTGTGATATCAAGTTCCTTGTTAAAAGATTCCGCCACATTTACCGAATCTTGCCCAAGCATAGCGTCCACGGTAAGCAAAATTTCCTTAGGATTAACTTTTGCCTTAATATCTTTGAGTTCCTGCATTAGGGTGGCGTCTATGTGAAGCCTGCCTGCGGTGTCAATAATCACGGTGTCAAGCCCTTGCTTTTCGGCAAATTTTACTGCCTCTTTTGCAATCTTCACGGGGTTATCCTGCCCCATTTCAAACACCTGCACGCCTGCCTTTTCGCCAACCACTTGCAATTGCTTTATCGCAGCGGGGCGATAAATGTCCCCCGCCACCAAAAGAACCTTTTTGTTATCCTTTTTAAGCATGGTGGCAAGTTTTCCGCACATGGTAGTTTTGCCTGCACCCTGAAGCCCGCACATCATGATAATAGTGGGGGGTTTATCCGAAACCTCAAGTTTGCTGTGCTTGCTACCCATGAGTTCGGTTAATTCATCGGAAACGATTTTAATAACCTGTTGCGAAGCCTCAAGCCCCCTAAGAATGCCCACACCAGACGCCTTTTCGGAAACGGATTTAATGAATCCTTTAACCACAGTAAAGTTCACATCTGCCTCAAGCAGGGCAACGCGCACTTCACGCATAGCTTCCTTAATTTCAAGTTCGGTAAGCGCACTGCGGTTTTTTAGCTTAGAAAAAGCGTGATTAAGTTTTTCAGATAAATTTGAGAATAATGCCATGATTTTTGGTGATTTATTTCAGCGCACAGCGCACAACGCACAGCGCACAATGAGTGGAATGATTTATTTAGGTACGAAGTACGAAGTACAAAGTACGAATTGCGGATTAATTAACTATTAATGAGATTTAGAATCCTTCATTGTGCGCTGTGCGTTGTGCATTGTGCGCTGATTCATAACGCATTTTGCGTTATTCCGCAAAGATTTCGTCAATAAAATCCTCTGCGTTAAATTCTATTATATCATCAATCTTTTCGCCGATACCTGCGTATACCACAGGGATTTCTAATTCGGCGGAAATTGCCATAACCACACCGCCTTTGGCTGTGCCGTCAAGTTTGGTTAGGATAATGCCGTCTATATCTATCGCCTCATTAAAAATTTCAACCTGACTTACTGCGTTTTGCCCTGTGGTTGCGTCAAGCACGATATAATTGCGTCTGTCGCATTCGGGCATTTCACGCGCAATCACGCGGTTGATTTTTTTAAGTTCTTCCATTAGGTTCTTTTTATTGTGAAGCCTGCCCGCCGTGTCCACAAGGATCACCTCTGTGCCTTTTGCCTTGGCAGATTGAAGCGCATCAAACACAACTGCGGCAGGATCGCTTCCTTCGCCGTGCTTTACGATTCTCACATCGGCGCGCTTTGCCCAAATTTCAAGCTGTTCGGTTGCCGCCGCCCTAAAGGTGTCCGCCGCCGCCACAAGCACGGATTTTCCTTCGTTTTTAAATCTATTTGCAAGTTTGCCGACAGCAGTGGTTTTGCCCACGCCGTTCACCCCTGCAATAAAAATCAAAAGCGGATAGGAAAAGGGCGGAATTTCATAATCAATAAGTTCAAGCATAATCCGCTTGAGTTCACCCCTCGCCTTTTCGGGTTCGGTGATTTTTTTGCGGTAAAGTGTTTCCTTAAGTTCAGAAATCATGCCGTCCGTGGCGGTAACGCCGATATCTGCGGCAATCATAACCGCCTCAAGTTCGTCATAGAAATCGTCATCTAAATCACGCGCTTTAAAAACCTCAAACAGCTTGCGCCCGAGGTTATCCTTGGTTTTTTTTATTGCTTGCTTTATATTGGAAAAGAAACCCATATGCCCATTATATCACAACTGATTGCGCGCGGTATAGGGAATTATGCCGTTTTTAAAATAGGTTAGTCAAATTTGTTTCCTAAAATCGCTTAATCTTTATAAAAGAAACGCTAAAACGCTGTACAAAAGGTTTTAATGCTGATAAAATGGTTATGTTTAAATAAAATTATATATCATGAGGAATAACAAATGGTTAAATTAAGGCTAACAAGAATGGGCGCGAAAAAAGCACCTTTTTACCGTATCGTTGCGATAGATTCAAAAAAGCACAGAGATGGGCAGTACATTGAACAAATCGGTTATTATGATCCTACTAAGAATCCTGCCATAGTAAAAATTGACGAAGAAATCGCAAAGAAGTGGTTGAATTGCGGTGCTGAACCTACCGACACGGTTAGAGATTTATTTTTTAATGCAGGTATCATAGCAACCACCGCTAAAAACTTCAAGAAGCCCGAAGCCGTTAAAGCCGAAGGTGCAAAAGAAGCTGTGGACGCTGCTGTGAAGGCGGCGAAAGAGGGTTAATCCGTGAACGAACTCGTAGATTTTTTGGTTAACCGCATAATTGGGGGCGGTTATGAAGTTATCCTGATTGAGGACGAAAATGAAGTGAACATAAAAGTTTTCGCCGATAAGGAAAAATTCCCAAGGCTTATCGGAAAGTTTGGCAAAACCGCTAAGGCAATACGCTCTATCGTTAGGGCGTGTTCGCAGGGTGCGGAAAAGCGTTACGATGTATCCTTTGATGAAAGATAGCTTTCTTGCCGTTGGCATTGTTTTAAAACCTCAAGGCGTAAAAGGCGAAATTAAAGCGCGCGCACTTACGGACGCAAATGTTTCGCTATCCAATGTCAAATCCTTTTTTATTAATGATAATATAATCCCTGCTGAAAGCGTTAGGCACAGCGGGGATTTTATGTTTTTAAAGCTAAAAGGAATTGATTCGCGAAATGACGCCGAAGATTTGAGGGGTTTAGAGATTTTTGCCTCGCGCAGTGAACTTCCGCCACTTAAAAAAGATAGGTTTTATATATCCGATATAATAGGTTGCAGTGTGTGCGGTGAAAACGGCGCGTTTGTGGGCAAAATCACCGATATTTTGCAACACGGTTCGGCAGATGTTTATGTGTGCGCCAAGGAAAAATGTATGTTTCCTGCCATAAAATCCGTGATAATTAACACTGAAATTGAGGCAAAAACCATTACCGTTGATTCTAATGAACTTGAAAAAGTGATTGTGTATGAAGATTAAAATTTTAACACTTTTTCCCGAAATGTATAATATTCTAAGCGAAAGCGTTATCGGAAAAGCCTTAAAACAGGGCGCATTTGAGGTTGAAATTTTTAATATTAGAGATTTTTCCAAAGATAAACATAAAAGGTGTGACGATGCGCCCTTCGGCGGTGGTACGGGCATGGTTATGACGCCTCAGCCACTGTATGACGCAATTACGGCTGTTGATCCAAATCATACCGCTTTAAGGATTTATCTTAGCCCCAAAGGCAAAGTCTTGAATCAAGAGAAGGTTGTCAAGTTAAGCAAGCTAAGCGAAATCGTCCTCATAAACGGCAGTTATGAGGGCGTAGACGAACGGATTATTAACCTGTGTGTAGACGAGGAAATTTCAATCGGCGATTATATTTTAACTTCGGGCGACCTTGCTTCGCTTGTGCTTACGAACGCCGTGGCAAGGTATATCCCCAAAGTTCTTGGCAGTGAAAGCAGTACCGAAGAGGAAAGTTTTTCTGAGGGGCTTTTGGAATATCCGCACTTCACCCGCCCCCAAGAATTTATGGGGCTTGCCGTCCCCGAAATTTTACTTAGCGGAAACCACGCTAAAATCAAAGAATGGCGCGAGGGCGAAAGCATAAAAATAACCAAAGAACGGCGACCCGAACTCATTAAAAACGACAAACAAAAATGAAAACAGAAGCATTAAGCGCACTTGGCGAAAAAGCATTATATCCGAATGAGGACGCATTATCGTTTGTGCTGAACGAAGCGTATCCGATTTGGCAGGATTTAAAAGCCCACATATCTTCGGCTTATAAAAATGTAAGCGAAGAATGGAAATTTTACGGCAAAGCCTCAGGCTGGACGCTTGCGGTTTCTTCGGGGAAGCGCAGGCTTTTTCACTTTGTCCCAATGGTTGGCTACTTCACTCTATGTTTCACCCTTGGCGAAAAAGCAGTTTCCGCCTTGCAAAATTCAACCCTACCGCAACACATTAAAGAGCTTTTACCTACCGAAAAAGCCTGCATGTGTGGCTACGATTTCAGGTACGACATTAAAACTCAAAACGATTTATCCCACGCAATAAAATTGCTTGAAATAAAATTCCACAATTAGTAAACATGATAAGAAATAAAAACCAATAAAGAAGGATAGATCAAAATGAATATTCACTGGTTTCCGGGCCAGTTTATCGCAGAAACAGGGCAGAATAGTGTCGATTTTGAGTGTTTTTTGCCTAAAATAGCCTGTTTTGAGTGTTGAATTTTGGCTGATAAGTACGAAAAAGGCAAAAGTTACAGTCAAAATTACAGTCAAAAAACTAAGTATTTTTAAGAAATTAGTCCTATCATTGGGCAAGTTTGATTAACTGGTTAGGTAGCCAGTTAATCGGTGAATTTTTTAGCCCATAAAAGCATAGCCGCCGAGCGCATCATCGGCGGTATTTTTATAGAAAACTATCGTAAAATATTCTGCGTTCGCTATACATATCACTTGTGAAAAATCAGAATATATGGTAAAATATGGGCAACGAGATATGGGAGGCATTTTCAGCATGGTCAGTTATAAAAAATTGTGGAAATTGCTAATTGATAAGGATATGAAAAAGCAAGACTTAATGGCGGTCGCAAATATCAGCACGGCGACTTTGCAGAAGCTCAATAAGGGGATGAACATTAATACGAATATCCTTGTGCGGATATGCAACGCACTCAATTGCACGTCATCGGATATTATGGAAATTTTCCCTGAAAACAAACCGCAAACGGAGGTCTAAGGCTAATGGATTTGGTAAATTTTGAAAGTATTCTTAGCGTCGGCGAAACCATTACGGTGGAGTTTAAGTCCTGCCAAAAGGGCGCGCATGACGACCTTTACGAGACAATAAGCTCATTTTCTAATCGTTTTGGAGGCGATATCTTTTTAGGTGTTGAAAATAATAACACGGTTACAGGCGTTCCACATAATGCCGTGGCATCTGTCATCAAAAATATTGTAAAAATGATTGCAAACCCCGAGGTTATGTCGCCCACGCTGTACTTAGATCCTCGGTCGTTTATTTATGAGGGCAAGGATGTTATTCATATCCATGTGCCAGTTTCATCCGAGGTTCATAGTTATAAAAAAGTTATTTACGACCGTGTGGATGATGCAGATATTAAAACCACCGCTACAAGCGCAATTGCGTCGATGTATATCCGCAAGCAAAAAATATTTACGGAACAGAGGGTTTTCCCGCATATAAAGGACGAAGATTTGCGCTTTGATTTGTTTCCGCGCATAAAGCAAATGGCGATAAACCGTGTGTCAAACCACCCGTGGGCTAACCTTTCGGACAAGGAAATAATTCAAAGTGCCGGGCTAATCGGCACGGATGCCGAAACGGGGAAAACTGGTTATAACCTTGCGGCGGTTTTGCTTTTAGGCAAGGATGCCACAATAAAATGCGTTTGTCCAACCTATCGCACGGATGCAATTTTGCGCAAAATTAACACCGACCGCTACGATGACCGCCTCATTGTTGAAACAAACCTAATAGAAAGCTACGACCTACTCATGGGCTTTGCGGAAAAACATTTATGGGATAAATTCTATTTAGAGGACAACATAAGCATATCATTACGTGGCAAAATTAGCCGTGAAATGCTTGTAAATACACTTATGCACCGTGAATTTATAAGCACATATTTTGCAAAATTCGTAATAGAGCGCGATAAAATGTTTGTGGAAAACGCCAACCGCGCAAGTCACACTGGCGAGCTTACCCCCGAAAAATTTGAGCCGAATTCCAAAAACCCCATAATAGCGGCATTTTTCAGGAACATTGGCTACGCAGATGAATTGGGCTCCGGCGTACGCAATCTATTTAGGTACGCACGGCGCTATTCCGGCAAAGACCCTCAGCTTATTGAAGGCGATATTTTCAAAATAATTGTGCCACTTGATGATAATTATTCGTTTGATGCCGAGTCTGGCAAAAGCGGCAACGACAGCGAAAATGTCACAACAAATGTCACAATAAATGTCACAATAAAACTTACCGTAGCAGAGAAGCGTATTCTTGAATTATTAACGGATAATGCTGAATTAACGACAACTGAGTTGGCCGAAATAATCGGTAAGGACTTGCGTACTATCCAAAGAGGGATTAACAAGTTGCGCGATAACGGCTTAATTGCGCGCGACGGTTCCAAAAAGGCTGGAACATGGGTAGTTAAAACAGATAACTAAAGGAGCTCAAGATAATTATCAAATAATAGGTCAAAATGGATTATGCGCTACTAAAAAACTTATGTGATTTGAATGGCGTTTCGGGGTATGAGAAAAATGTTACAAGTTTTATTTCATCCTTTGAAACCTCCTCTTTTTTTGATTATATTGGTAATTGTTATTTTAGAAACTATGATAAAAAACAATGGAAAAGGTTAGCACAAAGCCGTTTTGGCAAAACGGCTTTAATCTCAAAAAAGTATCAAAAACCGTGTTATAGGGCGAATTTGCGTTTAATCTGCGCGCTTCAAAGAGTTAAAATGAATTTACACTGGTACCTAGGCTAGTTTATTGCAGAAATGGGGCAGAATAGTGTCGTTTATGAGTGTTTTTTGCCCAAAATAGCCTGTCTTAAGTTTTATTTTTTAAACCGATAAGGATGAAAAGGCAAAAGTTACAGTCGAAAAGCTAAGTATTTTTAAGAAATTGGCTCTGTTGCTGGGCAAGTTTGGTTAACTGGTTGGGCAACTAATCAATGGTCGGCGTTTCTGTGTCGGCCACTTTTGCTTTATGGGGCAAATAAAATAAGGAGAGGTAATCAATATGTTTAATCAAGGAATGACCGTTGGCGGATACTTGGACACATGGCTTGACACGGTCATAAAAGGTAGCGTAAGGTACAGCACTTACACATCATATAACGGCTATATCAACAACCATATAAAACGATTTATGGGTGGCGATATCCTTGCTGAAACAAAGACAGCGAATGTCCAAGGGCTTGTAGCTAAGTTGGTAGAGGAAGGACGCATAGGTGCAAGAACCATAGGAATCATAATTGGAATGCTCAAAAACGCACTTGGCTATGCCGAGGAATATGAGTTGATAATGAAAAATCCTTGTCGCAAGATAAGACTGCCCAAAGTTGAGGAGGACGAGGTCGAAATCTTTGACGACAACGAGCAGACGCGGATAGAAAAAGCCGTATTCAAATCGGGCGACAATCGATATTATGGGGCGCTACTGACACTTTATACGGGTGTCAGAATTGGCGAATTGTGTGCCTTAAAATGGTGCAATGTTGACTTTGCAAACAAATGCCTATATATAAAAAAATCGCTGAACCGTACGGCGCGGAACGATGACAGCGGAAAGAAGACAATCATGGCCGAATGCGAACCAAAAACCAAAAAGTCAAAGCGGATTATACAGCTTCCAGACTTTATTCTTAAGCTACTTAGAAAACTGAAAAGTGAAAGTAGTAGTGATTATGTACTCTCAATGAAAAGCGGAAAGTATGTCCATCCACGAACGATGCAGACACTCCATAAAAAACTGCTTTTAAAGGCGGGGGTTAGTTATAATAACTTTCATGTATTGAGGCACACATTCGCAACAAGAGCTAGCGAGAACACCGACGCCAAAACAGTGAGCGACACGCTCGGTCACACAAATACTATGATAACAGTAAATCGGTACATGCATTCACAGCGAGAGCAGAAGCAACGGATGATGAACGGACTAAATACTTACTTCAACCGCAAAAAAATAGCGGCTTATTTATAGCCGCAACATTTCGCACATTAACCTAATGGACGAAACAAAAATGATGAAAACATTGTAAAAGCAAAAATGGCATTGGTGAAATGTTGCAAAAGGACATAAAAACGGTGTTCAAAAAAGTAAGTTAAACTTTTTCAAAAAAAACAGTTGAAATCGCTTGTCAAAGTTTGTCGAATTTGATATACTTTTGGTAAAGTTAAGCGTCCATTAGGTTAATGGACGAAATAGCTTTTGAAAAGAGTGAGAGAAAAACTGATAAAAGGAGAGTTCAAATGAGCGGTTTGGGGAAATTCTTGCGCATTCTAAGACTAGAAACCAGCGAGAGCTTGACTGAAATGGCCAATAGATTAGGTTATGCGATAACATACCTTTCAGGGATTGAAAATGACAAGCGAACAGTGCCAAAGAACTTCTGCGAAAAAGTGGCAAAAGAATATGAGTTGAGCGCACAAAAGACTGCTGAACTCAAAAAGATTTTGTTGAGGTCAAACCCTGTATTTCAGATTGAAAACGATGGTAGCGAGGCTAAGACCGCAGTCTTAATTAAGATGGCAAGTAAGGAACTAACAAATGAGAACTACGAAGAAATACTGAATTTGGTGCAAAGAATAAAACTTGATACAGGTGAAGGAGACGATTTATAATGAAGTGCAGTTATTGTGGCGGTGAAAACGATAAAGAGAAAGGGCAATGCCTTTTTTGCGGTGAAACAGTAGGTGTGGAAAATGCTAAGAAAAAACAACTGGCATCGGCTTCTGTTACAGAAAAGAAAGAGTTGAATTTGACCACAAATACAATTCTAGCAAGTGCGGATTTTATGGATGACGATGCTCTTGTCAATTTAGGCAAGGCTTTTTTGAATGGCGTTGGACAAGAAAAAGACTACGAAGCAAGCTACCAACTTTTTTATAAAGCAGCGCAAAAAGGCAACTCGGAAGCAATGTTTTATGTGGCGGAACAGACTTCAAAGGGTTACGGTGTTTCGGTAGACATAAAAAACGCTATTTGGTGGTACCTTCAAGCGGCGAGGACGGGCAGTAAACAAGCACAAAGCGTTCTCGCCGAAACATTTAAGTCGGAAATGCCAGTTCAAAAAGATGAAAGCGTTTACAGCGAAAATTCTAGATTAAAAGAAGCGGTATTAAAGGTTCGGCCATTTTGCGTAGAAATAACCGCATTTACAGATAAAAAGAATGCAGGTGCGGGCAGTGGTTGCATTATTAGCCCCACATATATATTGACGAATTACCATGTAATAGAGGACAAAAGAATAAAAAAACCACACAAAATTATATCTATGCGTTTTCATGAATCTACCGGCGAGGAAAAGCCGCATCCGTTAAAAGTGGTTGCCCACAATGCGAAAGAGGACATAGCCGTTTGTGAGTTTGATGACGGGACAAAGATTAATGCCGATAATTTTCCCAAGCTTATTGATGCACATACGCTTGAACTCGGTGATGAGCTTTTCACGATAGGAAACATGCTCGGACGCGGATTGGGATTAAGTACGGGTGTTGTGGCCAAAGAAATCGAGTTCAATGTCTACGGCAAAAGCGAGGCAATACGCACAAATATGTCCATAAACGGTGGAAATTCTGGTGGTGCCGTATTTGATTTTGACGGCAACATTATAGGTCTTATTACATTTACGCCGCCGAGCGAGGACGGAAATAGCCGTGCGCATGGAATCAGTTACGCGGTCACCAGCAATACAATCTCAAAAATGTTTGAATAAAAGGAGGAAATTGACATGATTACATTATCAAGAAAAAGTGGGCAGCTTATTTGGCTAGAAGTATCAAATGTTCCAGCAAACACAGAAGTTATGGTGTCCGAACAAGGACAGGCTCTCGTAGTTGGAAACGGCGCTGTTCAAGATATACTCTATCCGGGTAAAACTATAGTAAACCCTAAAATGAAAAAAGGAATCTTTTCAAGTGCGCCGATTTTTGACCGATGTGACATTTTAGGTGTTGACACATCGGTGGAAGTGGAAATCCCGTGGGGCGTTGGTGGTGTAGAATTTATGGACGAAGTTCTAAAATGTCCTGGAACAATTCAAGCATCAGGGTCATGCGCGGTTAAAATAAGCGACGGCAGAAAGTTATATAGAAAGTTTTTTGACGGTCAAAATGCGGTCAGCGCAGACTTTTTGTTAACGAAATTACGCCCAATATTATGCGACAAAATCAAAGGTGTTTTTTACTCGGTCGCAAATAGATGTAAAGATATCTCGCTAATTACTGGTGCGGCAATAGAAAAAGACATTGAGGACAATCTGTATCTTGAACTAAGGGATAATTACGGCTTGACGATAGTGTCGATTAGATATAGAATAAACGGTCACGGTCTCGATGAAATGATCTCCAAGCTTGGAGAGAAAGCAAAAACAGGAATAGATAAAGATATCTCGCAAAACAACGCTGAAAGTAAAAAAGCAGAGGCAGAAGGGTTGAAAGCGACGGCGGAGGCCATCAAAGCTTTTTCTTCGGACCCAAAGAAGGAAGGCAACGGTCAGAACACAATCAAACTTAAAAAGGATTAAGGAGAGACAAAATGGGATTTTTCAACAAGAAAGGAAAAGAGGAAGCCAAGTCTGCAATGGGAAAAGTGGAGGCGAACGCGTCTAAGAATCAACTGATCAGATTTTTGGATCAGCTGATAAATAAGGATAGTGTGGATGAGATTATTCGCAGGCAGATGATTGAAATCAAATCTAAGCTAGAGTACGCACCGCCGACTTCGGATAGGCGGGCAACGGAGCTAGACACAAAAACGAGGCTTCTTTTTGAGAAATATAATGGGATTAAACATATGGTTGAACCGAACAGGAATCCTACGATGATTGAGCAGTATATGCTTGAAAGCAATCGCGGGATGTTTAATACTTGCGCTAATTTGATAAGAGAGCAGCTTCTTGAGCGTACAGATTTAATGTCTGACGCAGGAAAGGTTTATACAGAAAAAGAACTTGCTATATTGCCTGAATATCAAAGATTTGCGTATCGTGAAAGAGAATCTACAAGGGAAGCACTTGCGAAAAAATGGAATATCGAATTCGTCATTGCTTCATTCGCCATACGCATGCAAAAAATGCTCTGCGAGAAAAAATGCAAGCAATTTTTAATGGAAGAGATATTTCAAAAAGGCAAAGCGGATCCTGCAAATAAAAGTACTTATGCGGCGCAGTACAACCAATTGGCTGACGAGATAAAAAGACTTGAAAGGTTTGAAAATGAGTTAGATTACGAAATCAAGCAAAACAAAGAAATTCAAGGCGTTATTGATGAATCAGGACTCAAAAAAATTATCGCCACAAGCCAATCTGCTGAGGGTGCAAACATTGTCGAGGAGCTTAAGAAGGAATCTAAGATATTTGAGGAAATATCGAAAAAGGTACAATCTGGCAGGGATAAGGTTGACGGTATTCTTGGCGATGTTAAGAAAATAGTCGCACAAACAGCAGCACCGAAAAGATCGGAAGGAGAATATGAAGCAAGAATGGAATCGGACGCTCTGAGACATGAAAGCGCAAAGGTTTTAGATCCATGGGCGGATCGGGAAGCGGCAGAAGCGGAAGCGAGCAAAAAAAAGCAGGGAGAATAAACGATGTTTAGTAAAAAGAAAAAAGAAATTGATGCTGTAGATATGAAAGCAAAGGTAAGGGCTTCTTTGCGTGATATGGCAGAATTTGTCGCTAAGTCAGAGGATAAAAAAGCCGAGTTGCTTGCCAAAGCCAAAAAAGCAAAAACAAATAATGACAACGCATCGTTTAAGCTTGCGTGTTTTGGACTTGCGACTACTTTGTCACTAAAAAACAAGGTTGAAAAGATGATTTCCACAATAGAAATCGTTATGACACTCAAAGATGTGGCAGACATGAGTAAGGGCTTCTTGGGCGGAATGGAAAGCGTCTGTGCAGAACTCGCGCAAAGCACAAAAGGCTTAAAGTTTGATAAAGTGCTAAAAGGCTTTGATGGAGCCATGAGTAGCGTCGGCGGAATGTTTGAAGGTCTTGATTCAATGATGAACGATATGACGCTTGGTTTTGAAACTATGGACATGGAACTTGACCCTACGCTGTCAAGACAAATTCAGGACATGATTGAGAAGGAAGAGATTTATAGAATCGACGCAACCGACGATTTAGATAAGCAAATCGAAGAGAAAATGAAGCGGTTGCAATCAAACAAAGCATAGAAAGGGAATGATTGGAGAGATGAACAGAAAGTATTCGACAACATATAAATGCACATGCTGTGGCGGAGATGCGGTTACAACAAACGGCGGCAGACTTTGGTCATGTGCGAATTGTGAGCTACATATTGATTCGTCCAATATTTCAGATGATGTAAAAAGTGATTATCAGTTTGAGCAAAAGAAAGAGCGTAATGCGCAGAGAAAAGCTGAAAGACTAAAAAGTGATATAGAACAAGAAAAGCAAGATGCAGATGGTTTTTTGGCGGGTGGTTTGGCTTTTTTATTTACTTGGGCTATCATGACGATAGTTGTAATTTGGGGTTGGATACTGTTGGCACAGATTGCTTCTAACAATCCCAACAGAGAACCGACAGGTGGTTGGATAAATTATTTTTCAGGGACTACATTTGGTTTGGTTTTAGCAATTTCATTGGTCTTGACATTTGTTCTATATGTAATTCGATATGTCCGAATAAAGAAGGAGCCTTGTTATAAAGAGAAAAAATGGGCTCCATACATTGGAGCAGGAATTAACATTCTAATAAAGTCACTTAACATAAAAATGGGCTTAAATAAGAATCCAAGCACTAAAAAAGTTTGGCTATTGTTCACTATTAGATTAATAATGACGCTGCCAATGGCTGTAGTTTTGTTTCCGCCGGCATGGCTTACATTCTTTTTTGGAGATGTTTCAACATGGAGTACCGCACAGTTCTGCGGGCTATATGCTGGACTTACAGTTGCAGTGACAGCGATTGCCTTTATTCAAGCATTGCTTAAGCATAAGTTTTACTCGAAGGAGAAGGCGTTATGAAAAAGACGCTTACAATGTTGTTGGCACTAATATTAAGTCTAGCTTCAATGTTAATATTTTCGGCTTGCAGTTCGAAAGTAGACACGACATGGACGGATTTTGTGCCGGATGGAGCAAGACCTCGAGAGGGCAGATATGAAAGATTTTTTGAGAATGAACACCGCGTAGATGGTTTTGATTTTTTTGTGTTCACACAAATTAGTGACACGGATTGGCGTTGGGCTCGTGGCGGGGGTAGTAGCAACGAAGCTATAGGTGGGCGCATAAAGAATCTAGTGAACGGACATGGTTTTGCGTTAATTCAAGAGGTTGAAATGTTTATGGGTACCGAGCCGGTGTTTGGAAGTTCATTGTTTGCGGATTTAGAGGAACATCCGCAAATTATGATAGAAGAAAACGGCGAACAAAAAATATATGTGCATAAGGATGCCCTTATAACTATCGAGTTCAAGGACGCTACATTTGATGGTGCGCATGCGATTAGGTATATAAGAAAAAATACGCAACTTCTTCCGGGTAATACATGGTACAACCCTATTCCGGATTTTAGAGAAGGTCACATCTTTAAAGGATGGTTCACCATTAACGAAGCAGGTGAACTTATCGCATATGCATTTGGAACAAGAGTCACTAACAATCTCGAACTTATTGCAAGGTGGGAACAACAAGTAATTGTAAACTTTGACTTGCAGGGCGGTAATGGCAATTCGCAACAAATGATAATTCCTATTAATAGTTCAATCGAGGATTTGCGAACTCCAACTCGGCAGAATTATGTATTTGTAGGTTGGTATGACAATGCTGATTTTGATGGTGTTCCTTACACAACAGAATCAATTATCAATAGAGCCATTACCCTATTTGCAAAGTGGCAGATAAAGTCCAACGACTTAATGTTTAATGGAAACGGTGCTACAGTTGGAAGCGTAGACTCAATAAAAAATGTACAGGGAGGGTCGAGCATAACGCTACCATCGAATGAATACATGAGGCTTGGCTATGACTTTGTAGGCTGGTGCTTTAATCCAAATGGGGAAGGCAATATTTATGCGGCAAGTTCGCTATATTCGATGCCTTTGGGCGAGAGTGCTATAACGCTCTATGCTCATTGGTTGGCACAGACCTATACTATAACATATCATGATGTTGGCGAATTAAGCTTTAGCGGTGTTCATGGTGCAGAATATCCTATGCGCCATACTTTTGGTGTAGCGACTTATCTAATCAAACCAACCAAAACAAGCTTTTTCTTCGAGGGTTGGTTCTCAAACAGTGCTGGCATTGGTTTGGCAATAACGCATCTGAGCGCAACAGATTTTTCTGCAGATATAATGCTGTTCGCGAAATGGAGGGAGGCGCAAGACATCAGTGTTCTGATTTCTGACTACTTTTTCAATTCAGAGTTTAATATAACCATCAAAGAGGGCGAATCCTTAACGCGACCAATAAATCCTGCTCGTGCGGGGAAAGTGTTTGGCGGATATTTTTGTGATGCAAAAAAATTACAACCATTTGATTTTAATATTCCATTGACAGAATCAATTACGATTTATGTGAAATGGACTTTGCCGTTGTACAAATATCCTTTTGACGATTATTTTGATTGGGATTCGGTAGCCATTGAGAAAGCAAGACTCCACATTGGTTTAATAGGTTCGTATATTAGAAGCAAAAGCTCTAAAGCAAATGAGGCAATCGTTGCTTTAGCCGAGATTTACATGAATGGATTAGGCAGCTTTGGTTATTCGGCACACTATGATGTGTCCGATTTTTTTGTTGACAATATTGATGTGCTTATAGAGTTGTACAAAATTGGAGTGACGGAGGCTTTGTATGGGATTGCAATTGCAGGCATGTCCACAACGAATGCCGTTTCCGATTGCCCCAAAGCATTGATATTTGTAGCGAACCATAAAACAGAGGTTTTACAATTAGCTAAAGCAGGAAATGATGCTGCGTTATACATGGCAATGTTCATGGTCACATATTTTGAGGAGAATTCGCTAGATTATGTAATTCAATTTATAGATGAAATCTCACCAAATTCAATAAGTTTAAGTCAAAGTTGTTATGTTGGTGTAGTTACTTACTATATGTTTGAAATTTTTATAGGGCTTGCTATAGGCGGAGAGGTTAATGGTTTAGGCTATATTTTTGCTTTATGTGACATTAGAAATACCACGGCTTTTTCAGCAATCTTTGCTCTAATGGACGATTATGCCGGAGCCCCATTTCTTCAACCTGCGGTAGTTGCTATCGATCGGTATCTATTTCAAAACTACGATATGTGCAAGGAAATATTTCAAGACAATGATTTGTCTAGCCGAGAAATATTTGACCACTTTGAGGCACGAGATAGTTTAGGCATGTTAGGGATAGTGTGAAATGATAAGGATAAATGAGGTGAAAAATGAATACAGAATTTCTAAATGACGCATTCAATAGCTATTTTGAAAAGGGTATCGCCGCAAAGAACGCAGGCAACATACAAGAAGCTAAGCGACAACTCATGTTGGCAGCGGAAACATTGAAAAAGATTGTAGCCGAGAGTACCGGAGAGTTAAAGCTTTCTCGCCAGAAAAGAGTTTTAAGCATCTTGGAAACGATTGAGGCATTAGATGGCAAGAAGGTTATTTCTAGCGCAAAGAATGACGCCAATGGCGAAAATGAGACAACCCCCAAGTTTAACATAATAGAGCCAAGCGGAAACTCAAGTGTTCCCGCCATGGAAGAGCTAAATAGGTTGGTAGGATTAGCGACCGTTAAAGAGAGCATCGACGAGCTAAAAAAACTTGCGGAATATAACTTGGAGCGAAAAAAAAGAGGGATTAGCGGAAGTTCGTCAATGTCACTTCACTTGGTGTTTACGGGAAACCCTGGCACGGGCAAAACAACGGTAGCAAGGATAATAGGTCAGTTATACAAAGAAATAGGTTTGCTTGAGCGTGGGCATTTGGTAGAAACCGACCGAGGCGCGCTTGTTGGAGGATATGTTGGACATACTGCGCCGCTTGTGAAAAAAGCGGTTGAGGCAGCAATGGGCGGAGTGTTGTTTATTGACGAAGCGTATACGCTTTCAGAAAAGTCAGAAAACGATTTTGGGAAAGAGGCAATAAACACCCTCCTAAAGGAAATGGAGGACAAGCGCGACAAATTCGTTCTTATTGTTGCAGGCTACACAAAACCTATGGAGGGCTTTATTGCCAGCAACCCCGGCCTTAAAAGCAGATTTAACACCTATATAGAATTCGACGATTATAAAGATGCAGAACTTTCTGAAATTTTTGGCAAAATAGTAGCAGAAAAATACACGATTACAGACGACGCTATGGAACTTGTGGCGAATCATTTTGCAGAAGTTTACAAACAGCGTCAAGGGGACTTTGCCAACGCTCGAGGCGCGCGTAATTTGTATGAAAAAATTATCGTTAAGCAGGCAAAACGCCTTTCGTCAATGTTGGAACGAGCAGACGATAATGAGCTTGTAACAATAACCACCCAAGATGTGCAAGCTGTAATCGGGAAGTAAAGGCAAGGAGGATATTTAGAAAATGGCAAAGATATCAAAAGAGTATAAGAGAAAAACCGCAGTACGGCGTACCACGCAAGAACTCAAGAGGTTTATTGATGGCGCGGCAAGGCTAAAAGATTCTTATATCGAAAAAGCAAAGCAAGCAAGAGCTAAAAACGCTTATGCGTTGTATCAAATTGCGAGAAGTGGCCTCAAAACCACGATGATGCAACTAGCAAAAGCGGAGGAGATGCTTTCTAACATGGAACTTATCGCGCAGTACGCTGACTTTGCCAAGCTGTCTAGTGGGTTTGTTGCGGGCATGGGTTCTGTCAGTAAGGAACTATCAAAAGCGGCGGCGTCAATGAACTTCGAAAAAGCTGAGAAGCTATTCAACAAAGCAATGCAGAAGGCGGATTTTGCAAGCGATAAGATGGGCGACTTTTTGAATAATTCATCAGACACATTTGTATCATCGGCATCGTTATCAGATATGTTGGATTCCGAAATAGACAAGCTCGTTGGTGGCGAAATTGTTTCCGAAGAAAGCGAAATTGACAGAAGGCTTGCAAATTTGCGCGAGAGTGTTGAGCCTATTCAACCTATGGCAAAACCTGTCGCAAAAAAAGCGGTTACTGAAAGTGTGTCCGAAGTACAAAGTTCGGTTGAGGAACAAGAAAAACCTAAAGCTGTTGCACTCCCACAGGCTAAGCCAATCGAAAAACCTGCCGTAGCAGAACAGTCTAATGCATTTGAGCCAAAAACGCTAAGTGAATTTATTGGTCAATCAAAAACGGTTAGAGCGCTTAAAGACGCTATAGCCGAAGCAAAAATGGACGGCAAAAAAGGCATCGCGGGTAAGGGCGGAGTGTTGTTCTTGGGTGGCAAAGGCCTTGGAAAAACGACACTCATGCAATTAACCGCAAACGAACTCGGGGTAAAATGCGAGTTTTTTGATGCATCGTCAATGAAAAACGATGTATCATCCCGCAGAAGTTTTGATTTGTTTTTGGAACGGATCGCAAAAGAAGGCACCTCGGTCGTTATTGCTGTAGATGAAATTCACGCTTTACCGATGGATATTCAAAGCCGCTTACTTACTTTGTTGCAGAGCAGAGTTTACTCAAACCTTGTGAACGGCGAAGCTGTCAACTTGCCGATGCCGGAGTTTACTTTTATTGCGGCAACAACCGATGAGCATGGCATTTTAGAAACCGTCTATGATAGGTTCAATAAAGGACTTATTTGCGAATTGGAGGATTACACCGTCCAAGAACTTAAATATATAATTGACGGCAAGGCCGCACATTTCGGGTTGCGGATTTCCGATGAAGCAAAAAGTCAGATAGTACCTAGAGGACGCTCCTCATTGCGTGAAATTGAGTCGTATATTATTAAGCTACGCCAAAAAGCAAAGCTGTCGGGCAAAACCGAAATTGACGAAAACATGACATCAGAGTTGTTTTCCGAGTTGGGCGTAGATGTCAACGGACTTTACGCAAAGGACATTGAGATACTGGAAGCCTTAGAGAGTGCGCCGAATTACTCGCTTAGCGAAGAGAACCTTGTTAGCAAAGTCAATCTGAAATTAGAGAATTATCAAAAATTCAGAAAGCCGTTTTTGATTCGAAGTGGATACATCGCATCAAGTAGCAAGGGGCAGAATATCACAGAAAAAAGCATATTGCTTCTCAACGGGAGAAGATAATAATGCATAATCGTAAAAGAATGAATTGTTTTACAATGAGGAATAAACAACATGGGATATGAAATATTAGCTTTTCTATTGTTTTTAACAATAATTACGCCAATAAGAGGGATTAACGAGCTTCGTAACCGCAACAAAACACCGGGAATTATATTCTTGATACTAGGAGTTTTGTCCATAACGAACTTAGTACTAATGATAATGAAGAACGCTCCGGTTATTTGGTTAGGCGTGATTTTGTGGTGCTCTTTTTTTGTAGTGGCCGCTATTATGCATTGCATCGGAAAAAAGGGTTGGGGAGGAAACTTAAACAAGCAAAGGTATCAACAAGGGGATAATATTGCGCCAAAAACCCATCAAATCACATCCACGCATAATAAATCGCAGAGTGTTTCGTCATCGTCCAAAGCAACCGTAGTAAGTAAACCGCTGGAAACCGAGCAACAAAACCGAAGTATTAAAAGTCCCCAAGGGGAAAGCGTCAATAAGAATATGTATGTAGTAATGTACAGCCAAATTTTTGAGGCTAGGGCGCAAAACAACAATACGTTTAGTTTATATCTTTGTAATGAGCTTATGCTGAATATTGGGATTGTTCATGGGTCAGCTATAAACAATGGACAATATGTTTTGGCGGTTATCAACGAAAGCTATGGTATTTGGGCTGGGAAAGTGCCTAAGGGAGTATGTAACGCATACAAGTTTTTGCCTGTAAAAAACGATATGCGACCATTTGTTACTCCGCCGATAATGGGAATTATTGATATTAATTCGTTAGAAGCAAAAAAATTAATTTCAGAAATCAACAAATAAAAGATAAAAGGAGAAAAATTATTATGGCACAGTTCGCAAAGTTTGAAATTGTGAGGGGGCAACCGGAGTTGCTTGGCAGGTCACTAGATGTGGTTAATTGGGATTTGTATCTTCAGGAAAGGCTCTTTTACAAATATCAGTTGTTCCATTCTATTGAAATGAATGGGCGTATGGGATTTTTGTTTCGTGTGGAGAGCAGTTCTAACCCAGTTCATAAGGGTGCTTATTTGGCTTTTGAATTTTTCCCACAGAGTCAAAAGTTTAAAATGATTGACCAGAATTCTGACTTGTCAAAGAAACTGTATTCGACTTTCGGCAAATAGGAGCAAAATATGGAAAAGACTATGAAAATTAATTTCATTGGCATGGAGTGTTTGGTAGATAAACTCAGTGACAATACTTACGACCTTAATTTTAATGGACGAAAGATTCTTAATGTTGCACTGATATTTACGGCGTCGTTTGATGGTAACTTTGGCGGAGTCTTGTTTGTTCGCAAAGGGTTCGGTGATACGGCTATAGCTTTTGATGGACAGGTCTATTGTTGTCAAATAATAAATGACCCCACAAACATCATTATTCAAACCATTGGGACAGATACAAAACTTGCAAGGGCTATTTCGGCAGCATTTGAGTCCGAAACAGGAAACAAATTGCCCACATGAACAGAAGGAGGAAATACTCTATGGATTCAAAAGATAGAAAAATTTGTTGTCCCAACTGTGGCGCAACCGACAAATTTGAATTTGACTCAAGTGGGTTGACTATTAAGTGTTGTCATTGTGAAATGGAGTTTATTCTCGACAAATTCATCCCCAATTATGACAAAATAGAGGAAGCATTAGTGCGGAATGGAAGAAATGTCACCGATGAGATTAGGCGGACGCTATTTGACGATATACAAGATAACATAGACGGTTCTTTGCGCAATTTTTTCGAAGAGGTTTATGGCTCACTTAGGTATAACCATTGCATCAAAGTGGATTTTTCGGTAATATTCGAGCAATTAGATGAAATTTCAGAAACGACAAAGGATGCGACATCGCAGCTATTGATAACAAAAGAGCAATTGCAACAGCATTCAAAAAGATATGGAAAGAATTTTTTGGAGTTGGAAACGAGTGTAGGTTCGGATGGCAGACCGCATCTCGCTCCTGTAATTGCACGAAAGATACATGACGTTTTGTGTAAGGCGCGCATTTCAAACAGAAATGAATTTATATTACACTTGGAAGAGTTGCAAGCAACATCTAAAGAAGTAACCTATATTCCTTTTTATGGTTCAGTAGGGCTGATAGATACCGCAATTCCGTTTATGCAGAAGGTTTCCATTGTTGATTTTGAAACACTTTATGATAAAGTAGTAATAAAAAAAGAAGGTGTCGACATAGTTTTCAACATATTAGAAACTTACGAATAAGACTACGGGAGGATGAGTATGAAAGAAATTGGGATTAAGAAAATCAAATGTCCGAAATGCGGAGCGACCGACCGCTTCGTTTTTGACGAAAAAAACTTGACGGTTTTTTGCTACTACTGCGAAATGGTTTTCACACTGAATAAGTTTATTCCAGATTATGAAAAAATTGAAAACATCTTGAATCAAAGCGGAAGTGAAATCACAGACAGAATAAGAGTCACAATGCTTGATGTGATAAAAGAAAACATAAATGCCCCCATGCAAGCATTTCTTGATGACATGAAGTCTGCGTTGAAATATGCGCATAAAATCAATGTTGATTTTTCTCCATTGCAAGAGCAATTGGAACAGATTGCAAGGGACACAAAAACAACCCTAGATACGGCCACGAGGACAAATGAAATTTTGGCGGAGTTATCAAGAAAAATGGGGAATAGCGACTTAGATAAATTGGTTGATAGCGGAGTTGACTCATATAGCTTTCAATAGAGTTTGAAAAAAACGAAATTATAGAGGAGCGGACATGTCAAACGCGAAGTTGGATTATGAAGATGTATTAAGTTACATTAGAAACAAAGGTTTAAATATTACAAGCGACATTGAATCGACCGTTAAAGAGGTTTGTGGTGAATTTGCAGGCGGTTTATCCAATGATTTAGCAAGCGAAATAAGGTTGGCATTGAAGCATAGGTTTAGAATTCAAATTGATGTGACAGAATTGAACGTTTCTTTAAAGAAAATTGAAGAAGAAAAAAAGAAGGCATTTGAACTTTCGCATGAAAATCTTAGATTAGCTGAAGAAGTCGATAGGAAACGCGATATAAAAAAAGATTCTTATTATCAAAACATAGATAGTGTAAAAAGGGGTGCCGAGAATGGAGATGTGACATGTCAGAACTTACTAGGCACTTACTGCGAATTAGGTTATTACGGCATCATAAATGCCGATGTTAATAAAGCCATCCATTGGTATAAAAAGGCTGCAGAAGCAGGGGGTCGAGATGCTTGTTGTCATTTAGGAAGAATATATATAAATGGCAAGCTAATGACGATTAATTACAAAGAAGCTTTCAAGAGTTATAAACAAGGCGCTGAGAACGGTTGCGGTGACTGCACTTCTAACTTAGCAATATGTTATTTGCAAGGGATAGGTACGGCGCAAAATTTTGCAGACGCAATAGCAATGGCAAAAAAGGCATCTTGGTTGGTGGAAGACGGTATTCCCGAAAATTTACTTGGAATGTGTTATTTACAAGGTTTAGGCGTTCCCGTTGATTATAATGAGGCATTGAAATATTTTAAACTTTCGGCGGAACAAAAAAACTCGGATGGGATTGCAAATTTTGAAAAATTGCAACAAAAAAAGACAACTCCTATTGTCGCGACAACCGCAAAGGACTCTGATAACGCGCACATAACTTTTGAAATGCTAGGTAAGAAATTTGTAGGCAAAAAATGTGATGGAACAAACTCATACATTGTCTATTCTAGTCCGGGCAGAATGCTTGTGCAATTCGATGTAGTTGCTCAACATCAAATTGATGGAATCTATGGCGTTGTGATGGCAAACATGGATTTGTTGGACTATGCGTACCAAAAACAGTTGTCTAGCAATTACTATGCTTTTAAGCGTTTTCAAGCAGTAGGAACAGGAGAATTCGGTCTCATAATGCAAGACAACAATTCGCCTTTTGCAAAGAAATTATTTGCAGCGGCTAGTGTGTGATGCAATATTAGTTATAAAATCAAAAGCAGACCACCATACCCATATAATCCACTTCGTTGGCGTAAAGACGGTGCAGAGATGGTGACGGCGGGTGTTCTGCTAGTGTCTTTTAGAGCTGGCAAACAATGTGTCTTCGTGAAAGGAATTTGCGATT
Organism: Bacillota bacterium; assembly: GCA_009781445.1. GTDB lineage: Bacteria > Bacillota > Clostridia > Christensenellales > DTU072 > WQYD01. The sequence goes on along the minus strand of WQYD01000010.1, from coordinate 12,851 downwards.
GGGGTTTTTGCAAAAACACAATTTCTGCCGAGCAGAAAAAAAGATCAAAGATTAGTGGCAACAAACTCCGTTCAACTTGTAGTTGATACGATAAAAGCATTGAAAAGCTGATTATACAGTTGAGCTGACGGCGATTAATTGATCCAACGGTCAGTCGGATCATTTTTCATCCAAGCGTGCTTGCTTTGAATCTCTTCCCATTTTTGTTTAGCCGCTTCTTCTCCTTCCCAGTCCTTGCCTCCGTATTTGTAGTCGCGCTTATGGACGGCGCGATAAACGCATTGTTGGATAAGATAAGCGAGAGAAGTATAAAGAGTAGGGCGGTTGATAATTTTCTTTTTGTACATCCATTCTTGCAGCGAGTAGATTTCGTCGTCTGAGGGCAGTTTATGCCTTATGCGCAGTGTTTCAAGCGCGGTCTCATCTTTCCATGGATTTGCATTTGTAAGTGTGTACGGCTCGCTGAAAGCGTTGTAGTAAGCGCGGTCAAAGCGACCTGATGTGAACTTGATTTCGGGATAGGAGAGCTCTAAGCCGGTTAGCTCGTTGTATTCTGCTAAAAGAATTCTCGACCATCTGTCCCACTCTTCTATCTCCGCGACCCGACTGCCACGGTTTCTTGCACGATAAGCCTTCGCTCCGGCTCTTGCATTAATCAGATTGAATGTGCCGACGACAAGGCAAATTGTTGCAACAATTATTAGTGCTGTCATGTGTATTCTCCTTTCATTTTGGTTAAATTTATGCTATAATTAATCGAGTAAAACAAGCGGTTAATTATAGGCATTTATGAACGAACGCAAAGCATATTATGACACGATAATTAGCGTTCAAATGCGACTAACTTCTTTCCCTAAAATGGATTTTCCTTGACATAAAAATTTTGTGTTGGGGGAATAAAAGGGGGAAAAGTTAGTGTAAAAGTTAGTGTCAAATTATTTCCACAACACAAGATATAGTAGCAAAACCCCCTATAATAGGGCAAAAAACACTATATGTAGGAGGTGTAAAATGAATATTCACTGGTTTCCGGGGCATATGACGAAGGCTCTGAGGATGATTGAGAAAGAGATTAAGATTGTGGATTGCGTGATTTATGTGCTGGATGCGCGTGCGCCGTTGTCTACGATAAATCCGCATTTTGACAGGGCTTTGGGGAATAAGCCAAGGCTTTATGTGCTAAATAAGGCGGATTTAGTGCCTGCCCAAGGGGTGGAAAAGTGGCGTGCGCATTTTGTTAGCCAAGGCATGAGGGCTATTGTTACCAATAGCTTGAGTAAGGCTTATGCGAATGAAATTGTGAAAAACTTAACAGAGTTGAATGCGGAAATGATAAACCGTTACGCTTTAAAGGGCGTGAAAAAGACGCTTAAAGCAATGGTTATCGGTTGCCCCAACACGGGGAAATCTACCCTGATTAACAGCCTTGCGCCTGAAAAAAAGACGGTTACGGGAAATCGGCCCGGGGTAACGCGCGGAAAGCAGTGGGTGAAGATAGGGGAATATTTGGAACTTCTTGATAGCCCCGGGGTGCTTTATCCTGATTTTTCTAACAAGAAAAAGGCGGTTAACCTCGCGCTTATCGGTTCAATTAAAGATGAGGTTGTGAATGCTTTGGAACTTGCGGTTGAGGGCTTTAAACTTTTAAGAATCTCAAATGAGGACGAATTCAAAAAAAGGTATAGTATAGATAAAGACACACCCGAAAATGAAGTTTTAACCCAAGTGGCAAAGGCAAGGGGGTTTTTACTAAAGGGCGGTGAATATGATTTAGATAAGGCTTCGCAGGGCTTAATTTCCGATATTCGCAAAGGTTACCTTGGCAAATTTTTGCTTGATTAGATGCTCGCTAAATCGCGTTGATGCTTTGTCAAACTTCACAATTTGCGCAGTCGTTTACATTTAAGTAAAGTCCTTTGCAAATTGTTCGCTTTCCTCGCCTGAACGCACTTTAACAAGCACCTAAATAGTTCTGTAAGGCTGAGGCTAAATTACATTGTTTTTAGAAATTATGAAAAGTGAGATAAACAATCTATTCTCATATGAGGAAGCCTGCATATCGGAAGGCTTAAATTTGGTGGCAGGGGTGGACGAAGCGGGCAGAGGCCCTTTGGCTGGCCCCGTTACTGCGGTGGCGGTGATTTGTGATTTTAAGAAAATTACACCGCGTGTTAACGATAGCAAAAAGCTATCCGATAGGGTGAGGCGGTTGCTTTATGACGAACTCAAAGAAAGCCTGATTGATTATAAGATTGTGAATGTAAGCGAAACGGTAATTGATGAGGTAAACATTTTAAACGCAACAAAAATGGCTATGAGTGAAGCTGTGCTTAATCTAAATCCAAAGCCGAATGCCGTTTTGGTGGACGCGGTTAAACTCAACATTCCTTTTAAAACAATCCCTATAATTCACGGCGATGCGCTAAGCTATTCCATTGCAAGCGCGTCTATAATCGCAAAGGTTTCGCGGGACGATTATATGCTTGCACTTTCAAAAGAATATCCCGAATACGGGTTTGAAATTCACAAAGGTTACGGCACAAAACACCACATAGAAATGATCAAAAAGTTTGGCGCGTGTCCCGCACATAGGGCGTCATTTATTAAGAAGTTTGTGTAATTTTTAATTCCAGTATCCGTAGAAAGCGTTCTCTATATGTTCAATATTTAAGTCGTCAAAGCAGATAATATCAAAGCGGATATCTTTATATTTATATTCCGTTTCTGCTATGTAGAGTTCTGTGGCTTTTAGGATTTTTTGCACTTTGGGGCGCGTAAGTGATTCTATCGGATGCCCAAAATCCGTACTTGAACGATATTTTACTTCTACGATAACAAGGGTTGTGCCTTGAATGGCAACGATATCAAGCTCGCCTTTTCCTTGGTAATTTACATTGCGGTCTAAAATTTTATAGCCGTTTTCTTTTAGATATTCGCAAGCGTTATGCTCGTAAATTAAACCTTGTTTTAGCGATTCTTTCATTTGAAAAACACCGCCCCTGTGATAACTTCGTGAGATTCCTTGCAGAAATAATTTTTTTCATTCGGGCGCGTTTTGCCTGAAATAAGATAGTCAAGCAAGGCAAGTTTGAATGGGGGCTTTCTTCTTACCTCGGCGCGGAAGTAGCGCGAATTTTCGGCAGGAAGGGTGATTGAAAACGATGCGGTTCGCTTTGCTTTGTGCTTAAACATTTCGCCGTTTTCTGAAAGAATTACAAGGGTTCGCCCCCGCTTTAAGCGTTCGCAAGTTACCTTTATTTCTGTTTCACTGATTTTTTCAATATAAGCAAGAGGGGTGTTCGGCTTAAATAGAATTGAGGTTTTTCCGCTTTTTATTGCGGATAGAATATCGCTTTCGGCGCGCGAATCAGCAAACACCGCAGTGGTGGGCATGGCGAAGGGAAAGGAAAAACGGTGGTAATCGCTACCGCCCACGGCAAAGAGGTTTTTGCCTTTTTTAAGTTCGCTGTCCCAAATTTTTAAGTTATCAAAGGTGTCCTTAATGAAAACGGCAGAACCGTTCCAAACCTCAATTCCGTCATAATCAAAATCCGTAGTCCATTCCCAAGGGCAGGGGCTTACGGGGTGGTTGATTACCCTTAAAGCACCGTTCTTTTTTGCTTCTTCGCACTTTTCTTCAAATTCCTCAAAGCTGTTAATTGCGTAAGTTCCGCTGTAAGGCTTTTCTGCGCCGAGGAAATTAAAATGCCCCTTAAAGTGGGTAAATTCCACGCCCTTAATCATGGTTAGCCCCTTTATGTCGGGAAGCGAACCGCTGAAAGTATTGTTATGATCGGTAAAAATTATGTAATCAAGATTTCTTCTCTTCGCCTTTTTCGCAAGCTGAAGATAAGTGCTGTTTCCGTCTGAATTCGTGCTGTGAAGGTGCGTATCGCCTCTAAGCCAACGCGGAACTTTTAAATTGATTTTAACATTATACGAAACGGTTACACCGCTTTTTTTAACCATGTACGCGCCAAGCAAAATGTGCCAAACACCTTCTGCAAGCGCGGTTTTTTTTGCGCCACAAGAAGAATGGGTTTCACTCACAAAAAGCGAACGGTGCGCGCTACCCGTGGCACTAATATCGTTTCCAAGGTTATCCACAAGCCCCAAATCAATCACATTTTTTTCGCCGAAAGGTTCGGGGCGAACATTTTGCCCCTCGTAGCTATACGAAATTTCCACGCTTTCCGCGCCGTAAGGAACGGTAAAAGGGATTTTGATATAAGTTTTTTCGGCGTCTTTTGAAACAAAGTATTCAATTTTAAAGTTAAGCGTACTCATAGTTCTTTAATTTTAACACAAAATCACGAAAATTTACATTGAAATATGTATATAATCTGTATTTAAATAATTGATAAATAAAAAATTATTTGTTAATATATAAAAGCATGTAAAAAAATACTCAAAAAGAGGCACAAATATGAACATTATAGACATTATTGAAAAAGAAGCTCTGCGCACGGATTTGCCCGAAATTAAAATCGGCGATACTTTAAAAGTTTTCGTGAAGATTATTGAAGGCGCAAATGAAAGGGTGCAGGCGTTTGAAGGCACTGTTATCGCACGCAAGAACGGCGGAATCAGGGAAACATTTACCGTTCGCCGTTTATCGTTCGGCGTTGGCGTGGAAAGAACTTTCCCTATCCATTCCCCTAAGATAGACAGGATTGAGATAGTGAGAAAGGGCAGAGTGAGAAGGGCAAAACTTTACTACCTTCGCGGACGCACAGGCAAAGCGGCGAAAGTTCCGCAGGCTAACAGATTTGCGAAATAGTTTGCTTGGGATTACTTTAAGCAACTTTACTTATTACCTTTTAGTTTCGCGCCGTGCGCTTTGCGCTAAGCGTTGATAAGGAGTTTTGGTGTGAGAAAACTTTTAATATTTGTTATTTTAGCCACGATGCTGATTAGCGTTTTCGCGCTTTCGGGCTGTTCGGGCGGTTCACGGTACGGCAACCAAATTCTTGAGGGTGGCGAAAAAGGCCCTTTTGATTTTGCAAACCTTGCCGAACTCAGGGAAGTGTGGACGCTTGACGGCGGTAACGGCGGTTCGGGCATATTCGGCGTGATAAGCAACGGTGACGGTGCGAACTTCGTAACCATAGACACAGCAGGTGCAGGCTGGGCGCAAATGAGTCAAAAAGTGCGCTTAAGGACTTATTCTTATTATAAGGTTACCTACAGCTACACAACCCCTTATATGCAAACCCACCACAACGCGCCCACAGGTTCAACCTTTGACGGGCTTTTTGTGGGCTTTAAGGAAAATCCCGATTTCAATATAAGAAACGAAAACCCCACAGAGGAAACTTTCCAAGTATCAAACCCCAAGACAGCTACCTACTATTTTAAAACCACAAGTATGCGCGAGGTTAGCCTTGCCATAAATGTGGGAACAGAGTTGAATCAAGTGAGTGCCACGAATGTTATTATTCGGAACATTGAACTAACAAGGGTAACAAGGAAAGAGGCAAACGGCCGTGCAGACGGAATTCGCTTTTACACCCTTGAAGCCTCAGTTTTCGGCGCGCCCACACAGCTTAACACCGTGTTCGTGGTTCTTGGCGCAATCGGCACAATAATAATTGCTTACGCATTTTATATGTTCAGGGCAAGAAGCAAAGCTCTTGACATTATGCAAATTGCCGTTAAGCCCAAATGGTATACATTCCTTAAGGAAAATAAATGGGGCGGTGCGCTTATCGTTATCGGCGTTACGCTACTTGTGAGGCTATTGATTACGCTTATTGAAGCAATGATTGCAGGGGGCAAAAGCATTCAAACCGCCCACTTTGGCTATGATCTTGAGGGGCTGGCAGGAAACGGACTTTATTCCGCAATGTACGGCATAACCAAAACTTACGAAGCCAATTCCGTACAGCATTTAATGCCCTTTGCCACCTATCTGATTACTATTGCAGGGCTTTTCGGCAGGCTTATCGGCTTAGCAGGCGGTGCGACTGTGGCAACCGAAGTTTTAACCACGGTTACAGTGATAAAACTTTTTGCAATTATGGCAGATGTAGGAACGGTGTTAATTATTTACAAACTTGTGAATGCCACAAAGCAAGGAAAGATTTCTGCGATAGCTTCCGCGCTTTTATATTCCTTACTGCCAGTGGTTTTCATAACCTCTTCCGCGTTCGGTGCGATAGAATCCATTTCCGCATTCTTCGTGGTTCTTGCGTTCTATTTCATTCTTAACAAGAACTATATCGGCATGGCAATAAGCTACTTTTCGGCGGTAATGGTATCCACAAACGCACTTCTTGTTGTTCCGTTTATGCTTGCGTACACGGCTATGATCATTATCCGTTCAATTAAGGCAAAAGATTATAAATGGATTATGCCTATTGTAGCCATTGGCGCAGGGTTACTTTTCTATTGGATGATATCCGTGCCGATGTTTATAAACGCAGGCTTGGGCGGTGCGCCTTACAGCTATTTCGTGAACGCAGTCCGTATGCCTGATTTATATTCCATGAACGCGTTTAACTTCCAAGCAATGATAGGCAACAACTTCCAACCTGTTACCACGGAATCGTTTGTTGTTACAATTTTATTCATAATATTCGTGGTGGGTGTGCTTGCTTACGCTTACTTCAAAAGCAATAACCGCCTTTCGCTTCTCGGGCTTTCGTGCGCATTTATCCTCGTGTACTGGTACTTCTGCAATAACATGACGCCAATGTCTTTATTCATTGTGCTTCCGCTACTATATATTTACACAGTTCTTGTGCAGGACAAACGGCTTTACGCATTGTTTGCCGTGCTTGCCACTTCCATGTTCATTAACTTCGCTTACCTATATATGATAACGGGGTACACTTCAAACGGATACGAACAAATCGGCAGTGCTTACACAATCACATTCGGAATTATTAACCTAATCATATTGATTGCCTATGTCATGGTTGGTTATGATACCGTTATCGCAAAGAAAAATAAAGCGTATCTTGTGCTTAATGTGCCTTTCCATGAATATGCAATCAGCGTGGGCAAGAATGTGGTTATCGGATTCAGAAATTTTGGTTACAGGGTTAAGGGGATAGTTAATTCCTTTAGGGCAGACATAAAAGAAAAGAAAGCGTCAAAGAAAAATAAAGAAAACGATAAAACCGAATAGCAAAACAAAGCCCCTTAAAAAAGGGCTTTTTTTGTTTATAAAGATAATAAGGAAACGCGCGTAAAGTACACGCGCAAAACAAGGAACTAAGCGAAGAATGTTATCTGTAATTAAAAGCTACGCATTGCACGGAATAGAGGGCTACTCAGTAGATATTGAGGTGGATTCCCAAGCGGGAATCGCAAATTTTACTGTGGTAGGCTTACCCGGTTCAGGCATTAAAGAGGCAAGAAACAGAGTTTTTTCCGCAATTAAGAATTCAGGTTATGATTTTTGCCCCAAAAGGATAACCGTGAACCTTGCCCCTGCGGATACCAAAAAGGAAGGTTCAATTTATGATTTTCCTATTGCGGTGGGATTTCTTGCAAGCACGGGGCAACTTCCGCCCGTTGATTTTAGCGAATATGTGCTTATTGGTGAACTTTCGCTTGACGGCGGGCTAAGGCGGGCTAACGGCATTATGCCGATATTGATAAGCGCGTATCAAAACGGCTTTAAAAAATTTATCATTCCTTACGAAAATGCAAGTGAGGCGTCTTTTATTGAGGGTGTGAAATGCTACCCCGCAAAGAATTTATCCGAAGCAACAGCCTTTTTATCAGGGATTTACGATATTAAGCCTGTGGCACACAGAACATACTCAGCAAGTAGCCAAGGCTACAAATACGATATTGATTTAGCCGATGTTAAGGGGCAAACGGTGGCAAAGCGTGCGCTTGAAATCGCCGTGGCAGGCGGGCATAATATGCTTCTTTCGGGCGTCCCTGGGGCGGGCAAAACTATGCTTGCAAAATGCGTTCCTGCAATTATGCCCGAAATGACATTTGAGGAAGCTATTGAAACCACAAAAATCCACTCTGTTTCGGGCTTGCTTGACTTAAGCGAAGGCATTATATCGCGCCGTCCTTTCAGAAGCCCTCACCACACGGCAACGCTGATTAGCTTCACAGGCGGTGGCAATAAAAGCCTTCCGGGGGAAGTTAGCCTTGCAAATAACGGCGTTTTGTTTCTTGACGAAATGCCTGAATATAACAAAAAGGTGCTTGAATCCCTGCGCCAACCGCTTGAAGACGGGGTTATTTCGGTAAGCCGTGTGCTAAGAAGCGTGGAATACCCTGCAAGATTCATGATGATTGCAAGCATGAACCCTTGCCCCTGCGGTTATCTTGGTAGCACTCAAAAACCCTGCGTTTGCACAGAAAATGAAAAGCGCAATTACCGCACAAGAATTTCAGGCCCACTGCTTGACAGGATTGATATTCATGCAGAAGTAGACGGTGTGGAATATTCGGATTTGCGTTCAAGCGTTAAAGCCGAAACAAGTTTAGAAGTTAAATCAAGGGTTACTCTTGCAAGAGAGATTCAGCTTAACAGGTTTAAGGGGACTAACATTTTCTGCAACGCGCAAATGAACGCCAAAAGCACAACGCAGTTTTGCAAACTAAATAAGGAATGCGAAACTATTCTTGAATTTGCTTATAAAAAATTCAGCCTAAGCGCAAGGGGCGCAGGGCGGATTCTAAAACTTGCACGCACAATAGCAGATTTAAGCGCGAGAGAGGAAATATCAGTGGAAGATATTGCAGAGGCGATACAGTATAGGGTGAAAAGCGAGGAATGAGTCAGCGCACAGCGCACAGCGCACAGCGCACAATGAAGGAAAGTAAAAACTAAAAACTAAAAACGAAGGATTCTAAATCTCATTAATAAATAATTCCACCATTGTGCGCTGTGCGTTGTGCGCTGTGCGCTGAAAAATATTCAGAAACATATAGTTTGTTTAACCTTAAACAATTTGCTATATTATGCGAAGTTGAGTGTCGCGGGCAAGCTTGCTTGCACATGACTGAAACTGAGCATAATTCAAACGAGGAAGTCGGCAAGCATTGCCGAAGAAAGCAAGCCAAGGCTTGTTTTCTAAAATTTTAAAACTTGTTTTGAAATTAACTTCCGATAGTTTATAATATAACTACGGCAAACAGAAGATATAAGGCAGATAATGAATAACGCATTAAAAATTGTGGAAATCAAGATTGGCGATAAAGAATATCCGCCACTGCTGTTAGAAATTTCTAATCCGCCCAAAGTGCTTTATTGCATTGGGGATATAAGTTTACTCAAAACAAAGTGCTTGGGGGTTGTGGGTTCACGCGAACCAAGCCGTTACGGCGAGGACACAACCCATAGGTTTGTTTACGAAATCGCCTCACAGGGGATAACCATTGTTTCGGGGCTTGCAAAGGGAATAGACAGTGTAGCCCACAAAACCGCACTTGATATGGGCGGTAAAACAATTGCGGTTCTTGGGTGCGGAATTGATAAAATCTATCCTCAAGAAAATGCCTATCTATATAATAGGATATATAAAGAGGGCTTAGTTGTTTCCGAATACGGCGAGGGGGTTAAGCCTAACGGCTATCAATTCCCCGAAAGAAACAGGATTGTTAGCGGACTGTGCGAGGGCATTTTGGTTACAGAAGCACGCGTGAAAAGCGGTTCAATAATCACCGCCGAAATCGCGGTTGAACAGGGCAGAAATATTTATGCCGTGCCAAGTTCAATCAATTCGCCACGGGGTGAGGGTTCAAACAAACTGCTTAAGAGGTATCCCCACGCTTTAACTCTTTCGCCAGAAGAGATTATCGCCGAACTTGGGCTTACCGCGGTAAGAACAAAGCCCTCAAATATGCAACTTGATTACACAGAAGGCGTAATCCTTGAGGCACTAACCTATAAACCCTTGCATTTTGACGAACTTATGGCACTAACAGGGCTTTCCACGGCACAGCTTAACGCATTGCTTACAAGGCTTGAACTGTTTGAAATAATTAAAAAATATGAAAATAATACTTACGGAGTGTAAAAAGTGAAATTAGTAATAGTTGAATCGCCTTCAAAAGGCAAAACCATTCAAAAGTATCTTGGCAGTGGCTTCAAAGTCATGGCGTCAGGCGGGCATATTTGCGATCTTCCCGAAAGAACTCTTGGGATAGATGTCGGCAATGAATTCAAGCCCGAATATGTGGTTGCCACAGCAAAAAAGAAACTTTTAGCCGATTTAAAAAGCGCGGTTAAGGATAGCGAATCCGCATTCCTTGCCACTGACCCTGATAGAGAGGGCGAAGCGATTAGTTGGCACTTAGCCACGCTTTTGGGGCTTAAAGGCGCAAGCAGGATAGAGTTTAATGAAATCAGTTCAAAGGCAGTGCAAAGGGCAATTAAAAGCCCGCGCGAAATCAATATGAACCTTGTGGACGCACAGCAAGCAAGGCGCGTTTTGGATAGGCTTGTGGGCTATAAGGTTAGCCCCATAATCAGCAAATCCATTAAGCCGGGGCTATCGGGCGGACGCGTGCAATCCGCCGCGCTTAAAATGGTGGTGGATAGGGAAAGGGAAATCCGTGCGTTCGTCCCCGAAGAATACTGGTCTCTTTACGCGCTTTTAAATAAACTTTCCAATAAAAAACTTACGCTAAAAGCACTCTTTCACGATATTAACGGAAAGAAAACCAAGGTTGAAAATAAAGAACAAGCAGACGCTATTCTTTCCGCATTAAAAACCGCGGATTGGATTGTGGAAAATGTTAAAAGAGGCAGATCTAAAACAAGCCCCGCCCCGCCTTTTATGACAAGCACAATGCAACAAGACGGTTCGCAAAAACTTGGCATTCCTGCCACCGAAATCATGAAAATCGCCCAACAGCTTTATGAGGGCGTGGACATTGCGGGCGAAGGGCATATCGCATTCGTTACCTATATCAGAACGGATAGCATTAGGGTTTCCGCCGAAATGCAAAAGGAAAGCCTTGAGTATATAAAGGCGAAATACGGGCAAGATTACGCGCCCGAAAAGCCCAATTTTTATGCTTCCAAATCTCAAAACACCCAAGATGCACATGAAGCCGTGCGCCCGATTTCTCTTGAAAGAACGCCCGAAAGCGTAAAAGATAAGCTAAGCAAAAATCAATATAGGCTTTATAAACTTATATATGACAGGTTTATCGCAAGCCAAATGACAGACGCAGTTTACGATACCCTAAATGTGCGCATTGAGGCGCGCGCAGGCAGTGGCGAAAAATTTGGGTTCAAACTTAGTGGCAGAAGCGTGGTGTTTAAGGGTTACACCGTGGTTTACGAAAGCGCGGAAGTTCGGGAAGAGGACGAACTTCAATCAAATTTACCCGATTTAAACGAGGGCGAAAAGCTAACGCTTCAAGAATTAAAGCCAGAGCAAAAATTTACAAAGCCCCCCAGCCGTTATTCCGAAGCAACCTTAATTAAGGCAATGGAAGAAAACGGAATCGGCAGACCTTCCACTTACGCTTCAGTTCTTGCGGTTTTTGCTAAGCGCGAATATACCGAAAAAGAACAAAAGCTAATGAAGCCCACCGCACTCGGCGAATCTGTTAATGATTTCATGGAATTATATTTTGCCAATATCGTGGATTCACATTTCACGGCGGAAATGGAAGAAAGGCTGGATAAAATTGAACATCAGGGCATAAGGTGGCAAGATGTTCTTGGGGATTTTTGGCCCAGTTTTCAAACGGAATTGCAAAAAGCGTATGCCGAAAATAAACAGCGCGCACCCAAGGTTGAAGAAGAATCCGAGGTTGTTTGCGATAAATGCGGTAAAAAAATGGTGTTTAGAGACGGTAAGTACGGCAAATTCCTTGCCTGCCCCGGATATCCTGCTTGCAAAAATGTGAAGAATATAGACGAACACCTTGGCACTTGCCCCAAATGCGGTAAGGATATTCATAAGTGTTATTCTAAAGCTGGCAAAATGTTTTACGGTTGCAACGGCTATCCTGATTGCAAGTTTATGAGTTGGGATATTCCTGCGCCAATCATGTGCCCTCATTGCGTTTCCGTAATGAAAATAGTGGAAGAGGGTGGTGAAAAAGCGTATCTTTGCACCAATAAAAACTGCAAAGAAGTCGTTAAGCTCCCTAAAGCATAACAATGAAAGCGGTTAAAGTAATCGGCGGTGGGCTTGCAGGGGTTGAGGCAACTTATGCGCTTTTAAAGCAAGGTGTGGAAGTTGAACTTTACGAAATGCGCCCGAATAAGTTCACCGAAGCCCACAAAACCGCAGGGCTTGCCGAACTTGTTTGTTCTAACAGCTTAAAAAGCGAGGACGAACTAACCGCCCAAGGGCTGTTAAAGCAGGAAATGAGGATTTACGGTTCACTAATCCTTGAATCCGCAGATTATGCAAAAATCCCCGCAGGTGGCGCACTTGCTGTGGATAGAAACAAGTTTTCAGAGTATATTGAAGCGCGCCTTAGCGCGTTTAAGAACCTTAAAATTATAAGAGAAGAGGTAAAAGACTTCGGGGACTACACAATTATTGCCTCAGGCCCTTTAACTTCGCAGGCACTAAGTGATAAAATTATAGAAAAAACAGGCAATGAAAGGTTGCATTTTTATGACGCAGTCGCGCCTATAATCACAGGGGCTTCCGTGGATATGAACCATGCGTTTTTTGGCGCAAGGTATCAAAAGGGTGGTAACGATTATCTTAATTGCCCCATGAATAAGGAAGAATATGCCTTATTTTACCGCAATTTGGTATCCTCAGCTACCGTTGTGCGCAAAAGTTTTGAAAAAGGCGAATTATTTGAGGGTTGTATGCCTGTGGAAGAACTTGCAAGGCGCGGTGAAGATTCACTTAGGTTCGGCGCGCTTAAACCCGTGGGGATAAGGGATAGCGAAG